>DATJRY010000010.1 GCA_035504415.1 Candidatus Sulfotelmatobacter sp. | reverse complement strand
GTGCGCAGCACGTCGCCGACGGTCTCCTTCCGGCGCTCGTCCTCGAGGAAGCCGTTGACGCGCATCCATTCGTCGTTGAAGATCTTCGACATGTAGCCGCGTCCCGAGTCGGGCATCATGACGACCATCACGGCTTCGGCCGGGAGGTCGTGCGCGACGCGCACGGCGGCCGCGACCGCCGTACCCGAGGAGCCGCCGACGAGCAAGCCTTCCTCGCGCGCGATCCGCCGCGCCATGAGGAAGCTGTCCTTGTCGGTGATGCGCATGATCTGATCGATGACGCGCATGTCGACGGTCTGCGGGAGGTAGCTCATCCCGATCCCTTCGACCTTGTACGACTTCGGCGTGTCGCCGCTGTAGATCGAACCTTCCGGATCGGCGCCGACGACGACCAGCCGCGGGTTCTTTTCCTTGAGGTAGCGCGCGGTGCCGGAGATCGTGCCGCCGGTGCCCATCCCGCTCACGAAGTGGGTGATCTTGCCGGCCGTCTGTTCCCAGATCTCGGGGCCGGTCGTGACGTAGTGCGCGCCCGGGTTCATCGCGTTGTGCCACTGGTCGGGCTGGATCGCGCCGGGGATCTCGGCCGTCAGCCGGTTCGCGACGCCGTAGTACGACTCGGGCGAGTCGTTGGGGACGTTCGTCGGCGTGATCACGACCTCGGCGCCGTACGCCTTGAGCAGGTCGATCTTCTCCGAGGACATCTTGTCGGGCATCACCAGGATGCACCGGTAGCCGCGGATCGCGGCCGCCATCGCGAGGCCGGTACCGGTATTGCCCGAGGTCGCCTCGATAATGGTGGCGCCCGGTTTGAGGATGCCGCGGCGCTCCGCGTCCTCGATCATCGCGACGGCAGGACGATCCTTGACCGACCCGCCGGGATTCACGTATTCGACTTTGGCCAAGACGAAGCACGCCGCACCGTCGATCACGCGATGCAGACGGATGAGCGGGGTGTGGCCGACGGCGTCGAGCGCGTTCTCGTAATACGTCATCCCGGTCGCCTGGCGGGGTTCGGTCAGAGCCATAGCCCGGCGGCGTTCCGCAACTCCGCGGGCGCTGCCTGCGTCAGAAGGGATAGCTTGGTCTCGTTCGGGGAAGAAGGATAACATGGCCACCGATTTTCGGAACGGTGAGTTTCCGCGTCGCGGTCGCGACGCGCTCGACGGATACCTGTGGTTGACGCGGGTGTTCGACAAGGCGCGCGCCGCCCGAAACGGGACCATTCACGACTACATCTATCCCTGCCCGATGGACCGAGGCGTGTTCGACCGCTGGGGGATCACGGCGCGCATGTTCGACGCCGCCCTCGAGACGTGTCAGACCGACGACGAGATCCTGGCCTGGCTGAAGGCCCGCGTCCCCGAGGCGCGCCAGCAGGAAGCCAACCGCTGGTTACTCGACGAGAAGACCGGCAACTTGGATCGCCAAGACGCCGAAGAGGGCGTCGTCGTCGCCTAGCGGAACGGCGCGCGCGTGAGCCGCGTTCCTCTCGTCTGCCTGCTCGCGCCGGCCGTCTTGCTCGCCGCCTGCGGGGGGCCGCAGATTCCGCCCGCCCAGAACTACGGCACCATCCAAGGCCGCGCGTACGACGCCGCGTCCAACGTGGGCGTGGCCGGCGTCGTGGTGACGGTCGACGCGATCGACACCGCGACCACCGACGCCCAGGGTCACTACACGATCCCGAACATCCCGCTGGGGCTGTACGACCTGACCGCGAGCGCGCCCAGCGGATATTCGCTCGGCGCGATCCCGGAGGCGAACGGAAGTCTCGTCGCCGGCCAGATCGTCGAGGTCGACATTCCGTTGACCAAGCAGTAGTGCGGATCGTCGTCGCTCCCGACAAGTTCAAAGGGAGCCTCGACGCCGCCGGAGTCGCCGCCGCGCTGGCAGCCGGCGTGCGCGACGTCGCGCCGGACGCGGAGTGCGTGCTGGTGCCGATGGCCGACGGCGGCGACGGCACCGTCGCCGCGTTCCTCGCGGGCGGCGCGAGCGCGCGCCGCGTGCGCGTCCACGGTCCGCTGGGCGACGCCGTCGAGGCGACCTATGCGCGCGAAGGCGCCACGGCGGTGCTCGAGATGGCGGCCGCCTCCGGTTTGGTCTTGCTGCGCCGGCGCAAGCGCGACGCGCGGCGCGCGTCGACCCGCGGGACGGGCGAGCTGGTGCGTGACGCGCTCGACGGCGGCGCGCGCACGATCGTGCTGGGCATCGGCGGCAGCGCCACCACCGACGGCGGGGCCGGCGCGCTGGCCGCGCTCGGCGTGCGCTACTTCGACGCCGCCGGCGCCGAGCTCGACGCGACGCCGGCGGCGCTCGCCGGGGTGGCACGCGTCGACCTCGGCGGGCTCGACCCACGGCTGGCGGGCGTCGACCTCGCGATCGCGTGCGACGTCGACAACCCGCTGCTGGGTCCGCACGGCGCCGCGGCGATCTACGGTCCGCAGAAGGGCGCGACGCCCGCCGACGTGGCGTTCCTCGACGGCGTGCTGGCACGGCTCGCCGACGCGATGACCGCCGCGACCGGGCACGACGTGCGGAATCTGGCGGGCGCCGGTGCGGCTGGGGGCCTGGGTTGGGGTCTGGCCAGCGCCTGCGGCGCGCGGCTGGAGTCCGGCGTCGCGCTGGTGGCGCAGGTGCGCGGGCTCACCGGCGCGCTGCGCGGCGCCGACTGGTGCTTCACCGGCGAGGGACGGATCGACGAGCAGACGCTGCACGGCAAAGTCGTCGACGGCGTCGCCGGCGTGGCGCGCGCGGCCGGCGTGCCGATCATCGCGTTCGGCGGCAGCGTCGACCTGGGCGCCGAGGCGGCCTTGCGCGCGCGCGGCGTGCGCTGCGTCCCGATCGTGCCCGGGCCGGTCACGCTGGCGCGGGCGATGCGCGACGCCGCGCCGAACCTGCGCGCAGCGGCGGCCCGTACCGTCGCGCTCCTCTACGGAGGTTAGTCGCGCGATGCTCACGTTCGTCCTCGCCGCAGCGCTTTCCGTGACGCTCTCGCGCGCCGAGCAAGCAGAGATTCGCACGTTTCTCGCACACATGCCCAGCTGCGTCGATCACCCGGGCACGATTCCGCGCTACGCGGCTCATCCGATCGGTGAGCTCGACGGCCGACACGTGGTCGTGCTCGAATACCTCACGAACCCCTGCGGAGATTGTGGGGCCGCCGCCTGCCCGTTCCACATCTTGCAGCTGAACGCGCACGTCGCTACCGAAATCGGGCAAGTGTTCGGTACGACGTTGCGGACGATTCCCGCCCGGCCACTCGATACGTTGATCGTCGTCGACCATGTCAGCGCTTACGTTTCGAACGAAGAGCGGTGGGTTTGGCGTAGGGGTGTGTATCACGAAGCCTCGTCGAACCGTCTGCGATTTGACGGGACCCGGGCACCTTGGCTCGTCACGGTCCGCTTTCGGGCAGGGACGTCGGCGGCGCTCCTGCGGGGGCGACTCGGGATGAACTGGGGCGACGACTACCGGGTCTACGCGCGCCGTGGCCAACGGGTCGCCGTTTCGCATGTGCGGTCCGGGACGCCGCTGGACGTAGCGATCGTGCGCGCTGACGACACGTCGTCCGACTCGTTCGCGTTCCTCTATCCGACACATTACCCGTTCGGGCGGGCCCCGTACATCATTCCGAGGTCAGGGGCCTATGACGTTCGCGTCGGTCCAGCCATGTTCATCGGATCAGAATTGCCGCCGAAGCCGATGTATCCGTATTCGCTCGAGTTGAGTATCCGCTGACGTGCTCGTACTCATCCTCGCCATGAGCGTCGCCGTGGCGCCACTCGATGCGCGGCACGCGACCTTGCGGAGCTTGATCGTGACCGCAGGCGATGGTGCAGGCTGCACCGGGGCGCAACTGACGAGCGCGGTTGCGGGCGCGACGTTCCAGCGGCTGGGCTCGATCGGCGGCGACGAGGTCGCGCTGGCGTCGGTCGACGATTCGTGCATCTGCGGAGCGCAGAACTGCCCGTATTACGTCGTGCGCTTCGGTCGTCCGGCGAAGCTCCTGTACGCGACCTTCGGCATCAGCGCCGGAACGAAGCCCGGCTCGCCGTTGCCCGCGCTGGTTTTCACCGCGCACGACAGCGCGCTCGTCGTGGACGTGACGACCGCGGTTTGGCGGAACGGCGCGTATCGCGACGCACGCACCGAGCGCGTGCGCGGAGACACCGGTGCGGAGAAGCCCGACGGCGTCCCGATCCGGTTCGCGGCCGGCGCGTCGTCGACGGTGCTGCGCGGCAGCGCCTCGTCGGGGTGGTACGACTCCTACGCGTTCAGCGGCGCGAAAGGCCAGCGGCTGACGCTCTCGGTGGTGCAGGCCGGCGCGCCCGTGCACGTGCTGGTGTATCCGGCCGACGACGCGGGAGCGGTCGCCGAGGTGACGCCCGGCCGGCCGTACGCGCTGCCGAAGACGGGTTCGTACCGGCTGCAGATCGAGCTCGACACGGACGCCGACAAAGCGTACGCGGTGCGGTTCGCGATCCGCTAGGCGGTGGCGGGCCCGGCCGCGGTGCCGCCGCTGTTGGGGCGGAAGCGCACGTACGAGGCACGGGCCGCGACCGCCTCGTCGATGACCGCCATGACGACGGCGGCCAAGCGGTCGGGGTCGTGGCGGACCGTCAACGTCTCGCTGATCACGTCGGCCTTGACCACCCGCACGCCGAGCGCGCGCAGCGCGTCCTCGTCGACCCGCACCGGCAGCTGTCCTTCGACGGCGTAGGCGTCGCGCAGCTTGCGCGGCAGCTCATCGTTGACGATCGCGACGTCGCACAGCTTCGCGTCCGAACCTTGCGTCAACGCCCGCACGTGGTCGGCCGCGGTGTAGCCGTCGGTTTCACCCGGCTGCGTCATGACGTTGCAGACGTAGATCTTCACCGCGTTGGACGCTTCGATCTCGCGCGCGACCCGGTCGACCAGCAGGTTCGGCATGATCGAGGTATACAGCGACCCGGGCCCGAGCACGATCGCGTCGGCCTCGCGAATCGCCGAGACGACGTCCTCGAGCGGCTTGGCGAACGGCGGATCGAGGAAGACGCGCGCGATCGAACCGCCGGCCGACGAGATCTGCGACTCGCCTTCGACGATGGTGCCGTCGTCGAGCTGCGCGCACAGGCGCGCCGCCGCGAGCGTCGAGGGCAACACGCGGCCCTTGACGTTGAGCACGCGGCTCGAGACCTTGATCGCCTCGTCGAAGTTGCCGGTGATGCCGGTCATCGCGGCCAGGAACAGGTTCCCGAACGAGTGACCGCTCAGGCCTTCGCCTTCGGCGAAGCGGTAGCGGAACAGCTCGGTGACCAGCGCTTCGTCGTCGGCGAGCGCGACCAGGCAGTTGCGGATGTCGCCCGGCGGCAGCACGCCCAACTCTTTTTGCAGCCGCCCCGAGGAGCCGCCGTCGTCGGTGACGGTGACGACCGCGGTCAAGTTCGTGGTGACTTTCTTGAGGCCGCGCAGCATCGTCGAGAGGCCGGTGCCACCGCCGACGACGACGATGCGGTAACCCTGCTGCAAGCGGCGCTGCATGACCGCGTCCAGGATGCGGTTCGAGCCTTGCGGCGTCACCGCGCTGACGATCGCGGTCAGCCAGCGCCAAATCCCGAACGCCGCCAACAGCGCACCGACGCCGATGAAGACGTACGAGAGGTAGACCGGGGCGAAGAACTCGGCGACCAGCGAATCGACCAGCTCGTTGACGCGCAGCGTTTGTCCCTGATCGGTCAGGTAGCGTGAGATGCCGTTGACGAACAAGGCGGTGCCGATCACCGCCAGCAGCAGCCACCGTTTCACGCCCAGCCCCGGCAGCAGCCAGCGCGCCAGCGTGAGCGAGCGCCGCAGCCGCGCGCTCATCGGGCCAGATCCCGCGCGTCGAAGGTGGCGATCGCGCTGGTCGTCTCGCTGAGGTGCTGCTGAATGCGCCGGCCCAGGTAGACGCTGCGGTGCCGCCCGCCGGTGCAGCCGATCGCGACGCGCACCTGCGACTTGCCTTCCAGCGCGTAGCGCGGGATGAGGAAATCCAGCAGCGGCAAGACGCGCTCGAGGAACGCGTCGGTGTCGGGGACCGCCTCGAGGTAAGCGGCGACGGGGCCGTCGTAGCCGGTCAGGTCTCGCAGCGCCTCGACGTAATTGGGGTTGGGCAGAAAGCGCACGTCGAAGACGAGGTCGGCGTCGAGCGGGAGGCCGTACTTGAAACCGAAGGCGACGATCGCCACGCGCAGCCGCCGCGCTTCGCCGCCGACGAACGTCGTCGCGATGCGCTCCTTGAGCTCGCCGAGCGTCATGCGGCTGGTGTCCCAGACGACGTCGGCATGGTCGCGCAGCGGCGCCAGCGCGGTGCGCTCGGCGGCGATCGCCTCGCCCAGCCCGGCCCCGTCCTCGTGATAGGGGTGGCGGCGGCGCGTCTCGCTGTAGCGGCGGATCAGCGTGGCGTCGTCGGCGTCGAGGAAGAGCACCTCGGGGTGCTGGCCGCCGGCCTGCAGCGCCTCGACCGCGGCGACCGGATCGCCGAACGGACCGAGGGTGCGCACGTCGAGGGCGAGCGCGGCGTCACGCTGGCCGCCCTCGCGCGCCAACGCCACGAACGGAACGGCCATGACCGGCGGCGCATTGTCGAGGCAGGCGAAGCCGAAGTCCTCGAACGATTTCATCGCCTGGCTCTTGCCCGCGCCCGAGAGCCCCGTTACGATGACGAGACGACGCATCGATGAAGCTCTTTTCTGCTGAGAAGGCCAATGCCCTCATTCCGGTCCTGGAGCCGCTGCTCGAAGAGCTGTGGACGCGCCGGCGCGACTTGGCGATCCGGCTGCTGGAGACGGACCCGGAGCTGCACATCGGGCGCGCCGACGCCAACCGCGAGCGCCGCCGCTCGCGCGCGTTCGCGGAGCTGAAAGCCGAGATCGTGCGCCTGATCAACCGGATCGAAGCGCACGGCTGCGTCGTCAAAGACCTCGACCTCGGGCTGCTCGACTTCCCGTCGATGCGCGAGGGACGCCCCGTCTATCTCTGCTGGAAGGCCGGGGAGCGCGAGCTCACCCACTGGCACGGGACCGACGAAAGCTTCGCCGACCGCAAACTTCTCTAAACGGGGACGGCGGCCGGATCGACCTTGATGAAGTCCTCGGCCAGCCCTTGCAGGCGGACCTCGCCGAACTCGACCGTGTAGGCGCCGGCCGCCAGGTCGGTGACCTTGCCGAACTCGGGGACCGAGGCCAGTTGCGGGATCTTGGTCCGAATCTCGTCCGGCAGCTTGACGGTGTCGCCGACCTCGAGCGCGGGCTGGTCGAACAGCTTCTCGAGATCGTCCATCAGCAGGCCGAGCGGGATGCCGTAGCCTTCGCTGACCTGTTCGATCGTCTCGGTCTCGGAGATCGAGCAGTGCGAGCAGCCGCCCAGGTGGAAGCGCGCGAAAACGCGGCGTGCGCCGGCGTGCGTCTTGAACGCCTGCTCGACGGTCATGTCCTTGGAAAAGTGGGCCACGGTAGCCATCATTCGGCTTGACCGGTGTCGGGCCCCACCGGTTGCGGTCGGGGCCGAGCGGGGCACGACCTCGAGCAGCTGCTGGTCGTGCCACCGTCCCCGATCGCGCAGCCAGGCCGGCGGCACGACGTGCCGCACCTGCGGACGCAGGACGAAGTCGGCGTCGACGAACACGCGCTCGCTGGCCGTCCAGCGTCGAAGGGTCGCCGGGACGTCCGTCGGCCAGCCGATGAAGACCCTGCGCGCGCCGAGCTCGTGGGTGACGTACTCGCCGTACAGCAGCGCCGCGCCGTCGAGCCACTCTGCGATCACGATCGAGCCGTCCGGTGTGTGCGCGGCGACCGCATCGATCGTGTCCTGCGCGTTGCGCGAGTCGTGATACCCGAGCAAGTTCCGGTTCGCTTCGAGCTGCGTGGCGGCGGCGCCGAAGAGCGCGATGACGAGCACCCCCGTGGTGACCGCGCGCGGCCGGCCGGTCCGGACGGCCTGCGTGATCCCGGCGGCGGCTGCCGTCGCGACCAGCAGCGAGGGCAGCAAGTAGCGTGCGAAATCCGGCTCGACCGGCATGTACGCAAATGCGAACGGCACCGAGGCGAAGCCGCCGACCAGCACCGGCAGCAGCGCGCGCAGTCGCATGACGATCAGGACGATGCCCCACAACGCCAGCACCGCGACGATCGTCGTCAAGCGCAGCTGTGCTTGCGCCGCCCATTGCAGCGCGTCGGTGAACCACTGGCGCGGGTCGAGCGACTGCGAGAAGAACGAAGCGGCGCCGAACTGCGACCCGGAAATCTCGGTGACGAAGCCGGACCACGTGTCGGGATGAACCGCGCCGTAGACCGACGTTCCGGCGCCGTCGAGCGGCGGAGCGTCGTTGCGGTCGAGATGCTGCGCGGCGATGACCCAAGCGCGCAACGGCAAATACGCATAGAAGAGCAGCGGCGCGAGCAGTGCGAGCAGCGAAGCGCCCGCGATGCGCGGCGTGAACGCGCGCCGAAGCACGATGGCGGCGAGCGCGAGCCCCGGCAGCAGCCAGATCGCGTTGGGATGGATGGCCAAGCCGCAGCCGGTCAGCCCCGCGGCGAGGACGAATGCGCGCGTGGAACGCTCGAGCAGCGCGCGCTGGAGAACGACCAGCGTGGCACCGATCGCGGCCAGGACGAACGCGTGGACGTCGGCGCGCATGCCGCGCAGCCACACCTCTTGCGAGAAGCCGAACACGAGCGCCGCGCCGAGCGCGGCGAGCGGGTGCGCACCGAACCCACGCGCGAGGGCGTAGACGGCCAGGCACGCGCCGGCGACCGACAGCGCCGAGAGCAGGTTCAAGCGCCACGCCACGCTCGAGATCGGCAGCGCGTGCGAGATCAGCCAGCCGACGATCGTGTAGAGCGGGAAGCCGGTCGGGTGGAAGATGCCCGCCAGATACGGCACTGTTTGCGCTTCGCCGTAGTCCCAGCCGTCCGGCCACGGTGAGATCGACCACGTATATGCCGCGAGCGGCAATACGAAGGACAGCACCGCGGGAAGCACGCGCAGAACACGCTCGACGGACCGCCGCACCCTTGCCGGCGTTCCACCGGCAGCCGGAGCGTTTCCTGGCGAAGAGCAAAGCGCGGAGGAGCGCCTATACGCCGGATTCTGTTCCGCCCGAAGGCGGTGGCCGTCATCTCTCTGGGGCCGGCCTCACGGTCGACCTCGTTGCGACGTTGCTCGTTCCGCCGGGCCGGCGGGAGCTCCGAAGAGCCCGAATCGAGCGGTCTTGCTCCAGGTGGGGTTTACCCGCGCCCACGTCACCGTGGAGCGCCGTGCGCTCTTACCGCACGATTTCACCCTTAGAGGCTTCGCCCGGCATGCACCGGGCGAAGCTGTCCGGTATGTTTCTGTGGCACTTTCCTTCGAGTTGCCCCGACAGGACGTTATCCTGCACCCTGCCCGATGGAGCCCGGACGTTCCTCGACGCACCTGCGCCGCGACGGCCCAGCGCCCTCCGCGCGCTCGATGATAGCCGACGCGCGCCGGCGTGACAAGGGCGCGCTCAGGGTGAGACGGCGGCCTCCCAGCCGTCGTAGACGCCGCCGAAGGTCGTCGCGAGGCGGTGGAAGAGGATCCGTGACGCGCCGACGTGCTCGGGCGAGGGGACGTGCGTTTCGACCGCGATCACGGCCCATTCGGTGTCGACCTTGCCGTCGGGGCGCAGGCCCCGCGGTGCGCGCAGCTCCGGCGTGTAGCCGCGCGCGACGAGCTCGGCCGCGGCCTGCTCCGCCTGCGCACGCGTCGGGACGTAGAGATAGTACCGCAGCTCCGTCGGTTTGGTGAGGTCGGCGCCGGCGAGTCGTAACTGCTCGAGGATCTGCGCGTCGGCGCTCGTCTCGTTCGGAACGACGGTGGTGGTCGCGCGCTCCGGTCGCGCCGGGACATGCTCGCGCCGTACCGCGACCCACGCGATCGCGATGGCCGCGACGATCACCACGACCAAAACGATGGAGATGGTCATGCGCCTGCTCTTCCCCGACAGCACCACGGGCTACCGCTCTGCGAAACGAAAGGCCCGCATTCGCACGAACGCGGGCCAACGGCGACTGGTGGAGGATAGGAGACTCGAACTCCTGACCCCCTGCATGCCATGCAGGTGCTCTACCAACTGAGCTAATCCCCCGGGCGACCGACGACCGTTCACGCCGGCGGGCCTGGGGTCCTGCCCCGCTAGCGCACCAGCGTGCCCGCCTCGCGTGCCAGGCGTGCCATGGTACGGTCGAGGCGCTCGAGCAAGTGAGCTTCGGCGGTGAGGTCGGGCTGCGCGCGGCGGATCGCGTCGAACTGCGCGGCGGTGTCGACGGTGGCGTGGTCCTTGTGATCGGCCAGCCACGCTTGGGCGGCGGCGATGTTCGCAAGCATCGCCGGCTCGAGCTCGCGCAGGGCCTCGGCCGCACGGCCCTGCGCTAGGCCCGGCTCGCGATCGACCAGGCTGGCCACGTTGCGCGCGTAGTAGCTGTACTGGGCGAGCGAGTACATCCAGCGCCGCAGGTCGTGACTGGCTCCGGTGACGGCGGCCGGCGCCGAGACGATCGAACGCGCGCGCACGACGAAGCGTTGGATGCGATCGTCGAGCTCGTGCGCGGCGTCGATCGGGTCTTCGGTGCTGCGCGCGTCGAGCAGCTTGTCGATCGTGGCCGTGACGGCGCCGACGGCGCCCTCGAGCGCGTCGCGTGCGCTCGAGGCGATGACGTCGGCGGTGCGCGTCGGAAAGATCAGGGTCGAGGCCAGCCCGCCGAAAAGCGCGCCGATCGCCGTTTCGGCCAGCCGAATCTCCAACAGCTGGTTGCTGAAGCTGCCGAGCAGTGCGTAGAGCAGCGCGAGGTCGGCGGTGATGAAGAAGATCATCACGGCTTGCGAGATGCGCAGCGTGTACATCGCACAGAAGAGGAAAACGAAGACCGCCGCGACGTCGAGCATCTCGTTCCCGCGCAGCAGGTGCGCCAGCAGGATGCCGGCCAGCGCGCCGACGGCGGTGCCGATCGTGCGCTGCCAGGCGCGCGCGAGCGTCTCGCCCGCCGAGGCGGTGCCGCTGAACACGAAATAGGCGGCCAGCACCGCCCAGAACCAGCGCGAGGGTGAGAGCAGCTCGCCGACGGCGATCGACGCCGCCGACGCGACGGTGATCTGGACCGCCTGCCGCAGCGCGGGCTGCTGGGCGCCGGCTCCCGCCCCCCACGGCTGGTCGGTCACCGCCAGCCGTTCGACCGTCGAGCGCACCTGCGCGACCGAGGCGACCAAGTCGCAGATCGCCGTCGCCAGCTCGCGAGCTTCGGCGCCGGCGCCGGCGTCGTCGTCGACCCGGCCGGCGATCCGCGCGGCACGCTGCGGCGAACTCGACCGCAGCGCCCGGAGCGCCAGCCACAGCGCACGCGAGGTCGGAGCGCCGGAACGGCGCAGCCGGATCGCCGCTTGGGCGAGGTTTTCCGCCGCCAGCTCCGCGTCGAAGACGATGCGCACCTCTTCGACGTCGCCGCTGTCGCCCGCGCGCAACCGGTTCTCGATCGTCAGCGCCGTGGCGTTGAGTTGCTCGACGACGCGCCGGAGGCGTTGCAGCGCGCGCTCCTCGTCGCTCGCCGCGAGCAGGTCGAGCGACGCGCCGGCGACCAGACGTACGCGCGCGACGAAGGCGTCGAGCGTGTGTTGCGCGAGCCAATCCGACCGGTCCGGCAAGAGCACGAAGCGCACCAGGTACGTCAGCAGCGCGGCGATGACGATGGTGACGATCAGCTGCGGCAATTCCTCGCGCGTGGCCCCGAAGAAGAGCGTGAGGAAGTACGTGATCATCGCGATCGTGCCGAACGCCGTCCAGCGCGGGCCGCGCGCGCGGATCGCGACCGCGGTGAAGAGCACGATCAGGAACAGGACGTCGCCGACGACGGCGTGGCCCGCGACGAGCGTGCCCAACGCCGCGCCGATCGCGCCCGGGATCGGCACCAGCAGCGTCGTGCCGCGCGGGTGCGGATCGTTGACCGCGATCGCCGTCTGCATCGCGACGATCGCCGCCAGCACCGTCACGCTGGGCGAGAAGTGATAGGCGCTGGCCAACGTGCCGACCACGACCACCGAAAGCGCCACCGAGAGGGTCGTGCGCACGGCGGTAGCGAGTCGCGTGAGCCCCGGGTCCGAGGCGATCACGCGATCCCACGCCCAGATCGGAGCGGTCCGCCACACGCGGACAGCCTTCCCCGCCGCTGCCGCGATTCCACGCTCGCCTTCGGAGGGAGCGTCAGCTCGGCGGCGAGAGAGGACGGCTCATGCCCGACGCGCGCGGTTTCGCCCGCGGGACCGTGTTGTGGTGTGCCGGCGTCGACCTGCGCCTCACCCTACTGGCCGTTCCGCCCTTGATCCCGTCGATCCATCGCGCCCTGCGGCTGGACGAGTCGGGGATCGCCGCCCTCTCGAACCTCCCGGTGCTGGTGATGGCGCTGGCGTCGGTCTTCGGCTCGCTGCTGGTCTCGCGGCTCGGGCCGCGGCGCGCGCTCGGCGCCGGCCTGTTCGCGATCGCGTTGCCGGCCGCGCTGCGCGGCGTGGGCCCGTCGATTCCGATGCTGTTCACGATGACGATCGTGATGGGGCTCGGCATCGCGATCAGTCAACCGACGCTGGCCGCGCTCTCGCGCGCGTGGTTCCCCGGCCGCGTCGCGCTGGCGACCGGCATCTGGGCCAACGGGCTGTTGATCGGCGAGGCGATCCCGGCGTCGTTGACGCTGCCGCTGGTCGTGCCGCTGCTCGGCGGGAGTTGGGAACGCGCGCTGGCGGTGTGGAGCGCGTTCGTGGTGGTGACGGCGTTCGCCGTGCTGCTCGTGCCGCTGGGCGGCAACGAGCGACCCGCACCGGGCTCGCGCTGGTTTCCCGACCTGCGCGATCGCCGCGTGTGGCAGATCGGCGTGTTTCAATCGTCCGCGAGCCTAGCTTATTTCGGTGCCAACACCTTCATCCCCGACTACCTGCACGCGACGGGCCAGCCCCATTTGGTCGGACCCGCGCTGAGCGTGCTCAACGTCGGTCAGCTGCCGGCCTCGCTGCTGGTCGGCCTGATCCCACTGCGCCTGCTGGGGCGCCCCGTCAGCTCGCTGTTCGTCGCCGGACTGGTGCTCGGCGCGCTGTGCGCGTTCATCTGGGGCGGCGCGACGGGCGAGCTGGTCGCATCGGGGCTGTTCGGTCTGTGTGCCGCGTACGTGCTCACGCTGAGCTTCGCGATGCCGGCCCTGCTCGCAGCGCCCGAGGACGTGGCACGTGTGTCCGGCGGCACATTCGCGCTCGGGTACGCGATCGCGTTCGTCACGACGCTGCTCGCGGGCGCGTCGTGGGACGTGACCCACGTCCCGGCGGTGGCCTTCGCGCCGATCCTCATCGCGGCGGTGATCGTAGCTATTTTTGGTGTGATCCTTGGCAAATGCGTTCTCGCGGCAAAGCTGCCGATACTCTGAAGCAAGACCACACGTACTCCGCGGCTCTTGACAAAGCAAACGTGCGGTCCGCATGCTGGGGATGTCCCCGGCAGGCGCTCATGACCGGTGGATCTGTCAGACTGGGTGTGATGATGCAGTGTGCTTCTCCGGCTCGAACGATGCGGGGATCTGACTCGTGTATGTAGCCGCGTCCGTCGTTTCGACACGACTCGACCTGCTGCGTCGGCGCTGGCGCATCGAAGGCGGCATTCCGCCGGTGCCCGGCGCGCGCATCGATCCGAAGCGGAGCACCAGCGCGACCCTCAACATCGGCTCGACCGAGACGCCGCGCGACCTGCCCTTGACGTGGCGGAAGGACGACTACGTCGCGCGCGCCGCCGACGACGTGCGCTCGAACTTGGTCGGTGAGCGTCCCTTTCGCGGGACGTTCGTCATTTACGATCTCGACGCGGGCACCGTCGCCTGGCGCGAGAACTGGGGCGAGGGCCTGGTGACGCCGATGGGCTTCACCTTTGCCGACGACGTCCTGTACGTCGCCGACGGCGAGTCGGCGTGCATCTTCGTCGTGGACGTGCGCTCCACGCCCTCGCGGATCGTGCGGCGCATCTCGAACCCGGCCTTCAACGACTGCCACGGCATCGTGCGCAGCTCGCGCGGGCTGCTGGTCGCGTGCACGGGAAGCGACGGGATCGTCGAGGTGGACCTGGACGGCAACACGATCTGGCAGTGGTGGGCCCCCGAGCACGGCTTCGCGACGGCGCCGTCCGGGCACGTGCGCGAGAGCGGTCGCGGCACCGATCATCGCGGCGTGCAATATCACACCCGGTATCAGACCACGCACTTGAACAGCGTCGCGTTCGCCGACGACGACGAGCGCTTCGTCCTCACGACGCTCTTCCATCAAGGGATGTTGCTGCGCATCGACCGCGCGGCTCCCGAGCGCGCGCCGGAGGTGCTGATCGACGGGCTTGCGCGCCCGCACGCGATTCGCCGCATCCCCGGCGGCTGGTCGCTCGCCAACAGCTGGGCGCAAGAGCTGCTGCTGCTCGACGAACGATTCCAGGTCGTGCACCGCTACACCGGTGACGGCGGCTGGCTGCAAGACGGCTTCCGGCTTTCGGACGGTTCGTTCTTGCTCGACGACGTCGACGAGCACCGGCTCACGCGCGTCGCCGGGCCGCCGTTCCGCACCGTCAGCGTGACCGACTACGACAGCCTGTGGCGGATCTACGCAGTCGAAGAAGTGCCGGCGGCGTATCGCTCCGCGTTCGACCTGCGCAAGCTGCGCGTTCCGCAGACCGTCAGCGGAACGTTCGAGGTGCGGCGCGACCGCGAGCTCGAGCGCGAAAAGGGCCGGCTCGCCGGCTAAGCGCTCTCGGGCTTGCGTTCTCGGGGCGGCTCGTAGGTCGCGAGCCGCTCGTCCTGCTCGACGCGGCGGACGATTCCGGCTTCGAGATCGAGCAGCAGGTCCGCGAACGCGTCCACCCCGAGCGGCGCGAGGTACTCGTTGTAGAGGTCGCGCGGCCGGATGCCGGACGGGATCGCCAACGCGCGTTGCACGGCGATCGGGCCCGCGTCGACCTGGTCGGTCACCCAGAACCAGGTGACGCCGGTCTCCATCTCCCCGAGCTTGAGGGTCCAATACACCGCGTCGCGCCCGCGATGCCGCGGCAAGAGGCTCGGATGGAAGCACAGCGTTCCCAATGGCGGCGCGCTGTACTCGGCCTTGCGCACGATGCGCGTCGTCGCCGCCAACACGAACAGCGCGGCGTCGCCCTCGCCGACGACGCGGTAGCCGCGCCCCTCGCAGAGTGCGACCACGCCCTCGTAGACCGGGCCCTCGCCTTCGATCTTGATGGGCTGCAGCTGTGGGTTGGGCCGGACGGGGTGCACGCAGCCGACGTTCTCAACCGCCGGCGCCGGTGCCTCCGCTTCGAGGCTTTCAGGAGCGCTGCGCGAAGCCGTGCGCAACGTGAGGCGCGATCGAATCGACGCCGCCGGCGGCCTGCTGTTCCCGTTCGTCGTCGCGCTGTTGGGCTTCGTCGTCATAGCGCCCTCGCTGCGGACCGGCTGGTACGCCGACGACGCCTACTATTGGGCGCTGCCCGGCTGGTTGGCGTTGCGGCACGAGTCGCTGCTCGCGATCATGCAGCACGCCTTCGCGTTGTGGCTGTTCGGGAACGCTCGCTTCTACCCGGGGTTGGTGGTCGAGAAGTTCTGGGTGTTCGCGACCTTCACGGATGTGCTGGCGTACAAGTGGCTGCTGATCGTGCTCACGCTGGTGGCCGTCGAGCTGTTTCGGCGTTGCGTCGCGGTCTACGCCAGCCTCGGCGTGGCGAACCTCGCCGCGCTCGTCGTCTGCGCGATCCTGCAAGAGCGCGCCTATCACGATGCACTGCTGGCCTACAACGGGATGCCCCAAGTGGTCGCGATCGCCGTCTTGCTCTCGCTGCTCGCGTTCGCCGGGGCGGGTACGGGCCGGCGCACCGTGGCGTTCGTGCTGGCCGTCGTGGCCGGGCTGACCTACGAGGAGGTGTATGCCTTCGGGCTGCTCTACCTCGCGCTGGCGCGAACGCGGACGCCGAGCTGGGCCGTCGCGCTGCGTCGCGCGGCGCCGTTTCTCGCGCTCAGCGCGCTGCTGATGGCGCTCGGCGTCGCACTGCACCTGGCCTTTCCGCCGCACGGGAGCTATGCGCTCTCACTGGCGCCCGTGCCGCTGCTCGTCGCGGCCTTCGATCAGGTCGCGGCCGCGTTTCCGCTCGTGTACTGGGCGGCCGATCCGAACGGGATCTTCGGCCGTTCCTCGCTGGACGATTTCTGGCGTAACGCGCCGGTCGATCCGCTGCTGGTCGCGGCGTTCGCCGTCGCCGCGTGGGTCGCGCTGCGACGGCTCGACGACGCCGCGCGCGCCGGACCGCTGGCGGCGATCGGCGCGCTGGTCGTGCTGCTCTTGGCCGCGCCGGTCGCGATCTTGGTGAAGTACCAACACGAGTTGCGCCTGGGCCTGGGGTACCTGCCCGTCTTCGGCGAGTACTTCGGCGCGGCGCTGATTCTGGTCGCCGTCTGTTTGGCCGCGCGCGGCCGTTTCCCGCGCGTCGCGCCGGTCGTCGGAGCGGTGGCGATCGGTTTGGTCGCGGCGATGACGCAGGCCACCAACGTGCGAGTCGTGCGCGAGCTGGAGCCCGACGCGGTCGCGCAGCGCGCCTTCATACAGGCACTGCGCCACGGTCTGGTCGCCGGCGTCGCGGAGAATGCGACCGTCGCGACGCGGACGGCCGAGCCGTGGCTGGAACCGGACGGCACGGGACCCGAAGGGATCAGCGTGGCCGGCCTGTTCTACGCCTACGCGCACGCGCGCGTGCGGGTGGTTTCCGTCTCCGTGCATCCCGACGTCGTGCTGGAGTACGATCCGGCCGACGCCCGCTGGCGGCGTCGTTGAAAAAACCGCGCGACTGTGCTATCGTGACCGGCACTTCGGTGAGCGATCTGCGCGCGACGGACGTCCTGGCCAACGAACGCACCTTCCTCGCCTACGCGCGGACGGCGCTGGCGTTCATCGCGTTCGGCTTCGTCATCGCGCGCTTCACGCTGTACGTGCGCGAGGCGGCGGCGCTCGTGCACTTGACCTTGCCGCCGCAGACCGGCATCGGGGCCGCCTTCGGCTCGGCGATGGCGGTCTTCGGCGCCGCGTGCGGCTTGTACGGCGGCTACCGGTACGTCGTCACCGCGCGCGCCTTGCGCCGCGATCAGGTCGCGCCGCTCGGCGATCGCACGGCGCTCCTCGGAGCCGCCGTCATCGCGGCGATCGGATTGATCATCGCGTTCGTCTTGCCGACGGTACGCTGAGCCACGTGCCGGCCTACGCGCCGCCGCAGCCGTGCTCGCTGTTCATCCCCGTGTACGCCGCGTGCTGTCGGTAGTCGTACACGCGGTACTGCCGCTCGCGCGGGTCCGTGTCCGGATCGCACGTCTCGCTCGGTGCCGGGCCGCCCAAGAAACACACCTGCACGCGGTCGCCGGGATGCTCGCGCCGCATGACGTCGTTGCCGGCCGTCCCTTCGTAGTGAATGACGACCACCGGTGCCGGCTTCTGCGCCGGATCGGAGCCGAGCGTGGTCGCGAACACGACCTCGACTCCGCTGGCGTCGAAGTCTCGCGCGGTGAAGGTGGTACGGCCGTCGGTCGTCAGCCGCGGCTCGACCGAGGTGACGGTCGTGTCGACGCACGGGATCGAGCGGTAATGCCACGGGCCGGGCTTCTGGCCGGCCTGAGCGTACGGCGTGCTGCCCAGCACGAGCGCGACGGCACTCGCCGCGAGGCGAGCGCCGTGCCCACGGGCGCTACTTCGGATCGAAGTGGTTCGAGCGCCAGATCGCCTGGACGTCGGAGCCGGAGACATAGGCCATGAACTCCTTGGCGGCGTCGACGTGCGCGCCGTTCTTGACGACGTTGACCATGTAGCGGTTGGTGACCGTCGTGTCGGCCGGCAGCGCCACGACGACGTACTTCGTGTCGCTGGGCGTGACCTCGGACGAGAGGGCGATCGCGGCGTCGATCACGCCTTCGTCCATCTGCGGGTAGAACTTGGTCGAGAGCGCCGCGGTGGTCACCGTGTTGGCCTTGTACTTCTCGGGAAAGTCGGCGCCGTAGGTGCGCGCGAGGTTGCGCAGCGTCTGGTCCTGATACGCCTCGACGACCGATCCCGACGTGCCCGCGCCGACCCGAACGCCCTTGTTGCCCAAGTCTTTGGGCGTGTGGATCTTGCTTTCCGACTTCTTCGCGACGACGACGATGGTGTGGTTCTGGAACGCCAGCGCCGAGCCGCTGAACAGCGGCGCGTTCTTGTCGACCAGCGTGTCCGGTACGATGATGAGATCGACCGGCTGATTCTTCTTGACCATTTCTAAACTGGTGACGCTGGGCGCGTATTGTGCGGTGACCGCGACGTCGGGGTGCGCCTTCTGGTAGTTCTTGATGATCGCATCGAGGCTCGACTGCGAGATCGGCGGTGCGAGAATCGTCAGGGTCGTCGCCGCGTCCGAGACGGCGGGGACGAGTGCAAGGGCGAAGGCACCGAGAACGGCGGCGAAACGCATGATCATGGAAATGCCTCGAAAAGGCGGCTAGGAAGCAACCACCCTGTCCTCACGTTTCGGCAATCCGTTCTCGAACCTGAGGCCCCACGGCGCCCGCGCGCGGCTGTGCGCGCGATCGGCGACGTCGACGACGTATGACGTGCGTCGCGATGCACGATGCCTGCCGCCAGGGCGAACTTGTGGAGACGAGGGGACTCGAACCCCTGACATCCTGCTTGCAAAGCAGGCGCTCTACCAACTGAGCTACGTCCCCCGAACAGCCGCCCCTCTTCGCCGTGCAGGTGAGGAAAGGCCTCGCGCCGAGCATAGGTGGGAGGAGATGTCCTCGGCAACGACTTCAGCCCTACCGTATCCTCGGGCTCCGCGGGTGGACCAGATCGACGACTACGGTGGTGTCCGGGTAGCCGACCCGTACCGCTGGCTCGAGGACGTCGGTTCGCCGCAGGTGCAGGCGTGGATCAGCGAAGAGAACGCGCTCACGCAAGCGTTCTTGGCGGCCGTGCCCGGCCGCGAGAAGATTCGCGTCCGCCTGACCGAGCTGTGGAACTACGAGCGGCGCTCGGTGCCGGAGAAGATCGGCGAGCACTACGCGTGGTTCCGCAACACGGGTTTGCAGAACCAAGCCGTTCTCTACGTCACGCGCGACCTCGCCGAGCCCGGCCGCGTGCTATTGGATCCGAACACGTTCTCGCCCGACGGGACGGTCGCGCTCTCGGGGGCCTCGTTCAGCGACGACGGCAGCCGGCTCGCGTACAGCGTCTCGAGCTCGGGGTCGGATTGGCAAGAATGGCGGGTCCGCGACGTCGCGAGCGGACGAGACCTGCCCGATCTCGTGCGTTGGGCGAAGTTCAGCGTCGCGGCGTGGAAGCACGACGGGTCGGGCTTTTGGTACGCGCGCTACGACGAGCCGCGCGCCGAGACGCAGTTCAAGGACGCGACCTACTACCACAAGGTCTACTTCCATCGGCTGGGGACGCCGCAGTCGACCGACGTGCTCGTCTACGAGCGGCCCGACCACAAGGAGTGGACTTTCCACACCGACGCCACCGAGGACGGCCAGTACCTGGTCGTGAGCGCGAATCGCGGCACCGAGCCGGAGAATCGCGTCTTCGTGCTGGTGCTGAACGCCGGCCGTCGCATCGTCGAGCTGTTGCCCGACGGGGACGCGCGCTGGGAATTCCTGGGCAACGACGGGACGCGATTTTATTTTCTGAGCAGCAAAGAGGCACCGCGCGGCCGGATCGTCTCGGTCGACCTGGAGTCGCGCGCGCTGGCCGAGATCGTCCCCGAGACGTCGGACGTCATCGAAGGCGCGCACCTGGTCGGCGATCGCGTCGTCACCATGCGGCTGCGCGACGCGGTCGCGCGCGTCGCGGTCCACCGGCTCGACGGCACGCCGCTGGGCGAGGTCGCGGTACCGGGACTCGGGACCGTCGCCGGATTCACCGGCAAGCGCCACGACCGCGAGACGTTCTACAGCTTCACCAGCTACAGCCGGCCGGCGACGATCTTCCGTTACGACGTGGAGAGCGGGCGCTCGACGCAGGTCTTCTCGCCGCCGCTGCGCTTCGACGCCGACGCGTTCGTCAGCGAACAGGTGTTTTACACCTCGAAGGACGGGACGCGCATCCCGATGATCATCACGCGCCGCCGCGACCTGCAGCGCGACGGGGAAGCGCCGACGATTCTGTACGGCTACGGCGGCTTCGACGTCTCGCTCACCCCGACGTTCTCTTCGGCAGTGCTGGTCTGGCTCGAGCTGGGCGGCGTCTTCGCGGTGGCGAACTTGCGCGGCGGCGGCGAGTACGGCGAGGCCTGGCACCAGGCCGGGGTGCGCCAGCACAAGCAGAACGTGTTCGACGACTTCTTCGCGGCGGCGGAATACCTGATCGCCGAGAAGTGGACCGCGACGCCGAAACTCGCGATCCACGGCGCCTCGAACGGCGGACTGCTCGTCGGCGCGTGCGTGACGCAGCGGCCGGAGCTGTTCGGCGCGGCGCTCCCGTCGGTCGGCGTGATGGACATGCTGCGCTTCCAGCGCTTCACGATCGGCTGGGCGTGGGCGTCGGATTACGGCTCGTCGGACAACCCCGAGGACGTGCGCACGCTGCTGGCCTACTCGCCGTATCACAACGTGCGCGTCGGCACGCGCTATCCGGCCATGCTGATCTCGACCGGCGACCACGACGATCGCGTCTTTCCGGCGCATTCGTTCAAGTTCGCCGCGGCGGTCCAGTACGCGCAGGCCGGCGACGCGCCGATCCTGCTGCGCGTCGACACGAAGGCCGGCCACGGCGCCGGCAAACCGACCGCGAAGATCATCGACGAGGTCGCGGACCGGTATACGTTCTTGGTCGCCACGCTGAAGATGCCGGCGCCGTAGCGCCGGCACCCGCGTGACTCAGCTGCGCGCCGGCGAGGTCGGCAGCGCCGCGATGCGCGCCGCGCCGCTGGCGTAGGCGATCAGCTCGGCGACGCACGTCTCGACGTCGGCGCTCTCGGTGTCGAGCACCAGGTCGGGCGCTTCGGGGACGTCATAGGGGGCATCGACGCCCGTGAACCCCTGGATCTCGCCGGCACGTGCGCGCCGGTAGAGGCTCTTCGGGTCGCGCGCCTCGCACGTCGCCAGGGACGCCCGCACGAAGGCCTCGTGGAACGTGCCGCCGACGATGGCGCGTGCTCGCGCACGGTCGGCCGCGCCCGGCGAGACCAGCGAGACCAGCACGATATTGCCGGCGTCCGCCAGCAGCTTGGCGACCTCGGCGACGCGGCGTATGTTCTCGCGCCGTCCTTCGGGCGAGAAGTCCAAGTCGGCGTTGAGGCCGGAGCGCAGCGTGTCGCCGTCGAGGACGTAGACGTTGAAGCCACGCCGGAACAGCTCGCGCTCCGCGCGCATACCGAGCGTCGTTTTGCCGGCGCCCGGCAGACCGGTCATCCAGAGCACCAGCCCCGCATAGCCGTTGCGCGCGGCGCGCTCGGGTGCGCCGATGAGGTGCGAGGCGGCGTAGACGTTCGCACCCTGCGCGGTCAGCTGCTCGGCGTGGGCGGCGGCGATCGGCACGCCGTGGCGCTCGATCGCGCAGCGGGCGTTCTGGTCGAGCGCGACCGGAACCGCGGTCCGCAGTGCGAGCGCGTAGACGGTGCCGCGCGTCCCGCCGCTGCGTTCGACCGCGGTCAGCGTGCGCGGGTCGACGGTTTCGAGCACCGCGGTCACCTGCGCCGCGACGTCGGCGCTGCCGACGCGCAGCCGCACGGTCTCGTCGACGTGCGGCGGCTCGCGGTCGAACCAGCAGGCGCGCACGTGCAGCGAGCGGACCGTGACCGGGTGCTGATCGACGTGCGAGAGCAAGTCGCCGCGGTCGACGAAGACGGCGGAGCCGAACACGAGCGCGACCGGCTCGCCGGCCCGCGCTTCGTGCGGGTCGTGCGGCCAGCCGCGCAGCGCGGCGACCGTCGCGGTTTCGCCCGACGGCGCGATGCGCACGACGTCGCCGACGGCGACGCGACCGCTGCGCACGGTACCGACGACGAGCCGCTCGTCCGCGCGGCGGTAGACGTCTTGCACCCACATGCGCAGCGGCGCGCGCTCGGCGGAGTCTTCGGCGGCGGTGATGCCGCCCAGCAGTTCGGCCAGCGTCGGACCGGTGTACCAGGGCGTGCGCTCGGAGCGCTGGACGACGTTGTCGCCGTCGCGCGCGGAGATCGGAACGATGGCGCGCACGTCGACGCCCACCGCTTCGAGCGCGGTGCGCGCGGCCTCGCCGGCCGCGATCGCGCGCTGCGGATCGTCGACGGCGTCGATCTTGTTGAGCGCGACGATGACGTCGGGAATCGCCAGCAGGCCCAGGAGATAGATGTGCCGGCGCGTCTGGTCCTCGACGCCACGTTCGGCGTCGACGACCAGGATCGCCGCGTCGGCGTCGCTGGCGCCGGTCATCGCGTTGGCCAGGAACTCTTCGTGGCCCGGCGCGTCGATGATCGCGAACCGCCGTCCGTTCAAGGTGAACCAGACGCGGGTCGTATCGATGGTGACGGCCTGGTCGCGCTCTTCTTGCAACGCGTCGAGCGCGAACGACCATTCGGTCTGCAAGCCGCGGCGACGGCTGCTGGCGATGACCTCGGCAATGCGAGCTTCCGGCAGCGACCCGGTGTCGTAGAGCAGGCGCCCGATGAGCGTCGACTTGCCGTGATCGACGTGACCGAGCACGACGACGCGCGCTTCCGCGGTCATCACATGTACCCGCCGGCGCGCAGCTGCTCGAACGATGCCTCGCTCTCGTGGTCCATGGTGCGGCCCGCGCGTTCGGGTTCGCGCGTGGTGCTCAGCTCCTCGATGATCGCGTCGATCGAGTCGGCCGTGCTCGGGATCGGCTTGGTGATGTTCTTCTCGCCCAGGGAGCGGTAGCGGTAACCGTCGCGCGCGAGATAGAGCGGCACGATCGGGATGTTCTCGCGCTTGGTGTAGCGCCACACGTCGAGCTCGGTCCACGCCAGCAACGGGTGCACGCGCACGTGACCGCCGTGCGGAATGTCGGTCAGCGTGTAGCCCCAGAACTCGGGCGGCTGCTCGCGCACGTTCCAGTTCCCGTCGAGCGCGCGCGGGCTGACGATCCGCTCCTTGGCGCGCGTGGCCTGCTCGTCGCGCCGAATGCCGACGAAGACCGCTCGGTAGCCGCCGGTCGCGATCGCGTTGCGCAGCCCTTCCGACTTACGCGCCGCGGCGCGTGACTGCGGCGGCAGGCTGGGGTCGCACGCCTCCTCGGACGGACACTCCTCGTTCTGGAAGTCGAGTCCCCACTCGGCCGCGATGCGGTCGCGGAACGCGTAGACTTCGGGCAGCTCCATGCCGGTATCGAGCAGCATGACCTTCATCGGGATCGGACCCAGGAAGGCTTTGCGCATCAGCCACAAGAGGGCGGTCGAATCCTTGCCCATCGACCACAGCACGCAGGAGGGCGTGAAGAGCCGATAGGCGTCGCGGATCACTGCGATCGCCTGGCTCTCCAAACGGTTGAGTTCGAGGTCGTCCACCAACAATCTCCGTCGGGGTCGGCACGGACCCGCGCCGCGCCGGAATACCCCTTAAGGCACTATCGTCCGCGAAGGCTGCGAAGATCAGGTTCCGGGTGGCTCGGGCCGGCCCATGGCCAGTCGCGCAAGCGCATCGGGCGGCACGGCTTGGTACTCGCGCTGCAGCATGTCTCGATACAGCCGGAACCGTCGCAGCCCCTCGGCCGGGTGGTGGCCGGCGAACTTGGCGCGGATGGCCAACTCGTTGGCCGGCTCGTCGAGCGGGTCGCCGTACAGCAGCGTCTCGGCGACGTTGACGGCGCCCTCCGGGTCGCCCGACCGCAAGAGATCCTCGGCGATGAGCATCGCCACGTGGTGGCGCAGCTCGACGACGCGCGGCTCGTAGGTGACGAACCATCGCCAGCGGAGGTACGCGGGGCTCGTCGGAGCCGTCAGCTTTCCCAACCAGCGGCGCAACCAGGCTCGATCGGAGTCGGTGAGGTCGCCCAGCCGCCGCAGGCCGGCGACGACGGTCTCGGCCTCGACGAAGTCCGTCACGACCCGCCAGGTGAGCCGATACGCGTTTCCGGTGACCTGGACGACCTCGCGGTCGCCCACGTCGCGTCGCAGCCGGTGCGTCGATGCGCGCAGGGCTGCCTGCGCCGCCTGCGGATCGACCGCATCCCACAGACGCTCGGCCAAGACCTCACGGTCGATGCTGCCGCCGGCCAAAGAGAGCGCCGCCAAGAGCTCGATCTCGCGGTCTCGCACCGGGAGGGGCCGGCCGTGGCGTAATGCCACGCCGGCGAAGACGTCGACCCGCACCACGTCGAGCCGCGTCGCTTTGCTTTGCCGCATGCGGCGGACCAACGGCGCGAGCGGCCCCGTGCGGTTCGCGCGCCCCGCCGCGAGCGCATCGACCCCGGCCCGAAATGCGGCGTCGTCGATCGCCGCCGCGGCTTGTTTCGCCAGCGTCAGGAAACTCGTGGGGTCGTCCTCGAGTGCCGCGTTGACGATCGCGGCGACCGTGATCCAGACCACCGCGCCCGACGCTTGGGCAGTCGTCAGTGCCACGGCGGCGAGCCGCCGCGCGAACACCGGATCGTCGAGCCGCAGTGCGGCATCCAAGAGGCGCAGCGTCGTCCACGGTTCCGCGAGCGGCGTCGTCGTTTCGGCGAAGCGCCGCCGTTGGTCGCGCTGGCGGCCGCGGCTGTGCAGTGCGTCGATCTCCGCGCTGCGTACCGCGAACGTTGCGTCGTCGCCGCCGAGCCACGCGGCCGACGCCGCGTACGAAATGGCGAGCGCGGTCACGTCGTCGTCCTGCCACGTGCGCGCGGCCTCTTCCCACGATGCCCAGCGGTCGAGCGCCGCTGCATCGACGCCGGCGAGCATCGCGCGCGTCGTATCGATCTCGAAGCGTTCGTTCTCGAAGTACGTCGGACCGTCGGCTGGAATGCCCGCATCGGCGAGCTCGTGCTGGGAGTCGTGCACGCGCCCGCGCCACGCTGCGGTCGCCGCGCGGACTGCGGTCAGCACGCGCCGGTGCTCGACCGGCGCTTCATCGGCGAGCGTGCGCGCCGCGAGGTCGAGGATCGCCTGCGCGTCGACGAACCGGCACTGGTAATGCTGAAGGGTACCGGCGGCCACCAACGCCCCGGACCGAACGCCCGGATCGTCGTCGCCGGAGAGGCGTTCGGTGAAAGCCGTGACCGCAGCGGCGAGCGCGTCCGGGTGCGCGTGGGTCACCGGGCAGCTGAGCAGCAGAAAGAACGGCGTGCGCGAGCTCAGCAGCAGTTCGATCGGGAGGGCTCGCACGACGTCGAGGTAACGTCGCGGGATCGGTTCCCCCGGGTGCGGCAGTTCCATGCGCTCGAGGTGGGCCAGCGCGGCTGCCGGCTCGTCCAAGGCCAGCCGGATCTCCGCGCAGCGCAGATGCTGCCCCGCAAGCTGCCAGCTCTCCAGCGCGCGCCGGCGCAGCGCCTCCACCTCTTCCGGCAGCAGCTCGCGAATCGTCGTCGCGACGATGGGCATGATGTGGAACTCGTCTGCCTGCGCGATCACCGGCCCGTTCGTCTCGGCGAGGCTGTGCAGCCGCGCGGGACTGAAGCCCGTCAGCGTGCGCAGGTCGTCGGCGGTCGGATGATCGAGCGCCGCGCACGCGACGCACAGTTGCCGCACGTCCGGCGGCCACGCGGCGATGACCTCGCTCGCGACGTACGCGCGCAGCTCCGCGAAGGACGGTCCGGTCAGATCGTGGAGACTCGCGCGCAGCGAACCCTCGCGGAAGAGCCGGACGAAGAAGAGGACGCCGACCGGCCACCCGTGCGTCTGCGTGCGGATGAGCGCGAGCGCCTCGTCGTCGAGTTCGCCGGGCGAACACAGTGCGCGAATCTCCTCGTCGCTGAAACCGAGGTCCGCCCGACCGAAGACGAGCACGTCGTGCGGCGGAACGTCCCGCAAGGCGAGCTCGCTCGGCGTGCGCGACGTAACGGCGATGACGGCCCTCTGCGCCGCCGCGGCGATCGCTGCGTTGAGCGCGGCCTCTCCGCCCGGCATCGTGAGCAGCACTTCGGCGGCGTCGAGGGTGATGAAGGATGCGTCGGCGGCGTTCGCGACCGCGTCCTGGACGGCGGCGGGAGACGTCATGCCGCGGCAGTCGATCACGACGGGGCGTGGGCTCAAGGCAGCGAGCTGCTCGGCGGCGACTGTTTTGCCCCACCCTGCCGGCGCCGTGAACCGCACCAAGCGAGGCGACGCCAGGCGATAGCGGTCGATGATGCCCAGCCGCGGCACTCCCATGGTTGCGCATTCCGGAGGTGGAGCGTCACGTCCCGGTGCGCACTGAGACGAAGGTCGGAAGGCAGGAGTGCGGCAGCCGGATTGCCGTGCGCTAGGGTCGTCCCATGCTCGCCGTGCTTTCCGTCCTCGCCGCCACCGAGCGACGCTCGCGCCTGCTGGCGGAACGGTTCGCGGGCCTCTCGCGCTGCGGTGAGCTGGACGGGCTCAACGATGCCGCCTGGGTCCAGGCGATGCTCGAGGTCGGCGCCGCGTCGCTACGGCCGCAGGTGCCGATCGCGGGCTATCTGAGTCACGTCGAAGGCGGCCTCGTCGTCGTCGACGCGTGCGCGTTCGCGGGACCACCCGCAGGCGACGCGTTCGCCGTTCTCGGGCCCGGCGATACGCTACCGGTGCATCAGACGCTCGCAGCGCAGGTAGCGGCGGCGCGACATGCCATCGCCTGGGACGAGCTCACCCGCATCAGCCTGGATGCGGTGCGGGCGAAAGGCTGGGGCAGCTGCATCGGCACGAGCTTCCCCGTCGGCGGGTCCACGCATTTGCTCATCTTCGCCTCCCCGATGCCGATGAGCAGGGACCCCTTCGGTGACGACGACCGCGCGTACGTCGACGTGCTGGCAGCGCTCTTCGCGAACCGCCTCCACCGACGCTGGCTATCCGACCGCATGCGCTACGCCGCCGAGCACGACCTGCTCACCGGCCTGCCGAACCGCACCCAGTTCCAGGTCGCACTCCGCTCGGCGATCGAAGCGCAAGCGCCGTTCGCGCTTGCAATCGTCGACATCGACGGTTTCGGCGAGATCAATCGCGCGCACGGTCATCTGTTCGGAGACGAGCTGCTCGTCGAAGTGGCGGCGGAGCTGAACGGCATCGACGAGGCGGACCTCGTCGCGCGGCTCTCGGCGGATCGATTCGGCGTTCTGATGCGTGGCGCCGGTTGCGATGTCGCGCTCACCGCGGGGCTTGCGCGGTACGAGCGCCGCTTCGCCCGAGCTTTCAGTACCGGTGATCGAGACGGGACGCGGACGATCGACGTGACGGCGTCGTTCGGCGTGGCCGTCTTTCCGCACGACGGACAAGGCGCCGAGGACCTCGCGCGGCGTGCCGATATCGCCCTCGAGGCCGGCAAGAGCCGGGGTGCCGGGACGGTGCGGCGCTACGACGCCGCGATGGAGCAAGCGTTCCAGCGCGGTCGGATCAGCCGCGCGGATCTCCTCCGCGCGGTTCAGACCGAAGAGCTCCACTTGGTGTATCAGCCGACGTTCGAGCTGGAATCCCGTCGCCTCGCCGGAGCGGAGGCGTTGATTCGGTGGAACCATCCGCAACACGGTCTCCTCGCGCCGAGCGAGTTCATCCCGTTCGCGGAGCGCGCCGGCATCATCGGGCGCGTCACATCGTGGGTGATCGATGAGGTGCTGCGCGACCTCGGCCGCATGCCGCATCTCCCCGCCGAGTTCCGCTGCTACGTGAACATCTCGGCGAAGGATCTGGCCGACGAAGCATTCGTCGACCAGCTGCGGCGCGCACTCGAGCACCGGCCCGGACTCACCCGGAATCTCGGCATCGAAGTCACGGAATCCGCCGCGATGGAAGACCTCTCGCGCTCGGCCGACGCGCTCAGCCAACTGCGCGCGCTCGGCGTTGCGGTCGCACTGGACGACTTCGGGACCGGGCACTCCTCACTGCCATACCTGCGTCGCTTGCCGTTCGACATCCTGAAGATCGACCGGACGTTCGTGCACGAGCAACCGTCGAACGGGCGCGACGCCGCCGTCGGTGAGATGCTCTGCTCGCTCGGCCGGCGACTGGGCGTCGCCACGCTGGCCGAAGGGATCGAACGGGAAGCGCAAATCGCGTGGGCGCTCGCCCACGGCTGCCGGTACGGGCAAGGCTTCCATCTCGCGCCGCCGCAGCCGTTCGACGACCTGCGTGAGCGTTTGCTGCGCGAGGTCTGAATTGGTGGGCCAACCTGGATTCGAACCAGGGACCTCATGCTTATCAAGCATGCGCTCTAACCAACTGAGCTATTGGCCCGAGGGGAACGACGACTAAGTTTACGGGCGGGCTCCGCCGTTGTCAACGCCCGCCAAAAACGAGCGAAGCCCGCCGGTGACGGCTAGATCAGCTTGATCCAGGCGTTCATGATCGAGTCGTCGCGCTTGATTTGCTCCATGGCCAGCTCGCGCAGGGCGTTGGCCTCGCGGTCGAGCTCGGCGCGCATCTGCATGAAGCGGTCGAAGGCCGCCTGGCGCTCGATGAGGTCCGCGTCGTCGGTGGTGACGGGGCGGTCGGCGGGTTTGGCGGCGTGCGCGGTCGCCGGATGCGCCGCCGCGGCGGCGTGCGGCGCGGCGGTGGCCGTGCTTTTGGCCGCACCGCGCGGAGTCGCCGCGCGGGCGGGCGGTTGAGAGCGGAGCGGAACGACCTGCATCAGCCGATGGTCCGGATGAACTCGCGGGTGATCTGGTTGTCAGCCTTGCGCTGCTCCATGGCGACCTCGCGCAGCGTGTTCGACTCGCGCAGGATCTCCGAGCGCTCCGAGGTGACCTCGTCGAACTGCTGCGACTGTGCTTGCAGTTGGAGCTGGAAGGTCATCTGCTGGGCTTCCAGGGCCTCGGTGGCCCCTAAGTAGCCGCCGTTGATCAGGTTCTGGTAGCTGTTGCTGGCACCGCCCACCGTGTTGGCGCCGCTCTGCCCCAGGGCGCCCATGATGCCGCCGCCGATCGTGCTGACCGGGTTGCCGAAGATCGAGCCCTCGGCGGCGCCGCTCAGCGCGCCGCCGATCGTGCTCAGGAGTCCCATCGGGCAGCCCTAGTCGTCGCCGCCGCCGCCGGCCGGCGAGGGCGCGATGTCGCTGGTGTCGTGCTCGTTGGGCTTCGCCATGGGCTGGTACTGGGGCAGGCTCAGCTGGAAGCCCGAGCCTCCGCTGCCGCCCCCGCCGCCCAGCAGCAGCTGGGCCAGCCCCTGGAGCGCGTTGACGAGCGAGGAGCCGCCCGACGAGCCGGTCGCGCCCGAAGAGCCGGTCCCGAGCGAGTCGAGCAGGCCGGCGGTATTGCCGGTCCCGAGGATGGTCGGCGTGATCGTGGACCCGCCGGTTTGCGCGGGTCCGTCGGCGCCCGCCGGACCGAAGGAACGGATCGCTCCCCCGCCCGCGAAGGGGGTGGTAGCGCTGAAGTGAGTGTCCATGCGGCTCCCCTTCACGCCGACCGCCTGCGTTGACAAGGGTCCGGGGGTGGTCTACCATATCTCGGTTGGCATGGGGTCTCTCCGCGCGGGGGGCCTCGTTCTATGGTATGGGTTCTTCACTGGTCATCGACGTCGGGACGCTGCTGTTCGCGGGGCGCCCGATGGTCCTCGACGAGCACGTCGAGGTTCCGCCGTTCTCCTCGTTCACGTTTCCGCACCCGGCCCTCGTTCGGCTGGACCTGAAACGCGTCGACCGAGGCTTGCAGATCGACGGGACCATCGAAGTGGACGTCGCGGGCACCTGCGACCGGTGCCTCGAGGACGCCGTCTCGCCGCTGCGGGTCGACGTCGAGGAGCGCTTCGATCCGCCCGGCGGTACGAGCGATCCGTTCGGGGAGAACAACGTCCTGAGCGGCACGTCGCTGGACGTGGGCGATCTGGTCCGACAGTTGGTCGACAGCGCGCTCCCGATGATCTGGACGTGTACGGAAGAGTGCCGCGGACTGTGCGACGTCTGCGGACGGAGCAAGAACGCGGGCGGCGGGTGCACCTGTCCGACCGCGACGACGGAAGGCGATCATGGCAAACCTCAAGTGGAAGACCCCTCGTTCGAAGACCCGTAGCCGGCGCGCTGCGAACTGGAAGCTCGAAGCCGTCACGACGGTCGAGTGTCCGCAGTGCCACCAGCCGAAGCGGCCGCATTTCGCGTGCGCGTTCTGCGGCACGTACGACGGCCGCCAGGTCGTCGAGCCGAAAGACGACCACGCCGGCCACAGCCACGGCTAGTTTGAACGTTCGTTGACGAACACCGGCGTCCGGATCGCTGGGGTCGGGCATTTCGTCCCTGAGCGCGTGATCAGCAACGCCGACCTCGAGCGGATGTTCGATACGTCGGACGAGTGGATCACGACCCGGACCGGCATGAAAGAGCGGCACGCTGCCGCTCTCGATCAGCCGACGAGCGATCTGGCGCTGGGCGCCGCGCAACACGCGCTGGCGAACGCCGGCATCGCGGCGACGGCGTTGGATTGCGTCATCATCGCCACGGTGACGCCCGACTACGCGTTCCCGGCCACGGCCTGCGTCCTGGCCGCCAAGCTCGGCGTTCCCGGCACGCCGGCGTTCGACATGGAGATCGGCTGCAGCGGCTTCATCTACGGCTTGACCGTCGCCGCCAGCCTGGTCCGCAGCCGCGTCTTCAAGCGCGTGCTGCTGGTCGGCGCCGAAGAGCTGACCCGTCTGGTCAACTACGAAGACCGCTCGACGGCGATCCTGTTCGGCGACGGCGCCGGCGCGGTCGTGCTCGAGCAGAGCGACGTCGATTGCTTTCTCGGCGCCGAGCTGGGCTCCGACGGCTCGCGCCCGCAGGATCTGCTGCTCCCGTTCAGCGGCACCGCGCACCCGCCGCTCACCGGCGACGACATCGCGCAGAAGAAGAACACGATCGTCATGAACGGCCGCGAAGTCTTCCGGTTCGCGGTCACCAAGATGATCGACTCGACCAACACCGCGCTCGAGCACGCCGGCATCGAACCCAAAGACGTGACCTGGCTGATCCCGCATCAGGCCAATCGCCGCATCATCGACGCGGCCGCCAAGCACTTGGACTTGCCGTCGGAGCGCGTGGTCGTCAACATCGACCGCTACGGCAACACCAGCGCGGCCTCGATTCCGATCGCGCTCTCCGAAACGGTCGCCGCCGGCAAGCTGCACGACGGCGACATCATCCTGTTCGTCGGCTTCGGCGCCGGCCTGAGCTGGGGCGCCGTGGCCTGGCGCTGGTCCACCAACGGCAAGGGGCACTAGAGAACATGCGGGTTGGGGTCGTTTTTCCCGGACAGGGGTCGCAACAGCTGGGTATGGGCGTCGATGCGGCGCGTGCGTATCCGGCGGCCGCGCAGTGCTTCGCGGCGGCGAAGACGATCTTGGGCTACGACTTGTTGAACCTGTGCGAGCAGGGGCCGGAAGAGAAGCTGCGCGAGACGCGCTACGCGCAGCCGGCGATCTTCGTCGCGCACTACGCGTTGGCCAAAGCGGTCGGCGACGTCCTCGACCCGGTCGCGTCGGCCGGGCACTCGTTCGGCGAGTTCGATTCGCTCACGCTGGCGGGCGCGCTGACCTTCGAGAGTGCGCTGGCACTGGTGAACCAGCGCGGCCTGGCGATGCACCGTGCGGCCGAGAAGGCCCAGGGCGCGATGGCCGCCGTGCTGGGGCTCGACGCGCAGGCGCTCGGCGACGCCGTCGCCGAGGCCGTCGCGCGCGGCGCCGGCCGCGTGCAGCTGGCGAACTTCAACGCGCCCGGCCAAATCGTCATCAGCGGCGACGCCGCGGCGGTGCGCGTCGCGGGCGAGCTGGCGATGGAGAAGGGCGCCAAGCGCGTCATCCCGCTCAACGTCTCGGGCGCGTGGCACAGCGCGCTGATGGATCCCGCGCGCGAGGAGTTCGCGCCGCACGTGCGCGCCGCGACCGTCATGCTGCCGCGCTTCACCGTCATCTCCAACGTCGATGCGCAACCGTACGAAGACGTCGAGCAGATCAAAGCCAACCTGATCCGCTCCGTCACCGACGAGGTGCGCTGGCACGACGTCGCGCTCGCGCTCTCCGCGCTGCAATTGGACCTGATCGTCGAGTTCGCCGCATCGCCGGTGCTCGGGCCGATGATGAAGCGGGTCGAGGGCGCACCCAAGGCGATGACCGTCTCCGACGCCGCCGGCGTCGAGAAGCTGCGCGCGTTGCTGGCGCCCGCCTCCGTGTCATGACCGGGAAGATCGCCGTCGTCACCGGCGCGAGCCGGGGGATCGGCCGCGCCATCGCCGTCGACCTCGCCCGCGCGGGTGCTGACCTCGCGCTGATCGGTCGCGACCCCGGCGCGCTGGCGGAGACGCAGGCGGCCTGCCGCGAGGCGCGGCCGGGCGCGGCCGCGGACGTCTTCACCTGCGACGTCGCCGATCAGGCGGCCGTCGACGCGGCGATCGCCGCGGTGCTGGGGCGACACGGCCGGATCGACGTCGCGGTCGCCAACGCCGGCCAGTCGATCGACGGCCTGATCCTGCGCTTCAAAGCCGCCGACCTCGACCGCTTGCTGGACGTCAACCTCAAGTCGGCCTTCTACCTCTGCGCGGCGGTCGCCAAGCCGATGATGAAGCAGCGCGGCGGTTCCATCGTCCTGGTCTCGTCGATCGTCGGCCTGGCCGGGAACGCCGGCCAAAGCGCCTACGCGGCGACCAAGGCCGGCTTGCTGGGCCTGGCCAAGTCGTTGGCGAAAGAACTCGGGTCGCGGGGCATTCGGGTCAACGCGGTCGCTCCCGGTCTCATCGAGACCGCGATGACCGCCGAGATGCCGGGCGCTGCCCGGGAACACTACCTGCGCTCGATCGCCCTCGGCCGTGCCGGGGCGCCCGAGGACGTTGCCCCTGTGGTCACCTTCCTCGCTTCGGACTCCGCCCGATACGTCTCCGGCCAAACCGTGGTCGTCGACGGCGGATACCTCACGTAAACACGCGTCAGCGTTCTTCAGGAGAAACGGAACAAAGCATGGCTGCCGACACCTTCGATCGCGTCAAGAAGATCATCGTCGAGCAACTCGGCGTCGAAGAGAACGAAGTCACGCCCGAGGCGTCGATCACGGACGATTTGGGCGCGGACTCGCTCGACCAGGTCGAGCTCGTGATGGCGTTCGAGACCGAATTCGGCATCGACATCCCCGATGAAGAAGCCGAGAAGATCAAGACGGTCGGCGACGCCGTCACCAAGATCGACTCCGTCGCGGCGGCCAAGGAATAGTGGCTTCACGTTCCGTGAAGCGTTCGGCCTTCGGTCGAGCCGCCGCGTAAAGGAAATATGCTCGAGGCCCTCTCCGAGCGCTTAGGCGCGATCTTCGACCGGCTGGCGAACCGCGGCCGACTCACCGAGTCGGACGTTAACGACGTGCTGCGCGAAGTTCGGGTCGCGCTGCTCGAGGCCGACGTCGCGCTGCCGGTCGCCAAAGACTTCGTCGCGGCGATCAAGGAGCGGGCCGTCGGGTCCGACGTCCTGACCTCGCTGACGCCGGCGCAGACGGTCGTCAAGCTCGTCCACGACGAGCTGGTCGAGCTGATGGGCGGGGCCGAAGCGCGGCTGAAATACGCCGACGCGCCGCCGACGGTCTACCTCATGGTCGGGCTGCAGGGTTCCGGCAAGACCACCCACGCGGGGAAGCTCGCGCTGCGGTTGAAGGAGCAGGGCCGCCGCACGCTGCTGGTCGCCGCCGACGTCTACCGGCCGGCCGCCATCGAGCAGCTGCACACGCTCGGCAAGCAGATCGATCTGCCCGTGTTCGACGAGGGTGCGGGCGATCCGGTGAAGATCGCGCGCGACGGCGTCGCCGAAGCGAAGCGGCTGGGCATTCCGACCGTCATCATCGACACGGCCGGCCGGCTGCAGATCGACGAGCGCCTCATGGAGGAGCTCGAGAAGATCAAGGCCGCCGTCAAGCCGACCGAGATCCTGTTCGTCGCCGACGCGATGACCGGTCAGGAAGCGGTCAACGTCGCCAAGACCTTCGACCAGCGGCTGGGCATCACGGGCGTCATTCTCACCAAGATGGACGGCGATGCGCGCGGCGGCGCGGCGCTTTCCATCCACAAGGTGACCGGCGCGCCGATCAAGTTCGTCGGCGTCGGCGAGAAGGTGACGGCGCTCGAGCCGTTCCATCCCGACCGCCTGGCGTCACGCATCCTCGGGATGGGCGACGTCCTCACGCTGATCGAGAAGACGCAGAGCGTCTACTCCGAGCAGCAGGCGGAAGCGCTGGCGCAGAAGCTGCGCAAGTCGCAGTTCACCCTGGACGATTTTCTCGAGCAGCTGCGCCAAGTGCGCAAGATGGGCTCGATGACGGACATCATGAAGATGATCCCCGGGCTTTCACGGGCGATGCCGAACGTCGACATCGACGAGCGGGACGTCAAGAAGGTCGAAGCGATCATCTGCTCGATGACGCGCCGCGAGCGCGAACGTCCCGAAGTCCTCAACGGGTCGCGCCGCAAGCGCATCGCGCTGGGCAGCGGCACCCAAGTATCCGACGTCAACCGGCTCGTCAAGCAGTTCGAGTCCTCGCGTCAGATGATGAAACAGTTGGGCGGCATGAAGAAGGGCCGATTCCCACGACTCCCCCTCGGCATCGGCCGATAAATCCCTCAGCAAGAAAGAATCATGGTCAAGATCAGACTCCGGCGCATGGGCGCCAAGAAACAACCGACGTACCGCTTCGTGGTCGCCGACGTGCGCTCGCCGCGCGACGGCCGATTCATCGAGATCCTCGGGCACTACAATCCGCGCACCGAACCGCGCACGCTCGTCGTCGACGAGGCCAAGGCGAAGGAATGGCTGGCCAAGGGCGCACAACCGTCCGACCCCGTTCGCCGTCTGTTCGCCGAGCTCGGTCTGTGCGAGCGCGGCCCGATCCCGGAGACCAAGCGCGCACCGAAGAAGTCAAAGAGCAGCTGACGTGAGCGCCTTCGACGACGAGTTCGGCCTCTTCGGCGACGAGTCGGAGACGGAGGAGGAGCGTCGCTCGACGCTCGGCGCGCGGCGCATCGGCTCGGACGAAGCGGCGAGCGACGACATCGAGCCCGAGGACGAACGCCCGCGGCGCGGCCGCGGCCCGCGCGATCGCACGGCCGGCGGCCCGGGCGGCGACCGCCGCCGTGAAGGACGCGTGTACGGTGCCGACCGCGGCGCGCGCAAGGCGGCCGATCCGGTCGTCGCGCAGCAGCGCGCGCTCGACCTGTTGGCGTTTCTGGCCCGCAAGCTGGTCTCGCACCCCAACGAAGTCCTGGTCGAGACGGTCGACACCGCGAAAGGGCCCGTCGTCGAGCTGGTCGTCGTCCAGGAAGATCTCGGCAAAGTCATCGGGCGCAGCGGCCGCGTCGCGCAAGCGTTGCGCACGCTGGTGCGCGCCAGCGCCGAAGGCCGGATCGCGATCGACATCGTCGCCTACGACGAGGACGAGTTCGAACAAGAAGCCGAGCACGCCGGCGACGCCGACGTGGCGAACGGCGACGACTGAGGTCAACGCCGGCCGCATCGCCGGCGTTTTCGCGCTGCGCGGCGAGCTGAAGCTCGACGCCAGCCGGGCCGGCGCGGACGCCTTCGCCGTCGGCCTCGCCGTTCGCGCACGGCTGCGCGACGGCAGCACGCGCGAGCTGCGCGTGCGTTCGCTGCGCCGGCATCAAGGGCGCCCGCTGGTGGCGTTCGACGGCGTCGACGACGTGGACGCGGCCCAGGCGCTGGTCGGCGCGACGCTGAGCGTCGCGCGCGACGCGGTGACGATGGCCGCGGACGAGTACTTCGACGACGACTTGATCGGTTGTCAGCTGGTCGACGAAGACGGGACGGCGCTCGGCACCGTGCGCGCGGTCGAGCACCACGGCGCGCAGGACGTCCTGGTGGTCGGGGAACGGCGTGCGATGGTGCCGCTGGTGCGCGCGTTCGTGCGCGCGATCGACGTCGACGCGAAGCGGATCACGGTCGCGCTTCCGCCCGGTTTGCTCGACCCCGCCGCGGCCGAAGAGGCGTAGCCGCTATGACGGGCGCTTGGCGGCGGTGAAGTAGCCGGCGAGTGCGTCGGAGACGGCTTTCTCCGTCGCTTGGGTGGGCTTGCCGCGCTCGCTCGTGCTCTGGCTCCAGAGCGTCACGCCGCCGCAGACCGAGACTTTGAGCGCGAAGGTCGCGCGGGTGGTGCCGAAGCCTGCGGCTTTGGTGGCCAGCGTGCCGGTCACCAGCTTGGTGTCGGGGTGGGCGCTGCAGGCGGCCGCGCCGCTCTCCGCGCGCAGCCCGTGCGCGCGCTCGGCCAGCACTTGCGCGGCGGCGGTGCGCAAGCTCGCGTCGGCCGATCCGCCGACCGGGAGCACGGTGTACTCGGCCGGATTCGGCGCCGCGGCGACGGCGGTGCCGCGCGCCGCGGACGCCGGTGCGGCGGACGCGGCCGGCGCCGCACCGCCCGACCGCTTGTGGAACAGCTTGGTCAAGCCGCTCAGGTTCGCTTCGTTGCCCGCGGTCGGCGCCGCCGTCGGCGCCGGCGGCGGCGTGCCGACGTCCGCGAACGCGCGGTTCGAGTAGATGCCGAGCCAGTCGGCGAGATCGACGCCCTCGCTGGCGGCGTCGGCGACGGTGTTGATCTGCGCGCTGTGGCTGAAGACGACGATCCCGGTGCTCGTGCTCACGACCTGCTCGACGAGCGATGCGCCGTTGCCCAGCGGTGAGATGAAGCCCGCCACGTAGTAGTCGGCGGCGCCTTTGCGTGCCGCTTCGAGATACGCCGGGCGATCGGTACCGGGCGGCGCCGGGACGACCGAGACCTTGCCGGTGTTCGCCATCTGCTGGGCCAACAGCACCGCCAGCGAGGCCACCGCCTCGCGGTCGATCGAGCTGCCGTTCGGCGTGAACGGGAAGACCATCACCACCGGCTTGTTGGTGAGGATCGACGACGGCCCGGCTGCCAAGAGCGGCAAACCGAACGACGCGGCGAGCAGGACGACGAGGAGACGACGCACCCGTGAGGGTTCGGCGCGCACCATGCGATCCCTTACGACGCCAGCGGCAGCTTGCGCGTTTTGACGTGCTCGTGCCACGCCGCGCTGACGTGCGCGCCGAACAAGAAGACGACCCCGATGACGTCCAGCCAGAGCAGCAGGACGAACAGCGCCGAGAGCGCGCCGTAGATCTGGAACGCGTACGCGGCGTACGTCGTGTAGATGGCGTAGGCGATCTGCGCGATCGAGTAGCCGAGTGCCGCGACCGCGGCGCCGGCGCAGACGGCGGGCCAGCTCGGCTGACGGTTCGGCAAATAGGCGTAGAGCAGCGCGCAGACCACGAAGACCAGTGCGAACGACGCGCCGTACGAGGCGATCTGCGGCGCCCAGCGCAGGGATTCCAAGCCCGCGAATTGCACGCCGAGCGTGATGATGATCGGCAACGCGGTCGCCAGCGCGATCACGACGCCCGCGATCGGCACCAGCGTGAGCGCGATCGCGACCTGCCAGACGAGGCTGCGCTGGTGCTCCAGCCCCAGCGAGCGGTTCAGCGCGTAGGTCAGCGCTTGGAACAGGTTCTTGCCGCCCCACGCCAAGCCGACGAAGCCGACCACGCCGGAGACGCCGCGATAACGCACGATCGTCTGCAAGTTGCTGGCCAGCAGATCGTAGAGCGCGGGGACGTAGAACAAGATCGCTCGATTCGCTTGCGCGATGCCGTCGGCGGTGCCGAACGCGAACGCCAGCAGCGAGACGCCGACCAACGTGAGCGGGACCAGCGCGAAGAGGGCGGTGTAGGCGATCGCCTGCGCGGTGAAGGCCGACCCCTGCGCGGAGAAGCGCGCGCCCGCGGCGCGAAAGACCTCCACCCAGCGTGACATCGCCGCTTCACCTCCTCGCTCTGGCCGCCGTCGTGGTCGACGGATCGTTCGTTCCCTCGGTGCCGCCCGCTCTCGTCGTCGCCGGACACGTGGCCGGGCCGCCGCGCCTGGTGGCGGCGTTCGCCGACCGGGTCGCCGTCGACGCCGACGGCACGCTGATCGCGCGACGCGGCGGCGCGACGTGCACGGCGGCGCCGGTGACCGCGGGCGATCCTCCGCTGGTGCTGCTGGCACCGTTGGCGCGTTGCCTGGGGGCGCGGGTGTGGTGGGATCCCCGCGCGCGCACGCTGGCGCTCAGCTTCCCGCGTGCGGCGCCGCTCCCGACCCCGACGCCGCCGACCGGGACGCCGGGCCCGGTCCCGACGCTGCTGCCGGCGACGCCGCCACCGACCGCGAGCCCGCGGCCGATCCTCTCCGGCGTCCCGATGCCGCGGCGCACGGCGATCCCCGCGCTGCCGTCCTAGCCGGTCCCTACAAGCCCGAGTCCGTGATCTGCTTGACCCAGGCTTGCGTCTCGGGCGCGTCCCACCAGTTCGCGATCCGCGCCTCGAGCTCGGGCAGCGCGCGCAGCAGCGAGAGGTGGCTGTGTAGCGCCTTCGGGTCGGGCCGCGGTGCCTCCATGTCGGCCTGCAGCGCGTCGATCGCGCCTTGGGCGTCGTCGTCCTCGCCGAGCGCGCCGCGCAGCTCGTCGTAGGGCGGGTGAGGAACAGCAGGCCGACCGGAATCGTTCATAGCGGCCTCCTTCCCGGTGCGAGGGGACGTCTCCGGGTCGTCGGTTCGAGCGGTACGTGACAGATCGTCCTGACGCAAGGGAGTACCAGGCATGGCCGCGCGAGAACGCAGGCCCGATCGACTCGCTCGTTGAGGATGGGGTCCGGATGCGACAGGGGTTTCTTTTGGCGTGCGCCGTCGCGTGCGCCGTCGGCTTGGCGGGCTGCGGCGGCGGCCGCGGGGTAGGCGCAAGCCTGCCCGGCGCTGCGCAGGCGGCGCAGAAGCAGCGGGTGACGTTCGCGATCGACGTTCCGAAGGCGAGCGGGGCGTCGAACCGCCGCGCCCCGCAGTACATCTCGCCGGCGACGACTCAGCTCGCGATCGACATCACGCAAGGCGGCACGCCGGTCGCCGGATACCCCACGACGATCCCGCTCACGCCGACCTCCGCCGGCTGCAGCAGCACGCTGGCCTCGACGCAATGTCAGCTGACGATCTCGCTCGGTGCCGGCAGCTACGTCGCGACGCTGACCGCGGAAGACGCCGCCCGCAGCGCGCTCTCGACGGCGCAGAGCATCGCCTTCACCGTCTCTGCCGGCACGAACACGACCGTCCCGCTCGTCCTCTCCGGCGTGCCGGCAGCCGTCACGGCGCAGCTCTTGCCGGGCTCGTCGAACCAGCTGGTCGTCAACGCGTACGACGCCGACGAGAACCTGATCATCGGACCGGGCGCGCCGAGCTTTACCGTCGCGCAGTCCAGCGGGATCGCGGTGACGATCACGCAACCGTCGACGACCGCGCCCAACGTCGCGACCGTCGTGCCGAGTACCGCGGGAACCGCGGTGCTGACCGTGACCGCCGCCTACGGCGGCAGCGGCGTAACCAATGCGTGCGCGCTCGGCGGCGCCGTCTGCACTGCGAACGTCACCTTGACCAGCACGCTGCCGTTCTTCGTCGCGTCCCACACGACCGACGGCATCGCCGCGCACCCGACGCCGTACGCAAACGACGGCTACACGGTGCTGCAGAACCCGGGGGCCGTTCAGGGCATCGCGAGCGATGCCACCGGCGACCTCTTCGCATCGATCCAGAGCGGCAGCGTCGCCGAGTATACCGCGCCGTACAGCGGCGCGCCCAGCTCGACGTTCGCGGGCTTTGGTTACGCCGACGTCGTCGGAACGAACGGCGACCTGTTCGTCGAGAGCAACTTCGGTCAGGCGGAAATCTTCGCGCCGCCGTACACGGGCACGCCGACGGTGGTCGGGACCAGCGCCGGGAGCAGCTATCCGGGATTCGCGATCGCGCTGAGCCCCGCCGGCGAGCTCGCGATTCTGCTCGAGGAGTCCGTTTCGGTCTTCGCGCCGCCGTACACCGGCACGCCGACGTCGGTCAGCGTGTCCTTCCCGACCGACGTGACCTTCGACGCGGCCGGCGACCTGTTCGTGGTGGAAGGGGTTGCCGGAACCGTGACGGTCTACGCGCCGCCGTACACCGGAACGCCGACGACGCTCAACGGCGCGGTCGGCGTCGACGGCCCGTATGCGGTGGCGGTCGACGCCGGCGGCAATCTGTACGTCGCGAACAACAGCAACAACACGGTGACGGAGTACGCCCCGCCGTTCACGGGATCGCCGATCGCCACGATCTCGAGCGGGCTGGATGAGCCCACGGCGCTCGCCTTCGACCGCGCCGGCGATCTGCTCGTCGCCAACTACGGGAACGACATGGTGCAAGAGTTCGTGCCGCCGTACACGGGGACGCCGACGAGCATCCCCGCCGGCGTGCACCAGCCGAGCCTGCTCGCGGTCGCCGGCGGGTACGCGGTGTCGGTCAGCCCGTAACGCGCTTACCTCGCCTGCGCCAGGAGCGCCGCCGCGTGAGCGTGTGCGGTCGCGTAGGCGGCGCGCTGCGAGGGGGTCGGTGCCGCGTCCGCGCCCTCGATGGTGAACAGCAGGCCGATCAGCGTGCCGTTGGCGCGAGCGAGGTTGCGCGAGAGCAAGGCGTTCGTCTTGGCGACGCGCCGCCCGGCGTCATACGTCGCGTTCGCGTCGGCGACGATCGCGTTCGCCAGCGCGTACTGCGCTTGCAGGTCGGCGCTCGTCACGACGACGCGCGGGTCTTCGCGCACCAGCAGCGAGCGTGACGAGCGCGCGCCGTCCGCGTCGAGGGTGACCGTGTAGGTGCCCGGCGGGATGCGCGGGCCCTGTGGCTCCAGCGGCGTCGCGTGCGGGATCGCCGCGATGGTCGGGAAGTAGTCCTCGCTGCGTGGACGCGGCAGGTGCAAGTCCCACACGAAGCGGTGCACGCCGGCCGCCGCGGACGGACGGGTCGGCGGCGCGAGCCACCAGGCGGGGACGTCGAGCGTCTTGGGATCGACCGCGAAGGTGAGCGGATCGTCGCTCGAGAGCCGCCGGACGACCGCGCCGTGGGCGTCGGCGATCGTCAGCGTGACGCGCTGCGCGGCGCGGGGCAGCACGTAGTCCAGGTACGCCCCGTCCGGCGCGTTGGCGAAGAACGGCTCGTCGGGCGGCAGCGGCGTGTCGGTGTTGGTGTTCGGCTCCACGCGCCAGACCGGTTGCGGCTGCAGCAGCACGGGCGTCGCCGACGCCAGCGCGGCGCGGTCGCGCAGCGGGCGCACGTCGTCGAGGATCCAGAAGCCGCGCCCGTGGGTGGCGACGTCGAGGTCGTCGCCGTGCACGATCAGGTCGCGGATCGAGGTCGCCGGCAGGTTCAGCCGCAGCGATTCCCACGCGGCGCCGTCGTCGAACGAGACCCACACGCCGCGTTCGGTCCCGGCGTAGAGCAGACCGGCTCGCTTGGGATCGGCGCGCACGACGTTCGTCGGCGCGGCCTCGATGCCGCGGTCGATCTCGGTCCAGGTCTTCCCGCCGTCGTGCGTGCGGAAGAGCTGCGGCCGCTGCTCGTCGAGCCGGAAGCGGTTGACGGCGACGTAGGCGCTGGCGGTATCGAACGGCGAGGCGTCGATGATTGAGATCTTCGCCCACGGCCCGACGCCCGGCGGCGTCACGTTGGCCCAGTGCGCCCCGCCGTCGGCGGTGCGCCACACCAGCCCGTCGTCGGTGCCGGCCCAGACGACCTTGGCGTCGCGTGGCGAGAGGCCGAGCGCGTAGATCACGCCGCGATGCGGCCGCCGCGCGGCGGCCGTCTGCGCGAAGATGCCCAGGTTGGGGGTGTTGGCGGGATCGGCGCGGGTCAAATCGGGGCTGATGGTGCGCCAGTGTTCGCCGCCGTCGGTGGTGACGAAGACGACGTTGGCGCCCAGGTACAGCGCGTGCGGATCGGCCGGCGAGAACGCCAGCGGCGCGGTGCGCCGGAAACGGTAGAGCGGATTGCCGCGCCAGCCGATGACCGGACCGACCTCGCGCGTCTGTCCGCTGCGCTCGTCGTAGCGCGTCACCTTGCCGCCGTAGACGATCCCCGGGTGCAGCGGGTCAGGTGCGACGTAGCCGTACTCTTCGACGCCGACCGGATGCCAGTCGCGGAAGGTGACCGCGCCGTCGTTGCCGCGGGTGAGGATCTCCGCGCTGCCGCTCTCCTGTTGCCCGCCGTAGAGACGGTACGGAAAGCGGTCGTCGGCGGCGACGTGGTAGAACTGCGCCGTCGGCTGGTTGTACCACGATGACCAGCTCGCGCCGCCGTCGACGGTGAGCACCGCCCCTTGGTCGCTCCCGAGCAGGATCGTACGCGGGTCGTCGGGCGAGATCCAGATGTTCTGGTAATCGTCGCCGCCCGGCGCACCGCGCAGCGCCTCGAACGTCTTGCCGCCGTCGACCGATTTGTAGGTCGTGGTGTTGGTTTCGTAGACGACGTTCGGATCGCGCGGATCGACCGCGATCTCGGCCAGGTCGTCGCCGCGTTCGGTGACGCGGTCGGTGTCGTTGAGATGCGTCCAGGTCGCACCGGCGTCGTCGGACCGGTAGATACCGTCGTTCTTCTCGGCGTCGACGGCGGCGTAGACGCGCTGAGCGTTGCTCGGCGCGACGGCGACCTCGATGCGGCCGACGCCGTCGGCGAGGCCCGGCAGACCGCCGGCGAGCTTCGTCCACGTCGTGCCGCCGTCGGTCGACTTGTAGAGCCCGCTGCCGGCGTCGGGGCGCTCGAACGAGTCGCCCGCGCTCGTCTCCCACGGCGACTGGCGCGCGGCCCAGAGCGAGGCGTAGATCGTGTTCGCGTCGTGCGGATCGAGCGCGAGGTCGAACGCGCCGGCGTCGTCGTTCGGACCGAGCACGCGCGCGAAGGTCGCGCCGCCGTCGGTGGAACGATAGACGCCGCGCTCGGCGTTCGGCCCGTACGGGTGCCCGAGCACCGCCACGAACAAGCGGTTCGCATCGTGCGGATCGACCACGATGCACGCGATCTGCTGCCCGTCGCGTAAGCCGAGATGCGTCCAGTGCGCGCCGCCGTCGGTCGATTTGTAGATCCCGTCACCGACCGCGAGGTCGGGTCGTTGGCGGCCCTCGCCGCTGCCGACGTAGACGGTGTCGGGCGCCGAGGGCGCGACGGCGATCGCGCCGACCGACGCGGTCGGCTGATCGTCGAAGATGGGCGTCCAGGTGCGCGCGCCGTCGACGGTCTTGAAGACGCCGCCGTTGACCGCCGCGATGTAGTACTCGTCGGGCCGCCCCGGTACGCCGGTGACCGCGACGGTACGGCCGCCGCGGAACGGCCCGATCGGCCGCCAATGCAGCACGTCGCGCAGCGCGGCGACCGGATCGGGCGGGGCTTGCGCCGCGGTGGCGGCCGGAACGGCCGGGCCGAGCGCGAGCGCGAGCGCGAGACACGGGGCGAGACGACGCATCATTCCGGGCGCGTTGCGCGCGCCGGTTCGGCGTGCCTTCCACCGGACGGCGAAGCGCACCGACGCGGCGAAGACGGCCCGGATGAACGCAAAGCTGACGATCCGTGCCGCCGAGCCGCAGGACGAGGCGGCGTGGCGCGCGCTCTGGGCCGGCTACTGCGCGTTCTACGAGGTCACCGTGTCCGAACGGGTCACGGGCGCGACGTGGGCGCGCATCCTCGATCCGGCCTCCGGCGTCGCCGCGCTGGTCGCGCTGGCAGGCGACGGACGCATCGTCGGCTTCGCGAACTACGTCGTGCACCCGTACACCTGGGGAACGCAGGTGATCGGGTACCTCGAGGATCTCTTCGTCGCACCGGATGCACGCGGGCGCGGCGCCGGGAAAGCGCTGATCGACGGTTTGATCGTGCTGGGCGAACGCGCAGGCTGGGACCGCGTCTACTGGCACACCCGCGAGAACAACGCCGCGGCACGGCGGGTGTACGACGGGTTCGCGGCGGCGGACGATTTCGTCCGCTACGTCGTGCCGATCGCTACGCGGTGAGGAAGCCGCCCGTCGGGAGGGCGGCGACGAAGGCGGCGTGGTCGCGTTCGGTCTGGTCGGCGTACGCGCGTGCCCACAGCGCGACCGCTTCGTCGAACGCATCGCCGCGGCCCAGGTAGTCGGCGACCGGCCGCGCGTCCGCCGTGCGCGCGTGCGCGCGCGCCAGCGTCCAGGCGCAGTGCGCGGCGTAGTCGCTCAGCTCCGACGCGCCGAGCGTGGTGACGTCCGGCGCGGTCTTGTTGTTGCGGTACTGGCGCACGTAGAAGCAGGTGCCGTCGAGTTCGGCCCAGCCCAGCAAGACGTCGCTCGCGGCCTGCATCATCCGCTGTCCGGTCACCACGCGTTCGCCGTGCGAGCTGTACGGCTGCGGCCCGACGTACGGCTCGAGCACCGACGCCCGCGCTTCTTTCGCTTGCAGCAGCAGCTCGTCGTTGCGGTCGTCGGTCATCAGCAAGAGCACGCACCACGTGCCGACGCTGCCGACGCCGACGACTTTGCGCGCGGCGTCGACCAGCTTGTACCGGTCGATCAACAGGCGCGCTTCCGGGCGCAGCGTCGTGCGGTAGGCGTCCAGGACCTGCTGCGCCTTCTCCAGCGGCGTTCCGTCGGTATGCTCGAGGAGCGGCGGGTCTTCGACGAAACGGAGCTGGCCGTCGGCCAACTCCGTCACCTTCGAGAGCAAGTTGAGCGCCGTGCGCGAACGGCCGTCGCGTTCCGGGCGCTCCGCCGGACGCTTGGCGCGGCTGTCCAGCGCGGCCCGCACCGAACCGCGGATGTCGATCGTCGCGTACCAGACGTCGCGGGGAGCCATCTCCGCGTACTCGCGCGTGCGCACTCGGTAGGTCGAGAGCGCGGCGCGCACGACGTCGTCGTTGGCGGCGACGCGCAGGCCGGCGGCGCGGCCGGCCAGGATCAGGCTGGCCGCGAGCCGTTTGACGTCCCACTCCCACGGCCCGCGGGCCGTCTCGTCGAAGTCGTTGACGTCGAACACGAGTCGCCGCTCGGGCGCGGCGTAGCCGCCGAAGTTCGCGACGTGCGCGTCGCCGCTGATCTGCACCAGCCGGCCGGTGCGCGGCGTCGCCGCCAAGTCCGCCGCCATCACCGCCGCCGAGCCGCGGTAGAAGGCGAACGGCGAGCGGGCCATGCGTTGGCCGCGGATCGCGCGCAGGTCCGGGATCAGCGTCGCGAAGACGCCGCGCAGAATCGCCAACGGGTCGCGCGCGGGATGCGGCTCCCAGGCCGCGTGCGCAGCACGCGGGACGGCGACCCGGAGGGATTTGCCGCCCAGCGACTCCTCGACCATGCACGGCCACCGTAGCGCCCGGGGGGCCTCGTCGTCAATGGGCGGAAGACGTACGCATGGGATTGGATTGGCGAATCCGCGCGCTGCAGTGGTTCGCCCAACGTCGCGGTCGCGCGTTTCGCCCCGATCTGACCGTCGCGCAGTTGCGCGCCGGCTATGCCGACATGAACCGGCAGCTCGGCTTGCGCGAGCGTACCCCGGTCACGCAGCGCGACCTGACCATCCCGACCGACGAGGGCGGGATCGCCGCCCGGCTGTACCGGGTCGCCGCGGGCACCGGCCCGGCGCCGCTGCTGGTGTTCTTCCACGGCGGCGGCTTCGTGATCGGCGACGTTCCGAGTTACGACCACCTGGCACGGTTCTTCGCGATCCGCAGCGAATGCGCGGTGCTCTCGGTCGAGTACCGCCTCTCGCCCGAGTACCATTTTCCGCGCGGTCACGAGGACGCGTTCGCCGCCTACCGCTGGGCCTGCGCGAACGCGGCGGCGTTGGGGATCGACCCGCGCCGCATCGCGGTCGGCGGCGACAGCGCCGGCGGTACCTTGGCCGAGGTCGTCGGCGCCTTCGCCGGCGAGCGCGGCCTGCCGGCGCCGGCCTTCCAGCTGCTGATGTACCCGCTCACCGACGCGACCGGCTCGTGCCCGTCGCGCGCGCCGGGATACTTTCCGGCCGGGCTGCCGTTCACGGAGCAGACCATCGCGTGGTTCCACCGCTACAACGCGACCACGCCCGAAGAAGAACGCTCGCCGTTGCTCGCGCCGCTACTGCTCCCGCCGGCGTCGATCGCCGCCTCGCCGCCGACCTATCTGCTGGCCGCGGGCTACGATCCGCTCGTCGACGAGGGCCGCGCGTACGCCGAGAAGCTGCGCGCGGCCGGCGTGCCGGTGACCTACGATCTGCGGCCGACGCTCACGCACGGCTTCGTCAACTTCGCCGGTGCCGTCCCGGCCGCACGCCGCGCGCTCCTCTCGGCGGCGATGGCGCTGCGCGCCGCGCTCAGGGGGCGCGCCGAGGCCGCCTGATGCGGCTCGAGGACAAGGTGGTCGCGCTGACCGGCGCGGGGTCGGGCATCGGGCGGGCGTTGGCGCTCGCGCTCGCGCGGTTGGGCGCGCGGGTGGCGCTCGCCGACAAGGACGCGGACGGGTTGCGCGAGACGGCGCAGCGCGTGGCGGCCGCCGGCGGGAGCGCCAGCGAGCACGTCCTCGACGTGAGCGACGGCGCCGCGGTGCGCGCCTATGCCGACGCGGTGTTGCAGACGCACGGAACCGTCGACGTCGCGATCAACAACGCGGGCGTCGCGCTGTACGGTTCGGTGGCCGAGCTGGCCGCCGACGAGATCGCGTGGCTGATGAACGTGAACTTCTGGGGCGTCGTCCACGGTACCCAAGCGTTCTTGCCGACACTCCTGACCCGCCCCGAAGCCGCCATCGTCAACCTCTCGAGCGTGTTCGGTCTCTGGGCTCCGCCCGGCCAAGCCGCCTACGCGGCGAGCAAGTTCGCCGTGCGCGGGTTCAGCGAGTCGCTGCGCGCGGAGCTGGACGGAACCCCGGTGCGGGTGATCACCGTCCATCCGGGCGGGGTGAAGACGGCGATCGCCGCGCGCACGCGGGTCGCGCGCGCGGCCGACCCGGCCTTGGCGGCGCGCATGCGCGTGGCGTTCGAGAAGCGCTTCTTGACCACGCCGGCCGAGACGGCCGCGACGGCGATCGTGGAGGGACTGACGCGCGGACACGAGCGCGTGCTGATCGGGGCCGACGCGCACCGGATCGACCGGGTCACCCGGTTGTTTCCGGTCAGCGGGCCGCGCTGGCTGGCTCGCGCGGCTCGGCCGCGCTAGCTAGAGGCACCCGCGAACGCCCTCGCGGAAGAGCGCGGCGATGAGATGTCGTGTTCTCGCCCTTGCCACGGGGCTCGTCTTCGCCATGCCCGCGCTGGCGGGCGCGGTGGCGTCCCGCCCGCTGCACCAATTCGCCCAGGTCGCGATCGCTCCGGACGGGATGACCGTCGCCGACGTCGAGAGTGTCGAGGCGCCCCCCGACGCGACGGCACCGCCGGTCGGCACGCTCGTCGTGCGTTCGCTCACCGGCGGCGCCCCGCGCACGATCGCGTGCCCGGGCGCGACCGCGTGCCGCATCAGCGCGCCGACCTGGTCGCCCGACGGCCGCCGCTTGGCGTATCTCGTGCGCGACGAGAAGGCCGGCACGACCGCGGTCTGGTCGGCGAACGGTGACGGCAGCGACCCCAAGCCGTGGCTGAGCGGCTTCACCGGCATCCTCAACGCGCCGCGCTGGGCGCCCGACGGCTCGACGCTGGCGCTGCTGGCGACGGCCAACGCGCACAAGGAGATCGGCGCGACGCAGGCCGGCGCGGCGCTGACCGGCGACGTCTCGGCGGATCTGGATCAGGACGTGCAGCGTATCGCGGTGCTGGGCGGCGACGCGACGCTCCGCTTCGTCTCGCCCGACAAGCTGTTCGTCTACGAGTACGACTGGGCGCCCGACGGTCACGGCTTCGCCGCGACCGGCGCGTACGGGAACGGGGACGACGAATGGTGGGTCGCGCGTCTGTACGCGATCGGTATCGGCGGCGACGCGCACGAGCTGCTGCGGCCGGCGATGCAGATGAACGCGCCGCGCATCTCGCCCGACGGTAAGAGCGTCGCGTTCATCGGCGGGCTGATGAGCGACTTCGGCTCGGTCGGCGGCGACGTCTACGTCATGCCGCTGGCCGGCGGCCGGGCCACCGACGTCACGCCCGGCATCACCGCGTCGGTGACCTCGATCGCGTGGCGCCCGGACGGCAAGCTGACCATCACCGCGCTGGTGAACGACCGCAACGCGATCGAGACGCTCGATCCCGGCACCGGCGCGACCACCATGCTGTGGTCGGCGCCCGAGGCGATCGGTAGCTTCGGCGGCGACCGCGTCGCGCTCAGCCGCGACGCGTCGCGCGCCGCGTTCGCGCACCAAGACTTCGAGCACCCGCCGGAGATCGCGGCTGGCCCGATGGGCCGCTTCGCCGACATCACGCACGACAACGACGGGATCGCGCCGCTGACCCACGCGCGCAGCATTACCTGGACGAACGAGGGTTTTCACGCCCAAGGCTGGCTGTTGGCCCCGCTCAACGCACCGGCCGGAAAAAAGTCGCCGATGATCGTGGTCGTGCACGGCGGTCCCTCGGCGGCTGCGCAGCCGAGCTTCATCACCCGCGGCCAGCTCGCCGAGCTGCTCGCGCACGGCTACTACCTCTTCGAGCCCAACCCGCGCGGCAGCTACGGTCAGGGCGAGCGCTTCACCGCGGCCAACGTCAAGGACTTCGGCTACGGCGACCTGCGCGACATCTTGGCCGGCGTCGACGCGGCCGAGAAGGTCGCGCCGATCGACGACGCGCGCTTGGGGATCCAGGGCTTCAGCTACGGCGGGTACATGACGATGTGGGCCGTCACGCAGACGCACCGCTTCAAGGCGGCCGCCGCCGGCGCCGGCATCGCGAATTGGCAGAGCTACTACGGCGAGAACGGCATCGACGAGTGGATGATCCCGTTCTTCGGCGCGTCGGTCTACGCCGATCCAGCCGTGTACGCGAGGAGCTCGCCGATCACGTACATCACCAACGTGCGCACGCCCACCTTCGTGTTCGTCGGCGAGCGCGACGTCGAGTGCCCCGCACCGCAGTCGCTGGAGTTCTGGCACGCGCTGCACACGCTGGGCGTGCCGTCGTCGCTGGTGATCTATCCGGGTGAAGGCCACGGCATCCGGCTGCCGGCGCACCAGCGCGACTTCAGTGCGCGCATCTTGGCCTGGTTCGACAAGTACCTGGCGCCGTGACCCGGTGAGCGAGCGCCGTAAGGCCGCCGTCGCGGTGGCCATCATCGCCGAGCCGCCGCACGGCATCGTGTTCGTCGAGCGGGGCGCGCATCTGCGCGACCACCCCGGACAGATCGGCCTGCCCGGCGGCTCGGTCGATCCGGAGGACGGCGGCGACCTCGAGCGCACGGTGCTGCGCGAGCTGGAGGAGGAGATCGGCGTCGTGCCCGAGCGCGTGCGCATCGTGGGCCGCCTGCGCGAGGTCAGCCAGCGGCGCAACAACTTCGACGTCACCGCCTTCGTCGCGATCGTGCAGCCGGGACCGTTCACCATCGACGGCAGCGAGACGGCCGGCATGTTCACGATCCCGCTGCGGACCGTGCTCTCGAAAGCGCTGACCGACGGGATCGTCGAGTACTCGGGACTCACGATCCCCTCGCTGGTCCTCGACTACGAGAACAAGCGCGTCTGGGGCTTGACCGCGCAGATCTTGCGCGTGTTCAACGAAGCGTGGCAGGCGGAAGCGAGTCCGCTGCGCGCCGCGGTCGAGGCGGCGTTGACGCGGTGATCGCCGCGCTGCTGGCGGTCGCGGTCTGGCAGCCGGCGGGCGTGCACCCCACGAGTGCCGGCTTGCCGGACGTGCTGGCGCGCCTGCATGCGGCGCAGAGCTTGCCGGTCGCCTACGCGCAGCGGCACGAACGGTGGACGTATCGCAACGGCACGAACGTGCTGCCGGTGCGCGTCGCGGTCCGCGGCGCAGAGTTTCGCGCGACGGTCGCGGTCGGCGCGATGGACTACGACGCCGGCGTGCGGGACGGTGTGCGGTGGCGCGCCGACGGGAACGGGATCGCGCACGCGACGCGGGGCGACGAGCAAGGCGATCCGATCGACCGGCTGCCCAACGCGCTGCTCCCGTTCAGCGACGCGGACTGCAGCCTCGCCGGCGAAGTGCAGCTCCCCGCGCCGGCGTGGGCGGTGGTCGACCGCCCCGCCGACGACCGCGAGCACTGGTTCTTGGTGGACGAGGCGAGCGGTCGCGTCGTGCGCGAACAAACCCGCGAGGGAAAGCGGGTGGTCACGATCGACTACGAGGACTTCGCGCCGTTCGCCGGCGTCACGCGCCCACGGCGCTGGCACGTCGCGACGAGCGGCGATGCCGCCGACGATCTCGACGTGCAGGTCGACGACGTCACGCCCGGGGCGGTGAGCGACGCCGAGCTGGCGCTGCCGGAGCCGCGCCTGTTCGCCGGCATGCCCGGCGCGTCCGAGCGCCCGTTGCCGGCCAGCGCCGATCCACCGTGGTACCAAGCCTCGATCGCGGTCGCCGTCAACGGGGACACTTCGCGCTTCACCCTCGACACGGGAACGCAGAGCATCATCATGGGAAGCGGATACGCCGCGCAGCGCGGGATGACGACCGTGCTCGGGCATGCCGTCGCCGCGCGCCTGGAGATCGGCAGCTTCGTGTTGACGAACGCCTCGGTCTTGGTGCTGCCGTCCGGACCCAGCTTTCACGGGATCATCGGCTACGATTTCTTCGCGGGGCGGGTGTTCCACGTCGACGAACCGCATCAGCGCTACGCGCTGCTCGACCCACCGCTGGCGGCTGCGACGTTCGCCGATCCGCGCGAGACGGTCGTGCCGGCGTCGTTCGATCAAGGGCTGCCGACGGCGGCCGTGCGCTTCGACGGCACGACCGCGTCCGACGTCGCCCTCGACACGGGATCGTACGGCGTCGAGGTCAGCAGCGCGTTCGCACAGGCGTTTCCGGCGCTCGTCCGGCAGTGGACGCCGGCCATCTTCCCGGCGTGGGGGCGCGCGCAGCGCACCGAGGAGTTTCTCGAAGGGTCGGTGCGTTTGGACGCGCGCCGGATCGCACGGCTGCAGCTCGGCCCGTTGACCGTCACGGACCTCGTCCTGGGCGTGCAGGGAGCGAACCCGGCCGCCGACGCGATCGAGCTGCCGTTCGACGCGATCGTCGGCAACGAGATTCTCTCGCACCTGGACCTGTGGTTCGATTACGACGGTGGCCGCATCGCGATGCGGCCCGAGCGCTGATGCGCAAGCTCGTCGCCGAAGTCGTGCGCGCGAGCCTGGCCGGCTCGGCGCAGGAGCTGCTGCGTTGCGATGCGATGCTGCGGCTCGACCGCGGTCCCGACGGGGTTCACGGGGCGCGGCTGGCCGTGCGGCGGATGCGCTCGGACCTGCGTAGCTTCGAGCCGTTTCTCGAGGTGCCGTGGGCCGCGACGCTGCGCGAGGAGATGCGCTGGCTGGGCGACGCGCTGGGCACGGTGCGCGACGCCGACATCTTGCTCGCGCGGCTCGAGCGCGATCTCGACGAGCTGCCCGGCCCCGACCGCGCGTCCGCCTACCTCGTCCTCACCTCGTTCCGAAGCGCGCGCGACGACGCGTACGCGCAGCTCGGCACGATCCTGCACGAGGCGCGCTACGCCGAGCTGCTGGCGAAGATCGTCGGGGCGGGCCGGCATCCGGTGCTGGGCGCCCGCGCCGGGGAATCGGCACGCGACGCGCTGGCCGACGTCATGCGCGCGAGCTGGAAACGGCTGCGCAGCAGCGTCCGCAAGCGCAGCCGACCGCCGAGCGACACCGAGCTGCACGAGATTCGCATTCGCGCCAAGCGCGTGCGCTACGCCGCCGAGGCCGCCGAAATCGCGTGCGGCAAGCCGGCGGCCCGGTTCGCGCGCCGCGTCAAACGGCTGCAGAACGTGCTGGGCGAGCAGCACGACGCCGTCGCGACCGAAGCGGCGTTGCGCGCGCTGGTCGGCGGGCCGTACGCGCTGATGGCCGGAGCGTTGATCTTGGTCGAGGCCGCGTGCGCGGCCAAGGCGCGCAAGCGCTGGCACGACGCGTGGCGACGGATCAACGCGCCGGGGGCGCGGTTCTGGGAACGCTAGCTGGCGATCAGACGCGCGGCGTGGAGCACGGCTCCGGCCCAGATGCCGAGTGCCGTCGCGCCGATGACCAGGAGGCGAAGGACGAGGGCGGGCATGTCCGGTCAACGCCGTGTTCCCGGCGCCCGGTTCCTGGTACGATGAGAGCCGGGTGAAGCTTTTCGGCGGGTAGCACGACCTCGGAGGGACCGTCGTGATCGTGAGCATCTCCCGGGAACTCGGTGCCGGCGGACTGTCGGTCGGCGAAGCCGTCGCGACCGCGCTGGGCGCGACGCTGCTCGACGAGCGCGCGATGATCGAGCGTCTGGCCTCGCGCGTCGGCCTCCCGTCGGACTTCGTCGCCGCGCGCGTCGAACGGCCGCCGTCGGCCGGCGCGCGCCTGATCGCCGACCTGGCCGCGGCGACCGCGATGGTGCCGGTCATGCAGACCTGGGAGCAGCCCGAGGAACAGATCGTCGCCGGCGTGCGCGACGTCGTCGTCGATCAGGCGCAGCGCGGCCACGTCGTCGTCATCGGCCACGGGGGCGTCAGCCTGCTGGGCTGGCGCCCCAACGGCATCCCGGTGCTGGCGATCCTGCTGCGCGCGTCGCGCGCGTGGCGGGTCGGGCAGCTCGCCCGCCGCATCGGCATTCCGGAAGAAGAAGCCGACGCGCGCATCGCCCGTACCGACGAAGCGCGCCAGCGCTACCAGCGCCACTACTTCAACACCGACCTCTACGACAGCCGCCAGTACGACCTCGTCCTGTGCACCGAGACCCTCGGCCTCCCGCGCGCCATCGCCATCGCCGTCGACACGGCAAACGCGATCGCGACGACGTAAACTCGAAAAGACGCTTGCGGGGCACCGCTCAGCCGTGGAGGAAAAGGGAGGCGTGACTGTTCACGATCACCTGCTGGCAACAGGAGCCGACGATCGAGAGGCTGCGGCCGCCGAGACGCTCATCGCTCGCGTCGTGCCGCTGGGACGCCCGGTGGTGCTCACCGAGGACGTTCTGGCAGCTGCTCGCGCCGGGAACGCCGCGCTCGTCGCCTTATTGCTTGCCGAGGAGATCGAGTCCGAACCCGAGGATCAGGCAGCTCTCGATGAGTCGCTGCGTCAGTCGTCCGACGAGCGGATGGGGCACGATGAGCTTCGGAGGCAACTCGGAATCGAATAGATAGCACCGCGAGCGCCTCTCGCATCATGTGGACCTAGAATACGATCATCGTGCGCGGCGTGAGCTCGCGAAGCTGCCAACGGCTGACGCGCGAGCGATCATTGGAGCACTCGAGCGTTTTGCTGCAACGGGCATCGGCGACCTCAAGAAATTGAAGGGTATCACGCCTCCCGCATGGCGTCTACGCGCCGGCAAGTGGCGTGCGAAGCTACGGTTCAGCGGCTCTTCGATCATCGTGATTTCAGGTCGATGACCGAAGAGACGCCTACCGGAGGTAGCGGACGCTACACGCCGGCCATCGTTTTGCGGTGGTCGGCTTCTTGGAGCTCGCGCCATTGGACTTTGCCGGTGCCCGAGCGCGGGAGCGTGTCGACGAACTCGTAGAGCGTCGGGACTTTGTAGGCGGCCATGTGCTCGCGCGCCCAGGCGGCGATCTCGTCGCCGGTCGCGTGTTGGCCCTCGCGCAGGACGATCATCGCTTTGACCTGCTCGCCTTTGCGCGGATCGATCGAGGCGATGACGCAGGCCTCTTTGATGGCGGGGTGGGCGAAGAGCGTCGTTTCGACTTCGGCCGGCCAGACCTTGAAGCCGGCGGCGTTGATCATGCGCTTGAGGCGGTCGACCATGAAGAAGTATCCTTCGTCGTCGACGTAACCCAGGTCGCCGGTGCGGAAGAATCGCTTGCCGTCGAGCTCGACGAACACCTCGGCCGTCGCTTCGGGCTGGTTCCAGTAGCCCTGCATGACCTGCGAGCCGTGGATGACGATCTCGCCGGTCTCGTTCGGCGCCAGCTCGACCAGACTGTCGGGGTCGATGACGCGTGAGTCCACGCCGAAGGTCGGGATGCCCAGACATTGCAGCTTCGGCCGGTCTTGCGGGTTGGCGTGCGTGACCGAGATCGTCTCGGTCAGGCCGTAGCCTTCCATGTAGCTCAGGCCCATGCGGCCTTTGAGCTGCTCGCCGACGGCGGCGGGGAGCGGCGCGCCGCCGCCGCCCAGGTGCGTGAGCGAGGCGATCTTCTCGGGGCGGAAGTCCGGATTCGCGAGCAGATCGACGACCATGGTCGAGATCGCGGTCATCGTCGTCGCGCGATAGCGTTCGATCAGCGAGAGCGTCGTCGCCGACTCCCAGCGCGTCGTCATGATCAGCGTGGCGCCCTGGTAGAAGGCGTGGTTCATGTCGCACGTCATCCCGGTGACGTGGAAATACGGCAGCACCGAGAGCACGCGCGCGCCGGGCGTCGAGATGCCCCAGTTGGCCATCGTCAGCGTCGTCGTCTGCAGCGAGCGATGCGTGTGCACGCAGCCCTTGGGGCGACCGGTCGTCCCCGAGGTGTACGGCAAGAGGCACATGTCGTCGCCGCCGGTCGTGATGGGGCCCGGCGTCAGGTTCGCGGCCAGCGCGTCGCGCCAGGCGACGCAGACGCTGCCGTCGAGCGGTGCCGCCGGCGCCGCGACCGCGGGCGGCAGGTTCAGCTGCGTCTCGCGCTCGACGTAGTCGCTATAGGCGGCGACCAGCAGCGTGCGCAGCGGCGCGGGCGCGAGCGGCTGCAGCTTGGGCAACAGCTCTTGGCCGACGATCGCGACCTGCGCGCCGCTGTCCTCGACGTATTTCGCCAGCTCTTCGGTGACCAGCATCGGGTTGAGCGGCACGACCACCGCGTTGGCGCGCAGAATCGCGTAGTACGCGATCGCGAACTGCGGCGAGTTCTGCATGAACAGCACGACCCGGTCGCCGCGGCGTACCCCCGCCCGCTGCTCGAGCCAACCGGCGACCGCCTCGACCTCGCGCGCGATCCGCGCGAAGCTCAGCGGCGTGTCGTAGTACACGATCGCCGGCTGGTCGGGGTAGCGCTGCGCCGTCGTGAGCAGGTTGTGCGCCAGGTTCGTGACCGGGATCGGGATCTCGAACGGTCGCCGGCGCGGCCAGTGGGGGTAGTGACGGGTGTTCATCCAGCGCTGGCCTCCGGTCCCAGAAAGCAACGCGCGGCCTTTCCGCATTTGGCCAGAAGGCCCCCTGCCGACGAGGGATACCCCCTGACACCTTGGAACACCGGGCCGCAGGAAGGCGCAGGCCGGACGGCCGCGCCGGAGGTCGGCATGATCCTCAACAGCGTCGAAGTGATGTTCGGCGGCCAAGCCGGTGACGGCAGCCTGACGACAGGCGACCTGATCGCCGGCGTGTTCAAGCGGATGGGCTTGGAGGTCTACACCTACAAGGACTTCCCCTCACGGATCCGTGGCGGACACACCAACTACGTCATCCGTGCGGGGGTCAGCCGCGACTACGGCATGGCCGATGCCGTCGACGTCCTGGTTGCCTTCGACCTGGAAGCCGTCGAGGCGCACATCGAAGAGATGAGGCCCGGCGGCTTCGTCGTTTTCGACAGCAGCGCGGAGACGATACCGGAGCACGTGCGGCGCGGCGACGTCCAGTGGTACGAGATCCCGCTGGCCAAGATCGCCAAAGAAGAGCTGGGCCTCGAGCTGGTGCGCAACACGATCTCGCTGGGCGTGCTGGGCGCGCTGCTCGGCATGGACGCGACGATCGTGCGCGAGGACGTGCGCGGCGTCTACCAGCGCAAGGGCGACAAGGTCGTCGACCTCAACCTGCGCGCGATCGAAGCCGGCGAGCTGTACGTGCGCGAACACTACGCGCAGCAGCCCAGCGGCTACGGCCTGATCGCAAGCGAGGACGGCGATCGGCTCATCATGATGGGCAACGACGCGATCGCGTACGGCGCGCTGGTCGCCGGCTGCCGCTTCATGGCCGGCTATCCGATCACGCCGGCCACCGACATCCTGGAGTGGATGTCCAAGCAGCTGCCGCGCTTCGGCGGCGTCGCGGTGCAAGCCGAGGACGAGCTGGCCGCCATCAACATGACGATCGGCGCGGCCTTCGCCGGCGTGCGTGCGATGACGGCGACCTCCGGACCGGGGCAGTCGCTGATGACCGAAGCGATCGGGCTGGCGGGGACGCTGGAAATCCCGGTCGTCGTCGTCGAGTGCGCGCGCGCCGGTCCCTCGACCGGGATGCCGACCAAGACCGAACAGAGCAACCTCAACACGCTGATCTACGGCGGGCACGGTGAGATCCCGCGGGTCGTGATCGCGCCCGGCACCGTCTCGGAGTCGTTCGAGTTCGCCGGGCTCGCGCTCAACCTGGCCGACCAGTACCAGCTGCCGGTGTTCCTGTTGACCGAACAGGCGCTCTGCCAGAGCAAGATGACGCTGCCGCCGCCCAAGCTCGCGGGCGTGCGGATCGACCGCGGCGAGCTGATCGCCGACGGCGCGGTCACCTTCGGCGAGTACCAGCGCTACGCGTTCACCGAGAGCGGCGTCTCGCCGCGCGTCATCCCCGGCGTCGAAGGCGGGATGCACCTCGAAGCGGGCTCCGAGCACAACGAGCGCGGCGTCATCACCGAGAACGCGCGCAACCGCCGGCGCATGATGGACAAGCGCATGGGCAAGCTCGAGGCGATGCGGCCTGACTTGCCGCGTGCGATCCTGCACGGCGTCGCCGACGCCGACGTGGGGATCATCGGCTACGGCGCGAACCGCAGCCCGATCGCGGAGGCCGTCGACCGGCTCGCGGCGATGCGCATTCCGACCCGCTTCTTGCAGCTGCGCACCCTCTGGCCGTTCCCCGAGGACGAGATCCGCGCGTTCTTCCGCGGCGCCTCCCACGTGTTCGTGGTGGAGAACAACTACACGGGACAGCTCGAGCGGCTGATCCGCGCGGTGGTCGGCCCGCTCGAGGGGCTGCACGGCTTGCGCAAGTACGACGGCCGGCCGTTCCGCCCGATCGAGATCATCGAACCGATCAGCAACTTGAGCGAAGCGGACGTTGCCGCGGAGGTGAGCTGAGATGGCGATCGCGTTGACGCCCAAGGATTTCGCCACCGCGACGCCGTCGTGGTGGTGTCCCGGCTGCGGCGACTACGGCGTGCTCTCCGCCCTCAAACAGGCACTGGCGGAGCTGGGCCGACAGCCCAAGGACGTCGCGTTCATCTCGGGCATCGGCTGCTCGGGGAAGATCTCGGGCTACCTGCATAGCTACGCGTTCCACGGCGTGCACGGGCGCGCGCTGCCGGTCGCGACCGCGGTCAAGCTGGCCAATCGCGACCTGACCGTCATCGCCGCCGGCGGTGACGGCGACGGCTACGCGATCGGCGCCGGCCACTTCATTCACGCCGTGCGCCGCAATCCCGACATGACCTATATCGTGATGGACAACCAGACCTACGGGCTCACCAAAGGGCAGGCCTCGCCGACGAGCGCGACCGGCTACGTCGCCTCGGTCAGCCCCAACGGCAATCCCGACGCGCCGATCAACGGGTTGGCCGTCGCGCTGGCGGCCGGCGCGTCGTTCTTGGCGCGCGGTTTCTCGGCGCAGCCCAAGCAGCTCGTCGCGCTGATCAAAGCGGCCATCGAGCACAAGGGGTTTTCGATCGTCGAGGTCGCCTCGCCGTGCGTGACCTACAACAAGATCAACACCTACGCGTGGTTCAAAGAGCACACCGAGGACGTCGCGCAGCGGCCGGACTACGCGCCGAACGACCGCGGCGCCGCATTCGCGGCGCTGACGCGCGACGGCGACATCCCGCTGGGCATCATCTACCAGGATGACCGCCCGACGCTCGAAGAGGGCGTACGCTTGGCGCGGACGCCGATCGCGCATCTCGAGCTGCGTGCCGACGACCCGCGTCTGGAGGATTTGCAGGCAGCGTTCCGCTGACGCGCGGCGAAGGGGCGGCCATGGCCCGTCCGATCATGGTCGCCATCGCCGGAGACTCGGGTACCGGCAAGTCGTCGCTGGCGGCGGGACTCTGCCGCGTGCTGGGCGAGGGCCAATGCGCCGTCGCCGGCCTCGACGGGTACTTCGCGCTCGACCGCGCGCAGCGCAACGCCGTCGGCTTGACGCCGATGAATCCGAAGACGCACGACTTCGCCGCGATGGACGAGGACGTGTGGAAGCTGGCCAACGGCTTCGCGATCAACAAGCCGGCGTACGACCATCTTGCGGGCACGGTCGCCGGCACCGAGATCGTCGAGTCCCGCCCGATCGTCATCGTGCAAGGCCGCTTCCCGCTCTACACGCACGTGCTGCGCTCGCTGTTCGACGTCACCGTCTGGCTCGAACGCGAAGACGACCTGCGCCTGCCCTGGACCGTGCACCGCGACCTGTCGCCCGATGACGACGACGGCCGCGTCCGCGACGCGCGCGAGCAGCGCCGCGCCGATTACCGGCTCTACGTGAAGCCGCAGTCGGCGTTCGCGTACGTGCGGGTCCGCTACACGCATGCGGGCGTCGAGTTCGTCGACGACCGCGAGCTGCCCGACGGCATCGCTCTCGACGCGGATCCGAACACCGAGGCGGCCGCGGAGCTGCGCCGCATGCTGGTGCGCATGATCGAAGGCAAGCTCGATCTGCCGAACCTCGCCGAGCTGGGCCGCTACGGCCCCGACCAGGCGCTCTCGCACGTCTTCGCGCTGACCGAGCTGGTCGTACTGCGCCGCATCGCCGCGGCCGCGCGGCGCGCGGTCCTGGCAGAGGTGTGAGCTTCGTTCACGCCCTCTCGCTGCTCGATCTCGCGGCGCTCCTGTTCGGCGTCGCGATCGGCGCGCTGGGGACACTGGTCGGCGTCGGCGGCGGCTTTCTGATCGTGCCGGTCGTCGCGTTGATCGAGCCGAGCTGGGAGACGCGGACCGTGACGGCGTTTTCGCTGGCGGTCGTGTGCGCCAACGCGTGCAGCGGAACGATCGCGTACCTGCGTCAGCGGCGGGTCGATCTGCGCAGCGCGATTCCGTTCGCGCTGGCGGCGATCCCCGGCGTGTTCGCCGGCGTCGCCGGTGCCGACAACCTCGAGCGCGGCTGGTTCGATCCGCTGTTCGGCGTCTTGCTGCTGATCATGGCAGGTTGGCTCGCGTTCCAGCCGCGCACCCCACCGGGCGGCTCGCGCGGCGGTACGCACCGCACGCTGACCGACGCGCACGGCAACCGCTATGCCTGGTCGTTCGACATGCGCTGGGGGCTGCTCGGAAGCGTCGTGGTCGGCGTCGTCTCCGCGTTGTTCGGGATCGGCGGCGGCCCGATCCAGGTACCGTTCCTGGTCACCGTGCTCGACTATCCCGAGCACGTCGCGACCGCGACCTCGCACGCCGTGTTGGCGGTGACCTCGCTGGTCGCGACGATCATCCACGCGGCGCAGGGCGACTACCACGGTGACCTGACCCTGACGCTGGCGACGGCACTGGGCGCGCTGCTGGGCGCGCCGTTGGGCGCGCGCGTCTCGCGCTACGTGCCGGGGCGGACGCTGATCCGCATCCTGGCGGCGATGCTGGCGTTCATCGCCTTCCGGCTGCTCTGGCGCGGCGCGCGCGACGCGCACTCGCGGTGACGATGGACGAACGGCACGGTGCGCGCCAGCCGCATCGCTTCGACCCGCGGCGCAGCGCCCTGCTCGACGACGAGGCGCGCTTCGCGCACGTCCCGCCCGACGAGCTGCTGGCACTGCTCGAGCTGCCGGCGGACGGCCTGCTGCTCGACTTCGGCACCGGGACCGGGACGTATGCGCTGGCGATCGCTCGCGCGCGCCCCGACGTGCGCGTCCTCGCCCTCGACGAGCAGGACGCGATGCTCGACCAGCTGCGCGCAAAACTCGCCGCGGCGCCGCTCCCGAACGTCGAGCCGATCGGCCCGGACGCGCTGCCCGCGCTGCGCGGCGGCGTCGAGCGGATACTGGCGCTCAACGTGCTGCACGAGCTGGGCGACGACGCGCTCGCGCACCTGCGCGCGCTGCTGGCGCCGGCCGGACGGGCGGTGATCGTCGACTGGAACGCCGACGTGGAACGGCCGGTCGGGCCGCCGCGCGATCACGTCTTCGGCGAGCGCGAAGCGACGGATCGATTGCGCGCGAGCGGGTTCGCGGTGCTCGCGACGCACCCGTTCGCGTATCACTACGGCCTCACGATCCGGCCCGCACGCTGATCGGGGGTGCGCGTCAGCAGGGGACGACGTCGGGCGCGAGGCGGCGCACCAGCGCGAACAGCGCCAGCGCCAGCGCGCGGCGCAGTCCGCGCGAACGGCGGCGCGCCCTCGCCGGCGCCGGACGGGTCGCGAGCGCGGCCGGACGGCACGCGGCGACGGCGCGGCGCACCTCGCCTTGGCGGTCGAGGGCCTGCGCCACCAGCGAGCCGTTCAGCAGCGGCCGCAGCGAGGCGGCGATGGGGTCGGTACCGGTCACATGGGTCGGAAGGGGGCGAGAGAGGATCGACACGGAGGACACCTCGGGAGACGGGTCGGTAACCTGCAAACATGGTACGCCGGGTACTAGTAACTTGTCAATCCGTTTTGCCGGTGTTATGGTGGGGTTGGTGCCCTCGGTACACGACGAATCGGCGCCCGGCGACCTCGAGCTCGTCCGGACGTTCATCAACACCTACGACCTCATGCCGCTGCCGGGCAAAGAAGAGCTCGGCACGCCCGGACAGCTGCGGACGTGGTTGGCGCAGCGCGGTCTGCTGGCCGCCGACGCGTCCGTGGACGAGGCCGGCTGGCGGCGCGCGCTCGAGGTCCGCGAAGCGTTGCGGGCGCTGATCGCCAGCCAGGGCGATCCGCCGGCGGCGGCCGCGGCGGCCGCGCTGCTCGACGCCGCCGCGGCGCGCGCCCCGTTGTGCGTGCACTTCGCGGACGGTGAAACGCGGCTCGCGCCGACCGATCGTGGGATCGACGGCGCGCTCTCGCGGTTACTGGCCATCGTTCACGACGCGATGCGCACCGGCGCGTGGCAGCGGATGAAGACCTGCGGCGATCCGGCCTGCGTGTGGGCGTTCTACGATCACTCGAAGAATCGCTCGGGCGTGTGGTGCAGCATGGCCTCGTGCGGCAACCGCAACAAAGCGCGCCGTCGCCGCGCACACGCCTGACGAGCGCGCGTTCGCATGCGAGACGTCGCCGTCACCGGCGCGGGCCTGCTCACGCCGATCGGGCACGACGTCGCGACCAACTGGGACGGCTTTCGCAGCGGCCGCCTGGGGATCGTGCGCGCCCCCGCATCGACGGGCTGGCACGGCTGGTGGGCCGGCGTCCCCGACGCATTCTTGGACGGCCGGCTCGACGCGACGACCGCCAAGCGCACCGACCGTTTCGCCCGCTACGCGCTGATCTGCGCCGACGAAGCGCTGCGTGCCGCCGGGATCGCGCAGCCCGATGCCGAGCGCACGGCGATCGTGTTGGGAACGTCGATGGGCGGTGTCCCGGCGCTGGTCGACGCGCGCGCGCAGCTCGATACGCAGGGCTCCGCGCACGTGCCGCCGCGCTTGATGGCCTACGTCATCCCGAACATGGCTGCCGCGGCGCTCGCGTTGCGCTACGGTCTGCACGGCCCGCAGCTGACCATCGCCGCCGCGTGTGCCAGCTCGATCGACGCCATCGGTCACGGCGCGCGGCTGATCGAGCGCGGTGACGCCGACGTGGCGCTGTGCGGCGGCACCGAGACGCTGCTGACGCCGGTCGTCGCCTGGAGCCTGCAACACGCCGGCGCGCTCTCGTCCGCGCCCGACGCTGCCCGCGCGTCGTTGCCGTTCGACGTCGCGCGCAGCGGCTTCGTGATGGGCGACGGCTGCGGCGTCGTCGTGCTCGAAGCCGGCGAGCGCGCACGCGCGCGCGGCGCTCCGGTGCTCGGTTACGTACGCGGCTACGGCTCGATCGCCGACGGCTACCATCCCACCTCGCCCGAGCCCAGCGGCCGTTGGGAAGCGCGCGCGATGGAGCTGGCGTTGCGCGACGCGCAGGTCGAGGCGGACGCGATCGACGCGATCTTCGCGCACGGGACGGCGACGGTGGTCGGCGACGCGGTCGAGATCGCCGCCATCGACGCGATCGCCGGCGGCCGTGCAGTGCCGATCCCGGTGACCTCGCTCAAGGGCCACGTCGGGCACGCGATGGCGGCCAGCGGCGTCACCTCGGTGATCGTCGCGTTGCGCGGAATGGCCGAAGCGACGCTCGTCCCGACGCTCGGTTCCACCCACCTCGACCCCGCCGCGCGCTTCGACCTGGTCACCGGCGCGCCGCGCGCGCTGGCGATGCGCACGGTGCAGGTCAACGCTTTCGGGTTCGGCGGCCAGAACGCGTCGCTGGTGCTCGCCGACCGTCCCTGACAGGCGCGGCGCGTACGGTCACGGAAGCGCAACGCATGCCGACGATGCCGGTCGTGTTCTTCGGCCACGGCAGCCCGATGAACGCGCTCGAGACGAACCCGACGACCGAGGCGTGGGCCAAGCTCGGCGTGGGCCTGCCGCGACCGCGGGCGATCCTGGCCGTCTCGGCGCACTGGTTCATCCCCGGGACGAAGGTCACCGCGGCCGAGCAGCCGCGCACGATCCACGACTTCGGCGGCTTTCCGCGCGCGCTCTACGAGATGTCGTATCGCGCGCCCGGTGCGCCGTGGCTGGCCGATCGGGTGGCCGCGCTGCTGGCGCCCGCGCCGGTCGCGCGCGACACGAGCTGGGGGCTCGATCACGGCACCTGGTCGGTGCTCGTGCACGCGTTTCCCGCCGCCGACGTTCCGGTGGTGCAGTTGAGCATCGACGAGACGCAGCCGCCCGCGTTCCACTACGAGTTGGGACGCAAGCTGGCGCCGCTGCGCGACGAGGGCGTGTTGCTGATCGGCAGCGGCAACGTCGTCCACAACCTCGAGGCGCTGGCGTGGGGGCGACACGAGCCGCGCCCGTACGATTGGGCCGACCGCTTCGAGACGATCGTGCGCGGCGCGCTCGAGACCGGCGACGACGCGGCGTTGGTCGACTACGGCCGTCACGGAGGGGACGCGCTGCTGGCCGTCCCGACCCCCGAGCACTATCTGCCGCTGCTCTACGTGCTCGGCGCGCGCCGCATCGACGACGCCGTCCGCTTCCCGGTGTCGGGCGTGCAGCTCGGCTCGATCTCGATGCTGACCGCCGTGCTCGGCTGACGCTCAGCGCACGTACGATCCGCCGTTGACGTCGAGCGTCGCGCCGTTGAGGTGCCGCGCGAGCGGCGTGCAGACGAAGGCGACGACGTGCGCGACCTCGTCGGCGCTCGCGACCCGGCCGAGCGGGATCTCCGCGGCCAGCGCCGCGCCGTTCACGGCCAGGTCGTCGGCCGCCATCTCGGTCTCGACGAAGCCCGGCGCGACCGCGAAGGCGACGATCCCCTGCGCCGCGCAGCGGCGCGCGATCGACTTGGTCAGGTTCACCAGCGCGGCTTTCGACGCGCCGTAGTTCGGATGGGTCAGCTCGCCGCGATGCGCGGCGCGCGAGGCGACGTTGACGATCGCCCCCGAGCCCTGCGCGCGCATCACGCGCAGCGCGCACCAGGTCAGATTCGCGGCGCCGAACAGGTTGACGTCGAAGGTCCGTTGCCATCCCGCCCGCCACGCGGCGTAGTCGTCGCCTTCGAACGCGTTCTCGACGTAGATGCCGGCGTTGTTGACCAGCACGTCGAGGCGGCCGAAGCGCGCGACGCAAGCCTCGATCGCGGCCGGGATCGCGTCGGCGTCGGCGACGTCGAGCGGGTAGGCGGCGACGTCGTCGCCGAGCTCGGCGCACAGCGCCGCGGCGTCGTCGCCGCGCTCGCGATAGGTGAAGAAGACCTGCGCGCCCGCTCGCCGGAGCGCGCGCACGATCGCTGCGCCGATCCCGCGGCTCCCGCCGCTGACGAACGCGACCACTATGCGCGCGCCGGCTGGGCGAAGGCGGCCAACTCGGCGTTGAAGCGCTCCTGCGCTTCCCAGAACGGCGCGTGGCCGGCCTGCGGATAGAGCGAGAGCGTCGCCTGCGGGATCTGCGCGGCGATGTGGCGTGCGGTCGCGACGTCGACGATGCGGTCGCGCTCGCCGTGCGCGATCAAGACGGGGACGCGGATCGCTTGGAGCACGTCGTCGTTGGCCAGCCGGCGCGCGAACAGCGCTTCGCGCACGCGCGGCGGCGTCGAGAGCGCGATGCCGAGCAGCTCGAGCTCGGTCAGATGATCGACCGGCGCGGCGAAGCACGCGCGCATGAACTGCCGCATCGCGAGCGCCGCCTCTTCGGCGCCCGGGCTGTAGATGTTCGGGTTGCCCGTCCCGTCGGGAAGGATGCCGGCCCAGCCGTCGCCCGGCGGCGCGTAGCTGGTGCGGCCCGTGTCGGTTGCGGCGCCGACGAAGACGATGCCGCGCAGCGCGCCGTCACCGTGCGCGCGCACGTAATCCGCGATGACATAGCCCGCGTACGACCAGCCGACGAGGACCGGGCGGTCGAGCGCGAGCGCGGACAGGATCGCCGCGACGTCCGCGGCCCAGAGCGCGCTCTCGCCGTACCCGTCGAGTGGCTTGTCCGAGTCACCGTGACCGCGCAGATCGCAAGCGATCAGACGAAACGACTGGAGGGCGGCGGCGTTGAGCTGCCGTTGCCAGGATGCGTGCGCCTGCGACCATCCGTGCAGGAAGAGGATCGGCGGGCCGGCCGGATCGCCGCTCTCGACGACGTGCAGCTGTGTTCCGCCGCCGCCGGCCACGCGGTGATGTCGCATGGGCGATGCTTCGCAGCCCGGCGGTTCGTTCCGCTCGGCGCAACCGGGCGCGGCATGCGGCGAGTCCTGGCGGCCGAATGCAGCGCTGGGATCCCGCGTCCTACGAGCGCAACGCGCGCTTCGTCGCCGATATGGCGGGCGAGGCGGTGGCGTGGCTCGATCCGCAACCGGGAGAGCGAATTCTCGACCTCGGCTGCGGCGACGGCGCGCTGACGGCTCGCCTGGCGAGCAGCGGGGCGGAGCTGGTCGGCTTCGACGCCTCGAGCGAGCTGCTCGCGGCGGCGCGCGCACGCGGGCTCGACGTGCGCGAAGGCGACGCGCACGCGCTGCCGTTCTTGCGCGAGTTCAGCGCCGTCTTCTCGAACGCGGCGCTGCACTGGATGCAGGATCCCGATGCGGTGCTGACCGGCATCGCTCGCGCGCTGCGCCCGGGGGGCCGCTTCGTGGCCGAGTTCGGCGGCCACGGCAACGTCGCCGCGCCGCGCATCGCGTTGGACGCCGTGCTGGCGCGCCGCGGCGTCGACGCCGCCGCGCTGATGCCGTGGTATCTGCCCACGCCCGACGAGTATCGCGCGCGGCTGGAAGCGGCCGGGTTCGTCGTCGAGCGGATCGTGTTGCAGCCGCGCCTCACGCCGCTGCCCGGCGAGATGGCGGACTGGTTGGAAACCTTCGCGCAGCCGTTCCTCGCGCCGCTGGCGCCGGCCGACCGAGCGGAGGCGCTGGCGGAAACGGTCGCCCTGTTGCGGCCGGTGCTCTGCGATGCGGGCGGCCGCTGGACGGCCGACTACGTCCGGCTGCGGGTGCGCGCGCACCGAAACTGACGGCGGCCGCGTCGGGTCGAGACCCTACGCTATGCCGACATCGTTGCAAGGAACCGTCGCGCTCGTCACCGGCGCCAGCTCCGGGATCGGCGAGGCGACCGCCGCCGCGCTGGCGGCGCACGGCGCCAACGTCGCCATCGCGGCGCGCCGCCGCGACCGCCTCGAAGCGCTGGCCGGACGCATCGCCGCCGACGGCGGCGCGGCGCTGGTGCTCGAGGCCGACGTCACCGACCCCGAACAAGCGCGCGGCATCGTGGAGGACACGGTCAGCGCGCTGGGACGGCTCGACGTCCTCGTCAACAACGCGGGCGTCATGCTGCTCGGCCCGATCGTCGGCGCCGATCCCGACGAGTGGGACCTGATGCTCGACCTCAACGTGCGCGCCCTCATGCACGTGACCAACGCCGCGCTGCCGCACCTGTTGCAGGCCGCCGAGGGCGATCCGCGCCGCGTCGCCGATCTGGTCAACGTCAGCTCGGTCGCCGGGCGCCTCGCGCGCGCCGGCAGCGGCGGCTACAACGCCAGCAAATGGGCCGTCAACGCGTTCAGTGAGTCGCTGCGCCAAGAGATCACCAAGCGTTTCGTGCGCATCGCGCTGATCGAGCCCGGCTTCGTCGCCACCGAGCTGCAAAGCCACAACCGGCCCGAGATCCAAGCGCAGATCCAGACCCTGGTCGAACCGGGCCTGGGCATGCAGGCCCAAGACATCGCCGACGCCATCGTCTACGTGGTGACGCGTCCGCGCCACGTCGCGATCAACGAGGTCCTGATCCGGCCGACCGTCCAGGACCGCTGACGGCGCTACGTGACCGCCGGCTGCAGTCGAGCAGCCGGGGCGAACGCGGTGTCGCGCGAGGCGACCTCGAGGTCGAGTCCCTTCGGTTCGGGGAGCAGCGCCCAGGTGATCGCCAGGCCCGCGACCGACGCGACGCCGGCGACCCACATCGGGCCCGGCAGACCGTATTGCGCCTGCAGCAGCGGGAACGAGAACGTGCCGACGGCCGCGCCGACCTTGCCGACGGTGGCGGAGATGCCGTGGCTGGTGCTGCGCACGCGCACCGGAAAGATCTCGGCCGGCAGCACGAAGGTCGTCGTGTTGGGCCCGAACTCGGTGAAGAAGTAGTTCAGGCAGTAGAGCGCGACAAACGGCACCAGGATCGCCTTCGCGTCGCCGATAAGCGCGATGCCGACGAAGCTGATCGCCATCATCCCGAAGCCGAGGATCTGGATCGTCTTGCGGCCCCAGCGATCCATCCCGTAGACGGAGAGCAAATAGCCGGGAAAGGCAGCGAACGCGAACACGAGCAGCGAGATGAAGAGCGTGTGCGTCTCGCCGGCGCGGGGCGCGACGGCGGTGACGAACTGTTGGTTCGAGATCGTGTTGCCGTAGTACGCCAGGTCGAGCAAGAACCACGCCAGCGACGTGCCGACCAGCCACCGGAGGAGCTTTCCGTCGCCGTAGGCCTCGCGGATCTCGCCGAAGAGTTCGTGCTCGCGCGCGACCGGCTTGATGCCGGCAGTCTCGCGCCCGAGCAGCTGCTCGTAGCGCGGCGTCTCCTTGAGGTGCCGGCGCGCCCAGAACACGGCCAGCGGCGGAATCGCGCCGGCCGCGAGCAGGATGCGCCACACGACGTCGTTCGAGAGGCCGGCGGCGATCAGCGCGATCGCCAGCAGCGGTCCGACGATCAGTCCGATGCCCTGCATCGCGAACACCGTCGAGACCAGTCGTCCGCGCACTTTCGAGCCGGCGAACTCGCTGGCGATCGTGGCGCTGACCGGATAGTCGCCGCCGATGCCGAGCCCCAACACGAACCGGAAGCCGATCAGCCACCAGATGTTCGGCGAGAACGCCGACGCGATCGCGCCCGCGCCGAGCACGAGCACCTCGAAACCGTAGATGTACTTGCGCCCGAAGACGTCGGCGACGCGTCCGAAGATCGCCGAGCCGATCGCGGCCGAGACGAGCGCGGTCGCGCCGATCACCGCCTGCTCGAGCGGCTGGATGTGCCACTCCGGGGTGAGCAGCTTGAGCACGACGCCGATCACGAACAGGTCGTAGGCGTCGGTGAAGAAGCCCATCCCGGCGACGAGGACGATCATCCACTGCGCGCGCGAGACGTGCGCGTCGTCGATCGATCCGAAGAGGGCAGGTGCCTGCGTAGCCATCGACAGGCCCCTACCCCCCGCAGCTTAAGGTTGGTTCAAGACGAGTGCGTGCGCGCGCTCGCGGTCTCGCGGTCGTTGGCGTGCTGCAGCGCGCTCGCGATCTCGGCTTTCGTCATGTGGGTGGTGACGTGCGCGCCTCGTTCGCGCGCCATCGCGAGCAGCTCGTCCTTGGTGTGCCCCTCGAGGTCGACGCCGCCGTACGACGCGCCGCTCGGATCGGGGCCGCCGCTCTCCGAGCGCGGGTCCGATGGGCCGCGCTCGTCCTTGGGCTCCCAGTGATCGCCGACTTTCTCGAACGAGTGCTTGACCGACGCCCAAGCGACGCGGTGCGCGCGCGCCTCGTCGTGGTCGTACTCTTTCTCGGCGGCTTCGAGCGTGTCTTCGTAGGTGTCTTGCGCCTTCTGCGGCGAGCGTTCCAGCGTCGAGGGCAGTGGAGCGTACTCGCCGTGCGGCCCTTTTTTCGGCATGTCGCCAGTGTACCCGGCGCGCGGGGCGGCCACAGGCGGATGCCGACCGGCTGACTGCTGGTTGAAGAGGACTGCTTCCGCGCCCGTGCCAAGGGCGCGCGATGGATTCCGATCATCCGCACGAGGCCTGCCGGACCGGGTGCTCGCACGAGCTGCTGGGCCGCAAGGGCTTCTTGTCGCTCGGCGCGTCGGCGCTGGCCGGCGCGGCGCTGCTCGCGACGGAAAGCGAGGCGCGCGCCGCGGTCACGACGACCGCGAGCGTGACGCCGGGCGCCGAGCTGATCCTGCTCGGAACCTCGGCCGGGCCGCCGCCGGCACCGGGCCGCGCCGGGATCGCAAGCGCGCTGGTGATCGACGGGAAGATCTACGTGATCGACTGCGGCCGCGCGAGCGTGAACCAGTTCGTCAACGCGGGCCTCGAGTACGAAGACGTCGCGGGGATCTTCGTGACCCACCTGCACGCCGACCACGTCTGCGATCTCTACAATTTCTTCTTGCTGGGCGCCGGCTGGCCGGCGGCGGAGAAGAGCTTGCGCCGTCCGGTGCCGGTGTACGGTCCCGGCTCGGCGGGACTGCCGCTGCCGCCGGCGTTTCCACCGGGCCGCACGGTCGACACGGCCGAGCCGGATCACCCGGTCCCCGGCTTGACCGATCTGATGCGGCACTGCACGCAGGCGTACGCGTACTCGATCAACGTGTTCATGCGCGACACCGGCGTGTTGGACATCAGCCGGCTGATGGACGTGCGCGAGATCGCGCTGCCGCCGGTCGGCGCGCACCCGCTCGGGCCGACCGCGCCGCCGATGGCGCCGGTGACGATCGCGCAGTTCGGCGACGTGACGGTGACCGGGCTGCTGGTGCCGCACGGTGCCTGCTTTCCGGCCTACGCCTACCGCTTCGACACGCCGCACGGGTCGATCGTGTTCTCGGGCGACACGACGCCTACGCCGAACCTGATCGCGCTCGCGTACGGCGCCGACCTGCTGGTGCACGAGGCGATCGCGCTCGAGTCGTATCACACGCGCGGCATGCCGCCGGCGATGCTCTCGCACCTGGCCACCTCGCACACCGACGTGGCCGACATCGGCCGGATCGCGCGCGCCGCGCAGGTCAAGAGCGTCGTCCTCTCGCACCTCGCGCCCGGCGACATGCGCTATCTGACGACCGCGCAGTGGCAGGCGCTGGCGGATCGCAGCGCGCGCTTGGGCGGCTACGACGGCCCGATCACCGTCGGCACCGACCTCGCCCGCTTCGACGTGCGCGGAGGTCGCACGGCGTAAGGTCGGTCCGCACGAGCTCACGCGACGAGCGGGCCGAGCTGGCCGAGCGCGCGGGCAAGTAACTTCGAGACGTGGCTCTGCGAGAGGCCGAGCCGGCTGCCGATCTCGCTCTGGGTCAGCCCGGCGCCGAAGGTCCCCAGCACGACGGCGCGTTCGCGCTCGCCCAGCTCGTCGAGCGCCAGCGCCAGCGCGACCCGCTCTTCGAAGCCGAGCGGGTCGGTGCGATCGGCGAGCAGGTCGACGCGCACGGCGTCCTCGGCGAGGCCGGGGTCGGGCAGCGCGACGTGGTCGATGCCGCGCACGGCCTGCACGTCGCCGAGCAGCGCGAGCGGCACGCCCAATGCCGCGGCCAGCTCCGGGCGCGTCGGCTCGCGCTGATGATCGACGACGAACGCCTCCCACACCGCGACCGAGCGCCGTTCGAGCGAGCGCAGCGCGCGCGGTACGCGCACCAGCCGCTCGTGATCGCGCACGTAGTGCATGAGCTCGCCGACGATCAGCAGCCACGCGTAGGCCTCGAACGGCGTGCGCAGCTCGGCACGGTAGTAATCGACGGCCTTGATGAGACCGATCGCGGCCACCTGTTCGAGGTCGGCCCAGTCGTTGACGGCGCGTTTGAACTTGCGCGCGCCGCGCCGGCATAAGTGGCGGTACGCGTCGACGACGGCGTTGCGCCGCTCGACGGTCCGCTCGGTGCAATAGCGTGCGAGGACCACATCCCGCTGCATCATCTCGAAACGCTCCCGATCAAGGCATAGAGTGGCAAGAAGACGGAGAACACGACGAAGCCGACGACGGCCCCGAGCACGACGATCAGCGCCGGTTCGACGACGGCGCCCAGGGTCGTAACGCCCGCGTCGACGTCGGCCTCGAAGGCGCGCGCGGCGGCGAGCAGCATCTCGTCGACCCGTCCCGTCTCCTCGCCGGCGCGCACGAGCGCGGGCACGAGCGGGTCGAACAATCCGCACGCCGCCAGGGCGGGCGTGAGCGACTCACCGCCGCGCACGGCCAGCGCGACGCGTTCCAGCGCGGCGCCGTAGAGGCGGCTGCCGGTCACCGGCCGCACCACGTCGATCGCCGCCAGCAGCTCGACGCCGGCGCGCAGCAGCGTGCCGAGCGTGCGCGCGACGCGTGCGGTGATCGCCGCGCGCACCAGCGGCCCGAGCACCGGTACCCCGAGCCGCAGGCGATCGAGCGCACCGGCGAGCGCCGCCGACCGCCGCGCGGCCAGCGGCAGCGCCGATGCCAGCGCGGCGGCGGCGCACGCGCTCAGCCACGCCGCCGGCCGCTGCAGCAGCGCGCCGGTGCCCAGCAGCACGCGCGTCGGCAACGGCAGATCGACGTGGAACGCGGTGAACATCTGCGCGAACATCGGCACGATCCGGACCAGCAGGAACGCGATCAGCGCGGTGGCCGTGCACGAGACGACGGCCGGATAGGCCAAGGTCGCCCGCAGCTTCTTGCGCACGTCCGCGTCGCGTTCGAGGAACGAGGCCAGCCGGTCGAGGACGTCGTCGAGGATCCCGCCGGCCTCGCCGGCGGCGACCATCGCGCAGACGAGCGGCGGAAACGCGGCCGGCGCTCGCCGCAGCGCCGCGCTCAGCGGCGCACCTTGCTCGACGTCGGCGCGGACCGAGCGCAGCGCCTCGCGCAGCACGCGATCGGTGGTTCGCTCGATCGTCACCCCGAGCGCGCGGTGCAGCGGGACGCCCGCGCGGATCAGGGTGGCGAAGGCGCGGAAGAACGCGACCCGTGCGTTCCGCGCCGGCCGGTGCACGCCCAGCCAGCGCGCCAGCCGTGCGCGGACCGGTCCCTCGCGTTCGATCGCGGTGACGAAGAGCGCGCGGGTACGCAGCGTCGCCAGCACGGCGTCACGGTCGGCGGCCTGCATCGCGCCGCGCACGGGCTCGCCGCGCGCCGTTCGGGCCGCGTAGCGGTACACGGAGACGCTCACGAGACCTGCTCCGCGAGGCGCAGCTCGTCGGGCCGCAGTGCGGCGGCGCGCGCGTCGGCCGGCGCGATCTCGCCGCGCGCGACCCGTTCGGCCAGGTGCGCTTCGAGCGTCTGCATCCCGGCGGCCCGCCCGGTGACGATCGCGTTGCGCAGCTGGTGGGTCTTCCCCTCGCGGATCAGCGCGCGGACGGCATCGGTCGCGATCAGCACTTCGGCGACGGCGATCCGTCCGCCGGCGCGACGCGGAACCAGCCGCAGGGCGACCACGGCCAGCGCGACGCTCGCGAGCTGCGCGCGCACCTGACCGTGCGCGCCCGCGGGAAAGGCGTCGGCGATTCGCTCGACGCTCTGCGCGGCGTCGGCGGTGTGCAGCGTGGTGAGGACCAGATGGCCGGTCTCGGCGGCGGCCAGCGCCGCTTCCATCGTCGGCGCGTCGCGCAGCTCGCCCACCAGGATGACGTCGGGGTCGGCGCGCAGCAGCGCGCGCAGCGCGTCGGCGTAGCCGCACACGTCGCGTCCCACCTCGCAGTGCGTGATCAGCGAACGGAGCGGCCGGTGGACGTACTCGACCGGGTCTTCGACGGTGAGGATGTTGCGTTCGCTGCCGCGGTTGATGCGGTCGACCAGCGCCGCGAGCGCGGTCGTCTTGCCGCTGCCGGTCGGTCCGGTGAAGACGACCAGGACCACCTGCCGCTCGGCGAGCGTGCCGACGACGGCGGGCAGGCCGAGCTCCTCGAGCGCCGGCACCGCCGTCGCCAGCAGGCGAATCGCGACGCGCGTGCCGCCGGCGTGGCGGAAGGCGTGGACGCGGAACGGCGCGCCGTCCGCGTCCGCGAGCGCGGCGGCGTCGGCACTCCCGTGCGCGTCGAAACGCGCCAACTGCGCGGCGGAGAACTGCGCGTGCAGGTACTCCGCCATGCCGTCGGCGTCGAGGGGCGGCCCCTCGAGGTGCAGCAGGCGCCCGTCGACGCGCAGCGCCGGACGCTCCGCCGTCCCCAGGTGCAAGTCGCTGGCGCCGCGTCCTCGCGCCAGGCGGATGAGATCGGCGATGCGCACGCTCGCCAGGCTCACGCGGGCGCGCTCCAGCCCGCCACGCGCGTCAGCTCGTCGAACGAGGTGAGCCCGGCCTGGACCTTCGCCAGCGCGTCGGCGCGCAGCGGACGGTAGGCGCCGCGTGCGGCCAGGTGCGCGATCGCGGTCGTCGACGCGCCGCCGGCGATCGCGTCGCGCAGGTCGTCGTCGACCGTCAGCAGCTCGTACACGCCGGTCCGGCCGCCGTAGCCGGTGCCCTCGCACGCGGGGCAGCCGCCGGCGACGTACCAATGCGTACGTTCGGCGAGCGCCGCGCGCAGCGCGGCCGGAATCGGCGCGCGCACGCGGCAGCGCTCGCACAGCGTGCGCACCAGCCGTTGTCCGACCAGCGCGGTCAGCGCCGACGCGAGCGCGTGCCGGTTGACGCCCAGCTCGACGAGCCGGTCGATCGCGCGCGGCGCGTCGTTGGCGTGCAGCGTGGTGAAGAGCGTCTGTCCGGCCAGCGCCGCCGAGACGGCGACGGCGGCGGTCTCGGCGTCGCGCATCTCGCCGACGGCGACGACGTCCGGATCTTGGCGCAAGAAGGCGCGCAGCACGGTCGAGAAGCCGAGCCCGGCGCGCGCGTTGACCTGGACTTGCGCGACGCCGTCGAGCCGCATCTCGACCGGATCCTCGACGCTGCAGATGCCGCGCGTTCGCGCGTCCAGGCGCGTTAGCGAGGCGTACAGGGTCGTCGTCTTGCCGCTGCCGGTCGGACCGGCGAGAACGATGAAGCCCCACGGGGCGGCGACGGCCGCGCGATAGCCGGCGAGCAGCGCCGGCGGCATCCCGAGCGCGTCGAGATCGGGCGGTGACGCGTGGCGGTCCAGTAGACGCACGACGAGCTGCTCGCCGTCGAGCGTCGGCACCGAGGCGACGCGCGCGTCGATCTCGCGGCGTTCGTACGGTATCGCCCAACGGCCGTCTTGTGGCAGGCGCCGTTCGGTGACGTCGAGCGCAGCGAGCACCTTGACCCGCGCGACGACGGCGGGAAAGCGCGCGGCATCGATCCGCTCCAGCTCGCGCAGTACGCCGTCGACCCGGATCCGTACCCGGCCGCCGTCGCGCGACGGCTCGAGGTGCACGTCGCTGGCGTGCGCGGCGATGGCGCCGCCGAAGAGACGATCGACCAGGCGCGCGACGTCGCCGGCGGGTTCCGCGCTCGGCGGCGGCTCGCCGTAGGCGAGGCGGAGCCGATGGCGGATCGTCTCGCGCGGCATCCGCACCGCGCGGATCGGCAGGTGCGTCGTCGCGCGCAGCGCGTCGAGCAGCGGCGCGTCCTCCGGTTCCGGCAACCCGACGCAGAGGATGCCTTCGCTCAGCTCGAGTGCGAGCGCGTCGTGCTTGTAGGCGAACGCGCGCGGGACTCGCGCCAGCGCCGCCGGGTGAGAGATGGCTTCCATCGTGCCGCATCGACCTCCGTCGCGGGATGCCGAGCGGACCGTCCGAGCATAGCGCTCGGCGGTTTCGTCACACCCGGTAGCTCACGATTCGGAGAGCGAACCGAAAAAAGGAGGCAACATTTCGGCCCGAGCCTTAAACTTTCTTAAGCTCCCTTCGCCCGCGAGAACGACGATGACGACGACCACGCACACCGAGTACCTGACGATCACCACGCCGTCGCGCTACGAGATCCGCGACATCACCGACGAGGTCGAGCGCGTCCGCACGGCGGCGGACCTGTGGGACGGCGTCGTGCTGGTGAGCACCATGCACATCACCTCGAGCGTGTTCGTCAACGACCACGAACCGGGGCTCTGGCGCGACATCCTGGCATGGGTCGAGAAGTTGGCGCCGGCCGGCCTCGACTACGCACACCACCAGACCGGCGAGGACAACGGCGACGCGCACCTCAAGCGGATGCTGCTCGGCCACCAGGTGCTCGTCCCCGTAACCGACGGTCGGCTCGACGTGGGGCCGTGGGAGCGGGTGCACTACGGCGAGTTCGACGGCCGCCGCCCCAAACGGGTGCTGCTCAAGGCGTTCGGCCTGACGCGATAGACGGCCGCGAAGGAAGCCACGAAGGAAGTCGGGGCTCGCTCGTGTAGGCTTAGCGGGATGGGTGTCGAGTCGCCGGACGCAAAGCCGCCGGGTTGGGTGCAGTTCCTCCAAACCTGGGCGCCGCTCTCGGCGGTCGCGGCACTGTTCGGCGTGCTGGCCAGCCTAATCACCGGCCTGCTCGGCGCGCACGCGACGGCGCTGCAAAACGCGCAGACGTACAACTCGGGCTTCGAGAAGCTCCTCCAGGAGACCGTCGCCGGCGCGTCGTTCACGGCCGACCCGCAACGCAGCGCGATGACGCTGCTCGCCCTACAAGATTTGGCGCAGACGGAGCGGCAGAAGGAGACGGTGCTGTTGATCGCCGCGCGCATGGTGCACGCGAGCAGCGATCCGAGTGCCGTCGCGGCGGCGGCGCGCACCTTGGCGGTGATGCTCAACGACGATCGCGACGCGCGGAATCGGCCCGCCGCGATCGACAGCCGGCCGTTCTTCGCGCTGGTGACCTCCGGCTACGCGACGTCGTATTTCGAGGACAATCCGCGCTATCCGCAGCTGATGGCGACGGCGCTGGGCGACTCTCCGGTCACCAGCGACGCGGAGGTGACGCTGCTCGATCAGCTCGGCGGTCAGCCGCCGCTGCGCACCGGCTGGATCCACCTCGCGACGTTCTCGACCCGCTACCGCTACGGTGTCGCGCCGGCGGTAACCCAGTGGCCTTCGCCGACGCCCGCGCCGGCCGGTGCGGCCCACGCCCCGGGCGCGGCCGCCGGCCGGACCGCGGTCGCGTTCGTCGCGGACATGGTCGCGGTCGCGGGCGGCGATCTGCGCGTCGCCTGTGACGTGCGCGAGCAATTCGCCATCGCGCTGCCGCGCGACGCGCCGGCGCCGACGCCGACGCCGGCCGCGGCCCCGCCGACGAGCGGCTCGCTGCCGCCCTGCTCCCGGCCGCCGGCCGGCGCCGTGCCGCCGCTGATCGGGCCGGCGTCATGGGTCTCGCCGGCGCCGCATCCGACGAGCTTGCTGGTGCTCGCGCCGCGCTTGCTGCACGACGCGCCGCCGGTCGTCATGGTCAACCCCGACGGCACCTTCATGCGCGGGACGCTCGGACAGGTGCGCGGCGTCATCCCGGCCGGAACGTGCGTCGACGTCGATCAGGACGTGCGTCCGGTGTTGGTCTTCGTCGAAGAGCAGTACATCCGCGGCAAGACGCCGGCGGCGCACGACCCCAATCACTGGACCGGGCTCATCCACCTGTGGGCGCACGTGACGCCGGCGCGCCACCCGTGCGCGTTTCCGACTCCCGCTCCGTGAGCGGTGGTCGCTAGGGCTTGATCGCGACCGCGAGAATGCTCGGCGCGGCGTGCGCCTCGAAGCGCTTGAAGTTCTCGGCGAACAAGCCGGCCAGCTTCTTCGCTTGCGCGTCGTACGCGGCCGGATCGCTCCACGCCGCGCGCGGGTTGAGCACCTCGGACGGCACGCCGGGCACGCTCGTCGGGATCGCGAGCCCGAAGAACGGCTCGGTCTCGAACGCGACGCCGTTGAGCTTGCCCTCGATCGCGGCGTTGACCATCGCGCGCGTGTAGGCGATCTTCATGCGGTTGCCGGTGCCGTAGGGGCCGCCGGTCCAGCCGGTGTTGACCAGCCAGCACGTCACCTCGTGGTGCGCGATCCGCTCGCCGAGCAGCTTCGCGTAGACGGTCGGGTGATGGACCATGAACGGCGCACCGAAGCAGGTCGAGAAGGTCGGGACGACGCCCTCGACGCCTTTCTCCGTGCCGGCGACCTTCGCGGTGTAGCCCGAGAGGAAGTGGTACATCGCCTGATCGCCGCTGAGCTTGGCGATCGGCGGCAGCACGCCGAACGCGTCCGCCGTCAGCATCAGGATCGTCTTGGGATGGCCGGCCATCCCGCTCTTGACGAAGTTCGGCAGGAACGCGACCGGATACGCGGAGCGCGTGTTCTCGGTCAGCTTGTCGGAATCGACGTCGAGCGCGCGCGTGTCGGGGTCGAGCACCACGTTCTCGAGCACGCAGCCGAAGCGGTGCGAGGCGGCCCAGATCTCGGGCTCCTGTTCCTCGCGCAGCTTGATCATCTTCGCGTAGCAGCCGCCTTCGAAGTTGAACACGCCGTCGTTCGACCAGCCGTGCTCGTCGTCGCCGATCAGCGGTCGATGGGGATCGGACGAGAGCGTCGTCTTGCCGGTCCCCGAGAGGCCGAAGAAGATCGCCGAGTCGCCGTGTTCGCCGACGTTCGCCGAGCAGTGCATCGAGAGCACGTTGCGCAGCGGCATCAGGTAGTTCATGATCGTGAAGACGGACTTCTTGATCTCGCCCGCGTAGCGCGTTCCGCCGATCAGGACGATGCGCCGGGCCAGATTGATCAGGATGAACGTCTCGCTGCGCGTGTTGTCGCGTTTGGGATCGGCCTGGAAGAGCGAAGCGTCGATGACGGTGAACTCGGGCGCGAACGCATCCTCGCCGTCGGCGTCGTCGATGAACAGGTCGCGCGCGAACAGGTTCTGCCAGGCGTACTCGGTGATGATGCGCACCGGCAGCCGGTAGCGCGGGTCGGCGCCGACGTGCGCGTCGAGCGAATAGACGTCCTTGCCGCGGAAGTACTCGCCGACCCGGCCGAGCAGCGCGTCGAAGGTCGCGGCGTCGACGGCTTGGTTCGCGTCCCAGTCGATGTGGGTCTCGCTGCCCGGCTCGCGCACGAAGAACTTGTCCTTCGGGGAGCGGCCCGTGTGCTTGCCGGTCTCGACGGCCAGCTGACCGTCCGCCCCGAGTCGCGCCTCACCGCGGCGCAGCGAGTGCTCGTAGAGCTCCGCGACGCTCAGGTTGCGGTAGACGGTGCCGACGCCGCCCAGCCCCAACGAGGCCAGGTGGGTCTCGAACGTCTGCGAAGGATTCGGTAGCGTGAGAATGGGCGTGCTCCTCGCGTAGGGCGCCGGGGAAAGAAGGGACATTCGCTCGGATGAAAGGGGGCGCCTCGTCCTTCGACACCCTTCGGACCCGAAACGGTTCTGACCGAGAGGTGCACGAGCTGTTCACCGTGTTGTCCCCCGGCGAGGCGTTCGCCGCGGTTGTGCGCGGTTGTTCCCCGAACTCGCCCACGGAACGCGTCGCCCTCGACGAGGCGCTGGGCCGCGTGCTGGCCGCCGACGTCGTCGCGGCCGAGACCCTGCCGGGCTTCGCCCGCTCGACGATGGACGGCTACGCGGTCCGCTCGGCCGATACGCACGGCGCCTCCGAGCAGTCGCCGGCCTATCTCGAGCTGGTGGGCGACGTGCCGACCGGGATCGTCCCGGCGGTCACGGTCGGGCCACGCCAGGCGGTCCGGGTTCACACGGGCGCGATGATGCCGGCCGGCGCCGACGCGGTGGTGATGGTCGAGGACACGAACCTGCACGGCGCGCAGGTCGAGGTGCTGGCCGCCGTCGCCGTCGGCGAAGACGTGTTGGCGATCGGCGAGGACGTGCGCGCCGGGACGCTGGCGCTGCCCGCCGGGCGCCGGCTGCGCGCGGCCGACGTCGGCGGCCTGGCGGCGCTGGGCGCGGCCGACGTCCTGGTCTGGCCGCGGCCGCGGGTGGCGATCCTGTCCACCGGCGATGAGGTCGTGCCGGCCGGCGCGACGCCGGGACCGGCTCAGGTGCGCGACGTCAACGCGTCGACCATCGCCGCGACGGTCCGTCAGGCCGGCGGCGTGCCGCTGCCGGCCGGGATCGCCCCCGACGAGCCGGCCGCGATCGAGAGCGCGGCGCGCGCCGCGCTGCGCGACGCCGACGCGCTGGTCCTCTCGGCGGGCTCGTCGGTGTCGACGCGCGACCTGACCGCGCAGGTGGTCGGCCGGCTCGGTGAACCGGGGGTGCTGGCGCACGGCATCGCGATCAAGCCCGGCAAGCCGACGGTGCTGGCCCGCTGCGCGGGCAAGCCGGTCGTCGGACTGCCGGGAAATCCGGCCAGCGCGCTGGTCGTCGCATGGCGCATCGTCCGCCCGCTGGTGCGCGTGCTGGGCGGCGAGCCCGTCGCCGCCGACGGTCTGGGCGACGAGCGGGAGCACACCGCGGTGCTCGACGTGCCGGTCCCCTCGCGGCCGGGACGCGAGGACTATCTGCCGTGCACGCTGGCGCGTGACGCCGACGGCACGCTGCACGCGACGCCGGTGTTCGGCGCCTCGAACCTGATCTTCACCCACGTGCGCGCCGACGCGTTGATCGCCGTCCCGCTCGACCGCAGCGGCTTGGGCGCCGGGGAGCGCGTGCGGGTGATCGTCCCGTGAGCGCGCAACGCACGATCTTTCTGCACGACGTGCCGCTCGAGACGGCGCGCGCGCGCTTCGACGACGCGCTGCTGGCGGCCGGGGTGCGCAACGAGGCGACCGAAACGCTGCCGCTCGGCGCCGCGCTCGATCGCGTGACCGCCGTCCCGGTGATCGCGCGCCTGTCGTCGCCGCACTATCACGCGTGCGCGATGGACGGCGTCGCGGTCGTCGCGGCGCAGACGTCCGCCGCGCGCGCGACCGCGCCGTTGGAGCTGGTGCTCGGTGCGCAGGCGATCGTCGTCGATACCGGCGATCCGTTGCCGGCGGGCTTCGACGCGGTCATCCCGGTCGAGCAGCTCGAGCCGCGCGGCGAAGAACGGATCGCGATTCGCGCCGCGGTCGCGCCGTTCGAGCACGTGCGCGCGATCGGCGAGGACGTCGTCGCCAGCGAGGTCGTCGCGCCGGCGTTCCGGCGGCTCGGCGCGGCCGACCTGGCGGCGTGCGCGGCGGCCGGCGTCGCCGCCGTCACCGTCGTGCGGCGCCCGCGGGTCGCGATCCTGACCACCGGCGACGAGCTGGTCGACGTGACGACGCGCGCGCCGCGCCCGGGCGACATCCTCGACTCGAACGCGGTGCTGCTCGACGCGATCGTCGGCACCCACGGCGGCGAGGTCGTGCTGCGCCGGCGCGTGCGCGACGACGCGCAGGCGCTGGCCGACGCCGTCGGCGACGCGATCGCCGCCGCCGACGTCGTGGTCGTCAACGCGGGCTCCTCGGCCGGACGCGACGATCACACCGCGCGCACGTTCGCGACCTTCGGCCCGGTGGTCGTGCACGGCGTCGCGATCCGGCCCGGTCATCCGCTGGTGCTGGCGGTCGCGCGCGAGTCGCGCGTCCCGCTGCTCGGCATTCCCGGCTATCCGGTCAGCGCCGCGATCTGCGCCGACTTGTTCTTGCGGCCGCTGTTGGAGCGGCTGGGCCGGCGCGACGCCGCCGAGCCGCGCGAGCTCGAGGTCGAGCTGACGCGCAAGCTGTTCTCGCCGCTGGGCGAGGACGAGTACGTGCGCGCCGTCGCCGCGCGCGTCGACGGCCGGCTGGTGGCGACGCCGCTGCGCCGCGGGGCGGGCGTCATCACCTCGCTCTCGCGCGCGAACGTGCTGCTGACGATTCCGCGCTTCAGCGAGGGCGCGCGCGCCGGCACGCGGCTGACCGCGCGCGCATTGCGGCCGCTGGCCGCGATCGAACGCACGCTGTTGGCGGTGGGCAGCCATGACGTCGCGCTGGACCTGTTGGCGGGGCGCTTGGCGGAGCACGAGATCGAGCTGGTCTCGGCGCACGTCGGCAGCATCGCGGGGCTGGTCGCGCTGCGCGAACGCGCGGCGCACCTGGCCGGGACGCACGTGCTCGATCCGGCGACCGGGACCTACAACGACGCGGCCGTGCGCCGGTACGGACCGCACGAGCCGGTCGCGCTGATCCGCCTGGCCGAGCGCGAACAAGGACTGCTCGTCGCCCCCGGCAATCCGCTCGGCCTGCGGACGCTCGGCGACGTCGCGCGGCGCGCGGCGCGCTACGTCAACCGGCAGCCCGACGCGGGGACGCGCATTCTGCTCGACGCGCTGCTGGCGCGCGACGAGATCTCGCCGGCAGCGATCGACGGCTACGAGCGGCTCGAGTTCTCGCACCTGGCCGTGGGGCAGCTGATCGCGAGCGAGAGCGCGGACGTGGGGCTGGCCATTCGCGCCGCGGCGCGCGCGTTCGGCCTGGACTTCGTTTCGATCGCGTGGGAACCGTACGAGCTGGCCCTGCCGGCGGCCGCGCTCGACGCCCCGCGCATTCGCACGCTGCTCGCCGTCTTGCGCGACCCGCGCTTCCGCGCCGACGTCGAGGCGCTGGGCGGGTACGACTGCACGCACGCCGGCAGCGTGCGCACGATCGTGCCCGCGGCGGTGGCACCGTGACCGTCGAGCTGTTCGGGATGGCGCGTTCGCTGGCCGGCGTCGCGCACGTCGAGCTCGCGTTGGAGGGGCCGGTCGCGCTGCCGCAGTTCGTGCACGCGCTCGCCGAGGCCGTGCCGGCACTCGTTCCCGACGTCATCGCGCCCGCGCGTGACGCGTTCGTCGAGCCGAACCTGTTGCTGCTCGACGGCCGGCGCGCGCCGCGCGCCGGCGAGACGTTCGATGCCGGTGACCGGCCGTGCGTGCTGTTCTTGGCGAGCGGCGGCTGATGGCGTACGCCGGACCGCGCGACCTGCTCGAAGTCGACTTGACGGCGCGCACCGCGCGGCGCACGCCGCTGCCGGACGCCGTCTTCGCCGACGCGCTGGGCGGCGTCGGTTTGGCGGTGCTGTTGCTCGAGCAGCGCGTGCACGGTCCGATCGACCCGCTCGGACCCGACAATCCGATCGTGTTCGCCGCCGGTCCGTTCGCGTCGACGCCGGTGCCGGCCGCGAACAAGCACGCCCTGGCGGCGATCTCGCCCCTGACCGGCCTCTTGAACGAGGGGCTCTCGTCGAGTCACTTCTCCGCCGTGCTGCGGCGCTGCGGCTTGGCCGCGATCGTCGTCACCGGCGTCGCCGACGCCTGGACGACGCTGGTCGTCGACGGCGAGGCGATTCGGTTCGAGGACGCGCAGCCGCTGGTCGGGTTGTCGGCGCGCGAGGCGACCAAGGCGCTGCGCGAACGCTACGGCGACCGTTCGTTGCGCGTCTGCGCGATCGGCGTCGCCGGCGAGCGCGGCGTGCGGTTCGCCTCGGTCGAGAACGACGGCCGGCAAGCCGGGCGGGGCGGCACCGGCGCGGTGTTCGGCGCCAAGCGCCTCAAGGCGGTCGCACTGCGCGGACGCGGCGAGGTCGGGGTCGCCGACGCTGCCGCGACCGCGTCGCTCGCCGCGACGCTGCGCGAACGCGCGCTGGGGCCGAAGACGGCCAAGTACCGCATCCTGGGCACCGGGGCGAACATGCGCGTGCTGCAGCGCATGGGGCAGTTGCCGACCCGCAACTTCACCGCGGCGCAGTTCGCCGGCACGGACGCGGTGACGCCCGAGCGTGCGCGCGAGTCGCACGACACCTACGTCGAGCTGCGCGCCGGTTGCGCGGGCTGTCCGGTGCAGTGCGAGCACCTCTACGTGCGCAAGGATCGCGACCGCCGGCGCGCGGCGGCCAGCGAGTACGAGTCGACCTGGGCCTTCGGGCCGAACTGCGGCGTCGACGATCTCGACGCGGTGCTCGACGCGATCGGCCGCTGCGACGAGCTCGGGCTGGACACGATCTCGACCGGATCGGCGATCGCGTTCGCGATGGAGTGCGCCGAGCACGGGTTGCTGCCGCGCGACGCCTTCGGTCCCGCGCTCGCGTTCGGCAACGGCGCGGTCTTGCTGCCGGCGATCGACGCGATCGCGCAGCGGCGCGGGGTGGGCGACCTGCTCGCGCGCGGTGTGCGCGCGGCGGCCGCGGCGATCGGCGGCGACGCCGCGGCCTTCGCCATGCACGCCAAGGGACTCGAGCTGCCCGGCTACGAGCCGCGCGCGCTGCCGACCTACGCGCTGGGCCTGGCGACCTGCACCCGCGGCGCGTGCCACAACCGCTCGGCCACCTACGACCGCGACCTGCGCGACCCGTCGACCGATCCCGACCCGCAGGCTCGTGCCGCCGACGCGATCGCCGCCGAGGACCGCGCGGTGGCCTGGGACAGCCTGGTGCTGTGCAAGTTCGTGCGTGACTGCTTCGTCGATTTCGAGGCCGAGGCGGCGGCCCTGTGGAGCGCCGTCGCCGGCCTGCCGCTCGACGGTGCCGCGCTGCGGGCGGCCGCGCAGCGGACCTGGGAGCGCAAGCGCGCGATCAACGCCCGGCTGGGATGGACCCCGGACGACGACCGGCTGCCGGAACGGCTGCTGACCGAGCCGATCGCCGATGGGCCGCTGGCCGGGCGCCGCCTCGAGCCCGAGCGCCTGGCCCGAATGCAGGACGCCTACGAGCGCCTGCGGGCCGCAGCGGGGACCGCCGCCCCGGTCGCCTAAGCGAACAGGTATGGGCTCGACCCCACCGCGCGCCTCCTCGGCCCGGAGCGCGCCGAACCGCCGCGTCTATGTGCGGCGGCAACGGACGTTTCCGGCAACGTACAGTCTGGACGGCCAGACCGCCCACCCCGCTTACGGCTTGGACGTGAGCGGAGGCGGCCTGCGTCTGTTGACCCGCGAGCCGCTGGCGACCGACGGCAAGAAACCGCTCTCGCTGGTCGCCGTGCTCGACGGACGACAGGTCCACCTCGAAGCCTACCCGCGCTGGAGCTCGCCGGTCGTCTCGGCCGGCGGCACGCGGTACCGCCACGGCTTGCGCACGACCTCGATCGCCGACGCCGATTGGGACTTCCTGATGCGGCTCGCGCTCGACGAGGCCGGAATCGCTCCCGGCAAAGCGCTCACCGACGAACAACGTGACCTGTTGCTGAGCGGGGACAAGCAGCAGCGCATCGCCGAGCAGTTGGCGGTGGCGGGACGCGTGACGTATCGGCGCGGACAGAAGCTGCCGGTTCTCGGCTACGCGTACGAGAGCTCGACCGTCCGCGACGGCGAACGCTGGTACGTGTTGACCGTGCGCAGCCAAACGTCGGAGACGGTGCTGGCGCGCGAGCATCGCACGCGCGTGTTGGCGGCGATCGAGAGCGACCAGGTTCGCGTCCTGCCCTGAGCCAACGTGGCGAGATGCCGCGCCGCGTCTCCGCTCTGATCGCCCTGCTGGCCGCGTTGGGGGCCGCTTCGGTCGCGCAAGCGCGCAGTCCGTGGCACGTCGGCACGCTGGCGGCCGGCCCGCTCGACGGGATCACCGACGTCCCGGGCGTGCGCGTCGGCGAGGTGACCAAGGTCGAGGGCAGCGACGTGCGCACCGGCGCGACCGGGATCATCCCCGACGCGGACATCTGGAACGATCGCGTCGCGGCCGCGCAGTGGACGCTCAACGGCAACGGCGAGATGAGCGGCTCGCATTGGGTCAACCAGTCCGGCTTCCTCGAGGTACCGATCGTCTTGACCGACACGCTCGACGTGGGCCGTGCCGACGACGGCGTCGTGTCGTGGCTGATCGCGCACCATCCCGACATCGGGATCCGCGACGACGTGCCGCTCCCGGTCGTCGCCGAGTGCGACGATCAGGGGATCAACGACATCGGCGGCCGTCACGTCCACGCCGAGGACGTCGTCGCGATGCTCGACGGCGCGAGCGGCGGCGACTTTCCGCGCGGCAACGTGGGCGCCGGAACCGGCATGCGCGCCTTCGGCTTCGCGGCCGGGATCGGGTCGGCGTCGCGCGTCCTGCCCAAGGATCTGGGCGGCTATACGGTCGGCGTGCTCGTCAACGCCAACACCGGCTCGCGCACCGAGCTGCAGATCGGCGGCGTGCCGATCGGACGCGTCTTCGCGCACGACTTGTTGCCGGTCTATCCACGGCGCGCCGGCTACGTCCCCACCCACGGGCGCGCGGCCGACGGCAGCATCATCGCCGTGGTTGCGACCGACGCGCCACTCGATCACCTGCGCTTGATCGATCTGGCCAAGCGGGTCGCGCTGGGCCTGGGACGCACCGGCGCGACCTCGCACGTGTCGAGCGGCGATCTGTTCTTCGCGTTCTCGACCACCCACCGCTACCCGCGCGCCGGCGGCATCGTCGGGCCGGCGCTCGTCACCGACGAGGATCAGGTCGACGCGCTGTTCGCCGCCACCGCCGACGCGACGGAGGAGGCGATCGACGACGCGCTGTTCAGCGCGCACACCGTGACCGGCCGCGGCGGCGTGACCTACTACAACCTGCCTTACTCGCGCGTCGCGCCGCTGCTGCCGCGGTAGCTCAGGATCGTCCCGCCGCGGCGCAGCATGTCGCGCAGCGCCGCGACGTCGCCCGCGTCGCGCGCCATCGCCGCGAAGGCGAGGTGCTCGCGCAGCGCGAGCGCGGCGGCGTCGCCGGCCGCTTCGCCTTCCTCGATCGTGGTCGGGATGACGCGCGCGCTGCCGGCGGCGATGTGGGTCGCGCTGATGGCGGGCGAGGCCAGCAGCACGTTGGCGAGATCGCGCGGGACCAGGGTGCCGAACGGGATGCCGTAGACGTGGCGCTCGGGTGCGTACGCCAGCTTGTCGCGCGCGTCGACCGGGTGCAGGTCGAGCGGATACGACGAGAGGCCGATCGTGTCGGTGGGGATCGTGCCGCCCCACACGTCGTCGGCCGTCAGCCGCTCGACGCCAGCGAAGTGCCGCGTCTCGCGCACGTAGAGCGCGTCCGCGAAGCGGCCGAGCTGCGCGTCGGCGAAACCCGGGATGCGCGTGCGCAGCCACGCGATCAGACGCGGTGCCTCGCGCTCGCTCAGCGCGCGCGCCCGCGCCAGGTCGGCGTCGGAGAGCGCGTCGACGCCCAGCACGTCGATCGCGTTGACGGTGACTTCGCCGTCGCTCTCGTGGCCCAGGTTGAGGTCGCGGACGACGACCTCCGGCGAACGCGGCACGTAGCGCGCCAGCAGCGCGGCGTAGCCCCAGGCGCGCCGCTCCACCGCGCCGCCGGCGCCGTCGCGCGCGACGTCGTAGCCGTCGACGACCTGCGCCCAGTCGACGCCGCGCAGGGTGAACATCAAGGTGACGGCCTGCATGCGCTCGTCGATCCCGGTGTCCTGACGGCCGAGGTCGAAGCGCGCGCCGGCCAGCGCCGCGACGTCGCCGTCGTCGGTCGCGTCGACGACGGTCGTGGCGTCGAGGGTGAACGTCGAGCCGTCGGGCCGGCGGAAGGTGACGGCCGAGACACGGCGGCCGGCCGGCGTCGGCTGCGCGCTCACCGCGATCACGCGGGCATCGCGGATCAGATGGATGCGCGGCTCGCCGGCGACCAGCGATGCGAACGCGTCCGCCGCCTGCTGCGGCGAGAACGCATCGCCCAGCGCCGCGTGGATCTCGTCGAAGAGGCCGCCTTGCACGACCCCCTCGCCGGCGGGGGCGACGTTGAGATCCCACTGGTCCATCATCGCGTCGGTCAGGACGCCGCCCAGCTCGGGCCGCGCCGCGACGAGCGCGACGTCGGCGCCGTGGCGTGCCGCGGCGACGGCTGCGGCGACGCCGGCCGGCGTTCCGCCGACCACCAGGACCGGCGCCGCGCCGGTCGCGCTCTGCGCGGCGGCCGGCGCGAGCGAGAACAACGAGAAGAAGACGGAGAGCGTAGCCGCCGCCCCGAGGACCTTGGAGATCATGGCTGTTCGAGAAACGCTGCGCGCCGCACGAACGGCGCCGCCACGCCGCGCCGCGACGCAAAACCTTACCGGTCCTTCATCCGGCTCTCATAGGCATCGGGGCCCCCGGCCGTGAAGTGCGGGCGTCGGCCGCGGAGAGGTGGCAGAGTGGTCGAATGCACTCGCTTGGAAAGCGAGCATACCGCAAGGTATCGGGAGTTCGAATCTCCCCCTCTCCGCCAGGAGCTCTTGCGCGAGCGCTACCGTCCCGAGCGCGTGCGCATGCTCTTCGTGGGCGAGTCGCCGCCGGCGTCGGGCCGATTCTTCTATCAGGCCGACTCGGGGCTGTACCGGGCGATCCGCGAGACGTTCGTCCTCGCTGCGCCCGCGCTCGCCGCCGGCGAGTTCCTGGCCGCCTTTCGCGAGCTCGGGTGCTACCTCGTCGACCTGTGCGCCGAGCCGGTCGACCGGCTGACTGCGGCGGAACGGCGGCGGGCGCACCGCGCCGGTGAGGGCGCGCTTGCGCGCACGATCGAGCAGCTGCGCCCGCAGGCGATCGTGACGCTGTTGCGGTCGATCGACGCGAACGTCGCGCGCGCCGTCGATGCGGCCGGCTGGCACGGCCAACGCGTCACCGTCTCGTATCCCGGCCGGTGGGTGCACCACCGCCGCGCGTTCAGCGCGGTTGTGATCCCGATGGTTCGGCGGATCGCGATCCGGGCAGCGCCGACTACGCTGGGTCGAGAAAGCGCACTGCTGCCAGAATCGAGCGACTGAGGGTCAGATGCGCGCCGGATGCCAGATCGTCTTGACCTCGGTGTGGACGAGGACGCGCTGCAGGTCGTCGTAGTCGGCGCTGAACCAGCGCGCGCGCTCGGGCGTGGGTTCGAAGCGGGTGCGCTTGACGTTCTCGGCGCCCAGCACGCCGAGCGTGTTGGCGGCCTCCTCGCTCAGGCCGAAGGCCAACAGCGCGTTGACGTCCATGTGGCCGGCGAGGACGGGGCCCAGCTCCGCCGCCAGTCCGGTGAGCACGTTGCAGGCGCCGGCGGGCAGATCGCTGGTGGCCAGGCACTCGGCGAAGACGATCGCGGTGCGCGGATCGCGCGCGCTGGCGACGGCGACGACCGCGTTGCCGCTGACCAGCGCCGGAACCACCGCGGTGACCAGTCCCAGCAGGGCCGGCTCGTCGGGCGCGATCACGGCGACGACGCCGGTCGGCTCGGTGGTCGAGAAGTTGAAGTGCGGGCCCGCGACCGGATTGCGGGTCGACGCGAGGGCGACGTACTTGTCGCACCAGCCGGCGTACCAGACGGTGCGGTCGATCGCGGCGGCGACCTCCGCCGCGGCGCCGTCCGGGTCGACCGTCCCGCCGCGCACCAGCTGCGCCGCCAGCTCGGCGCCACGCGCTTCCATCATCTCGGCGAGCCGGTAGAGGACCAGACCGCGCAGCGCGGGCGACTGCGCGCCCCACGCCGCGGTCCCCGCGCGCGCGGCGACGACGGCGTCGCGCACGTCCTTGCGCGAAGCGTGCGCGACGTTCTCGCCGTCGACGGCGTCGCTGCGACCGGACTCGCTCCGCGCGAACGCCCCGTTCACGTAGAGCTTGTACATCTTGCGGATCGCAACGCGCCCGTCGTGGTCGTCCATCGGCGATGGACTTCCGGCCGGCGCGTGCGCGGCCTGCCTATGCGAGCCGGTCGGCGCGCTCGGCGGACCACGGGTCGCGCCGGCGATTGAGTCCGCGGTGCGTGTCGCACGCGCTCAGGCCGCAGCGCCCTTCCTCTTCGCGGGCGGCGCAGCCGCACGTCCAGCGATGCTCGTCGACGGTCGGCCGATTGCGGTGCGTGTAGGAGAAGGTCCGGGCCGGTTTGCCCAAGACCGACGCCAAGAACTTGAAGGAGTGGTCGTCGTAACCCACTGGACGTCATCCCCTCTGGTAGTTCCGCGGAGCACCCATCATATGCCGAACGTTCCGAACGAGCAAGCGGTCCGCTTCCTGGGGCTCGATCTGGCCTGGTCCGAGCGCAACGGCTCCGGCCTGGCTGCCCTGGACGGCAACGGTAGGCTGATCGAGGCGCGGGTCGAGCGCTGGGACAACGCGGCGATCGGCGCGTGGATCGTCGGCCTGCTGGCCGGGCGCGCCGGCGCGATCGCGATCGACATGCCGACCATCGTGCGTAACCGCGAGGGCAGCCGTGCGTGCGAGCGGGACCTCGGCCGCGACTTTCACCGTCACCAGGCGGGCGCGCACCCGGCGAACTTGCGGCGCTTCGCCGGGCCCGGCCGTGCGCACCGGCTGCTCGCGGAGCTGGCGCGCGACGGCGTCGTCCACACGCGCGACGTCGAGCCGTTCGACCGGCGTGCGGTGGCGTTCGAGGTCTATCCGCATCCGGCGATGATCCGGCTGTTCGGCCTCTGCACGACGATCAAGTACAAGAAGAAGAACCGGCCGTGGCCGTCGGTGCTCGCGGAGTGGGGACGGTATCGCCGTCACCTCGCGACCCTGGCGAGCGCAGATCCGCCGCTCGTGCTCGACGACGCGTTGCTCGCGGACGAGCCGCAGCGCGAACGGTACAAGAGCTGGGACGATCGGATCGACGGGGTGTTCTGCGCTTACCTTGCTGCGTGGGTCTGGCGCCATGGCACCACCGGCGGCAAGGTGTGTACCTACGGCGCGCTGCGCGACGGGGTCGATCACGGGCACATCTTGGTGCCGAACCCGACCGGCGTTCACGCGGGACACCACTGCTCGGCCGCCTTGCTTGCTTGAGGCCGGTGGTAAATCGGGTATCCTTGCCCCGTGGCCACAAAGACGACGAACGGTCAACCTTTTTTGACCGACATCAAAGAGTTGCGTGAACGCGCTCGCAAGGAACTCGAGAAGGGCGCGATCACGGACAACTACGAGCTCGATCCCAAACAGGCGATCGGGCTGCTGCAGGGTGCGCTCGCGACCGAGATCGTCTGCGTCCTGCGCTACACGATGCACTATATCGCCGCGACCGGCATCGCGAGCGACGGACCCAAAGACGAGTTCGAAGAGCACGCCAACGACGAGCGCCGGCACATGCACCTCATCGCTGAGCGCATCAATCAGCTCGGCGGGACGCCGAACCTCGATCCCGACGGGCTGGCGATGCGCTCGGCCACCGAGTACGGCGCGAGCGACCTCGACCTGGTCGCGATGCTCAAGGAGAACCTGGTCGCGGAGCGGATCGCGGTCGAACACTACCGCGACCTGATCCGGTTCTTCGGCGAGAAGGACCCGACCACGCGGGTCATGCTCGAGGGGATTCTGGCGCAGGAGGAAGATCACGCCAACGACATGCACGACCTGCTGGTCGCGCACGAAGGAAGGCCGATGCTGCCCCGGGACTAGTCCCGTGTGCGCCTGATCTGCGTCCGCCACGGACAGACGGCCTGGAACGCCGAGCGGCGATTCCAGGGCCATAGCGACATCCCGCTCGACGAGGTGGGCCGTGCGCAAGCGCACGGCCTCGCCGTGTCGCTGCGCGACGAGCCGATCGACCTGGCCGTCTCGAGCGACCTGAGCCGCGCCGTCGAGACGGCGCGCATCGTGCTGGGCGATCGTGACGTCCCACTGCGCCTCGACGCGGCGTGGCGCGAGATGCGCTTCGGCCGGTGGGAAGGGCTGACGTGGGACCAGATCGTCGCCGCCAACCCGGAGCTGGCGATGGACGAGGTCACCCCGCGCACCTACGCCGCGCGCGGCGGCGAGTCGTTCGAGCAGCTCTGCGAGCGCGTCGCCGGCGCCGTCGCCGTCGTGCAGGGCGCGCTCTCGCCGGTCGGCACCGCGCTGGTCGCGACGCACGCGGGGCCGTTGCACGCGCTCTTGCGCGTGCTGCTCGGCGAAGCACGGAGCCTCGCGTTGCAGGTGCGCTTCGCGCCCGCCTCGCTGACCCGCTTCGACTACGACGGCGAACGGTGGTCGCTGGGCGCGCTCAACGAGACGGCGGTGGCGCCGTGACGCTGCAAGCGTGGCGCGGGGCGATCGCCGCCCCCGATCCGGCGCTCGCGGCGGCGGCGCGCGAGCGGATCGACAACCTGACCAAACCGCTGGGCAGCTTGGGCGAGATCGAGGAGCTCGGCGTGCAGCTGTGCGCGATCGCGGGCGCGGTCCCGCCGCCGCACGCGTTCGAGCGCCGCGCGGTGCTGGTCGGAGCCGGTGATCACGGCGTCGCGATCGAGGGCGTGAGCGCGTATCCGCCCGAGGTCACGCCGCAGATGGTCGGCGGCTTCCTGGCCGAGATCGCCGCGATCAACGCGTTCGCGCGCGCGGTGCGCGCCGAGGTCTACGTCGCCGACTTCGGGGTGCGCACGCCGTTCGCGGCACACCCGCGCTTGATCGAGGTGCGCTGCGGTCCGGGAACCGCCAACCTCGCCCACGAGCCGGCGATCGGCTACGACGCCGTCGCGCGCGTGCTCGACGCGGGCGCCGCGGCCTTCGCCGCGCTGCGGGAGCGCGCGGCGTTCGACGTGCTCGCGCTGGGCGAGATGGGGATCGCCAACACGACCGCGGCGGCCGCCATCGTCGCCGCCTGCACCGGTGCGCCGGTCGCGCAGGTCGTCGGGCGCGGCACCGGCATCGACGACGCGCGCTTGGCCGTCAAGCGCGCCGTCGTCGAGCGCGCGCTGGCGCGCGTCGACACGACCGACGTCGTCTCGATCGCGGCCGAGCTGGGCGGCTTCGAGATCGTCGGACTGGCGGGCGTGATCTTGAGCGCGGCACGCGCGCGCATCCCGGTCGTGCTGGACGGTTTCATCGTGTCGGCGGCCGCGCTGCTCGCGCAGCGCATCGCGCCCAACGCGCTCGCGTACTGCATCGCCGCGCACCGCTCGCAGGAACCCGGCCACGCGATCGCGCTGGCGGCGCTGCGGTTGGAGCCGCTGCTCGATCTGCGCCTGCGCCTGGGCGAAGGCAGCGGCGCCGCGCTGGCCCTCCCGCTGGTCGAAGCGGCGGCACGGATGGTGCGCGAGATGAAGACGTTCGCCGAGGCCGGCGTGGCCGAAAAAGAATCCGAGGCGTGAACGGGCTGCGCGACGCGTTCGGGTACTTCACCATCGTCCCGGTCGGCGACGTCGACGCCCCCGACGCGCGCGCCCTGGTGTGGTTGCCGCTCGTCGGGGCGGTCGTCGGCGCGGTCGCGGGCGGTGCCGCGTACGGGGTGGCGCGCGTCGCGCCGCCGGCGCTCGCCCTGGCCGTCGCGTTCGCGCTGCCGATCCTGCTGACCGGCGCGCTGCACGTCGACGGATTCCTCGACGGATGCGACGCGTTCTTCGCCAGCGTTCCGGCGGCGCGACGCCTGGAGATCCTGCGCGACCCGCGGCACGGCACCTACGCGCTGGCCGGCGGCGCGATCGCGGCCGCGTTCTGGATCGCGGCGGTGAGCTGCATCGCGCCGGCCCGGCTCGCGCTCGCGCTGGCCTGCGCCGGCGCCAGCGCGCGACTGGGCGCGATCTCGCTGGCGCGGTTCGTGCCCTACGGCCGGGCCGGCGAGCCCGCGCCCGCGCTGCGCGGGCGGCCGTCGATCATCGGCCTGACCATCGGACTGGTCTTCGTTCTGTGCGTGGGGGCGGCGATGGGCGTGCGCGGCGCGATCATCGTTCCGGCGGCGCTCGCGTTCGCGGTGCTGGCCGGGCTCTTCGCGCGCCGGCAGCTGGGCGGCGGATTGACCGGCGATGCGTACGGGTTCAGCATCGTCGTCGCCGAAGTAGCCGGGCTCGTCGCGTTCGCCGTCTAACCTCCACCGTCGCACCGCATTCCGAGAGGAGCTTCCCGTGGCCGTCACCGGCTTGGCGTTCATCATGTATCCCGTCACCGACATGGACCGTTCGGTCGCGTTCTACCGCGATCAGATCGGCATCGCCCCGACCGACGTCGCGTCGAGCTTCTGGACGGAGTTCGACGTCGACGGCCAGACGTTCGGGATCGGCACCTTCGAACAAGTCGGCACGCCGGGCACCGGCAACGCGCTCGCGCTCGAGGTGGACGACATCGCGGCGGCGCACGGGCGCTTGGCCGAGCGCGGCGTCGAGATCACCGACCCGCACGAGTTGCCGGCCTGCTGGATTTCGATGGTGCGCGACCCCGACGGAAATCAGGTTTGGCTGCATCAGCGCAAGCCGCGGGGCTGAGCGCGGCGCTCAGGTCGCGGCCGCGCTCCGGTATGCGGCGAGCACGTCGGCGCGGCTGATGACGCCGGCGAACGTACCGTCGGCGCCCAGCACCGGCACCAGCGGGATCGCCGGATCGACCAGCAGATCGGCGGCGCGTTCGAGCGGTTCGTCGTCGCCGATCGAGACGCTCGGCGCGGGCAAGAGCGAGGTGACGTGGCGGTTCGGGTCGCGCGCGGCCGCTTCGGCCAGCGTGCGCGCGTCGAGCACCCCCAACAGCCGGCCGTCCTCGACGACGACGGCCGCTCCGATCCCGGGCGGCATGCGTGCCAGCAGCGCGGCGAGCGTTTCGTCCGGCGCGGCGACCGCGCCGTCGCTGTTCGCGATGCTGCCGGCGCGCACGTGCGCGAGCGCGCGCGGCCGGCGCACGCGTTGCCAATCGATGCCGCGCCGCAGCAGCTTCATCTCGTAGACGGTCGCGCCGAGCAGCCGGCGGCCCAGGATCGTCGCGATCACGGTCGCGATCATCAGCGGCAAGATGATCGTGTAGTCGTACGACATCTCGAAGACGATGGTGATGGCGGTGATCGGCGCCTCGGCCGCCGCGGCGAACAGCGCGGCCATGGCGACCAAACCGTAGGCGGCCGGCGAGGCGGTCCAGGCCGGGAACACGGTGTGCACGATGCGGCCGAACGCGTCGCCCAACATTGCCCCGGTGAACAGCGAGGGCGCGAAGACGCCGCCGCTGCCGCCCGCCGCGAGCGTGAGCGAGGTGGCGATCGGCTTGGCGAGCGCGAGCGCGAACGCGCGCCCCAAGCCGACGTGGCCGTCCAGGACGTGCTGCATCGCCTCGTAGCCGACGCCGAGGATCTGCGGCACGGCGACGCCGAGCAGCCCGACCAGCGCGAAGCCGCACGCACCCTTGAGCGCGGCGGGCGCGTGGATGCGGTCGGCGAAGTCTTCGCAGGCGTACAGCCCGCGCACGAACAGCGCGGCCCAGACCGCGCACAGCACGCCGAGCAGCGCGTAGAGCCACAGCTCGCGCGGCGAGACGAGCGCGAAGCCGGCCGCGTCGAACGAGGGGCGATCGCCGAGCTGCGCCCGTCCGACGACGGCCGCGACGACGCTGGCGACGACGACGACGGCGAACGAGCGCGGTGCGAACTCGCCCAAGATCACTTCGCTGGCGAAGAAGACGCCGCCGATCGGCGCGTTGAACGTCGCCGAGATGCCGGCGGCCGCGCCGCACGCGACCAGCGTGCGCACGACCGGCGCGGGCGCGCGCACCCACTGCCCGAGGACGGAACCGATCGTGCTGCCGATCTGCACGATCGGACCCTCGCGGCCGGCCGCGCCGCCGAAACCGATCGTCGTCGCCGAGCACAGCGCCTTGATGAGGATGATGCGCGGGCGGATGATGCCGCCGCGCAGCGCGACCGCGGCCATCACTTCGGGGACGCCGTGCCCGCGCGCCTCGGGCGCGAAGCGCGCCGCCACCCAGGCGGCGGCCGCACCGCCGACGGCGAGCGTGACGACCAGCGCCCAGCGGCCCAACCCGTGGGCGAGGAACTGCGTGAGCTGGCCCGCGGCGTTGGTCTCGAGCGCGATCAAGGCGCGGAAGAGGACGGCGCCCTCACCGCCCCCCAGCCCGACCAGCAGTGCCGCGACGAGCAGATACGTGCTCTGCGGGATCCGCAGCGGTCCGACGCGGAGCTCGTATCCGCGCGCGGCCTGACGATAGGCGATCGAGGGGAGGGTCGCGGAAAGGCGCACCCGCGTTCGTTCCCGCCGCGTGCGGCGTCACCCGCCCAGGGCCGGCGAGGCGCGCGCCTGGACCGCGGGGAAGCGGGAGCGGGTGAGCCTCGAGACCCGCCAAAATCGCTTGGTGCTGCCGCTGGGCGAGCGGGCGCCCGACGAGATCAACGTCATCGTCGAGATTCCCAGCGGCGCGCGCAACAAGTACGAGTACGACAAGCAGCTCGACATCTTCCGACTCGACCGCGCGCTGCACTCGCCGATCTTCTATCCCGGCGACTACGGCTTCGCGCCGCGCACGCTGGCGCTCGACGGCGATCCGCTCGACGTGCTGATCCTGGTCTCGGAGCCGACCTTCAGCGGCTGCCTGGTCGCGGCGCGCCCGATCGGCCTGTTGGCGATGGTCGACGACGGCAAGCCCGACGACAAGGTGCTGGCCGTTCCGGTCGGCGAGCCCGAGTACGCCGACGTACACAACTACTCACAGATCTTCCCGCACCAGCTGCGCAAGATCCAGCACTTCTTCGAGACCTACAAGCTGCTCGAAGGCAAGCACACGACGGTTGGGGGCTGGGACGATGCCGCCGCCGCGCGCCGGATCATCACCGAAGCCGCGCAGCGTTTCGATGCCGGCAGCTGAGAACGGGCTGGCGTGACGGGTCTCGGTAGTGACGTTACCGACGGTCAGATGAAGACGCGCCGCCGATTCAGATGGCGCAGAAACGCGAGCAGCGCCCGTTGTGGAGCGGACGAGAACGACGTACGCTAATAGGGTTTTCCGGTGGCCCAGCGACTGGGGCTGCCCATTCCACGGTCATTCTGAATCCAAGGTCGCGGGGGGTTCCAGCATCCCGGGCCGGCTCCCGTTCCCGCAGTCGGCGCCCATACGGCGTTACAGCCGGGGTCGTTCAGAACCTGATAGCCAGGAATAATCCCTGTGCACGGTCCGAGCCGCGCATTGAAAACGATCAGCTGGCTTACCGACTTCCCAATGACCACAAATCGTAGCGTTGGCGAATGGACATAGTGCCGGATACTATTGATCATCGCGAGATCTGACGCAGTGAGGCGCGGAACACCAGGACGCCCCGCGTCACCTATTTTGTAGCTTATCGGGCCATATTGCCGACCGTCGATCAGGCACGCAATACCATGCCGAACAGAGCGTGATTCCACGAGCGGCGGATGGGAGCCCAGTCTGGTAGTTGGTTCATGAACCGTCGCGCAATTTACAGTTAGCGCTACCCCTGCTACGCCACTTGCAAGCTGAAGCACGCGTCTCGGACTCCCTGTCACTTCGCGATCGCGTCGGCGAAGAGCTCGGCGGTGTCGACCAGCCGCGGACCGGGACGGTTGACGAACGCGTTGCCGTCGATGGTGTGCACGTTCGCGCCGAGCGTCGCGCGCTCGCCGGGCGGGATCGCCGCCAGCGCCGCTTCCGTGCGCGGCAGGTCGAAGCCGCAGGGCGCGACGATCGTGACCTCGGGCTGCGCCGCCGCGATGGCGTCCCAGCTCAGGACGCGGCTGTTCGCGCCGGGATCGGCCAGGATCGGTTCGCCGCCGGCCAGCTCGACCAGACCCGGCGTCCAGTGCCCGCCGCTCATCGGCGGGTCCGTCCACTCGAGCACCAGGGTGCGCGGGCGGCGGCGGCCGGCGACCCGTGCGCGCAACGCGTCGACCCGCGCGCGCAGCTGCGCGAGCAGCGCGGCCGCGGCGTCTCGGCGATCGGTCAGCTCGCCGAGAAACGCGATGGTCGCGAACACGTCCTCGAGCGACGAGGGCTCGAGCGAGACCACGCGCGGGTCGCCGCGCAGTCGTTTGGCCGCGCGGTCGACGATCTCGTAGGAGACCGCGCAGACCGCACACAGCTCCTGGGTCACGATCAGGTCGGGCTCCAGCGCTGCCAAGCGCGCGTCGTCGAGGCCGTAGAGCGACGAGCCGGCGTGGACCTTGGCCCGCACGTGACGGTCGATCCCCGCCGCGTCGAGGTCCTGCGGCAGCAGCGACGACGTCAGCGCCGGCAGGGCGCGGGCCGGTTCGGGGAAGTCGCACTCGTGCGTGACGCCGACGACCAGCTCGCCGGCCCCGATCCCGAAAAGAATTTCCGTCGCGCTGGGGAGCAAGCTGACGACGCGCATCCCCAGCGGGTTCGCCGGAGCCAGGCTCCGAATCCCCGGCCCTCGTGGAGAAGATCACCGTCAAGAACCCCGTCGTCGAGCTCGACGGCGACGAGATGACCCGCATCATCTGGGCCTTCATCAAAGAGAAGCTGATCCTGCCGTACTTGAACGTCGACCTCAAGTACTACGATTTGGGGATCGAGCACCGCGACGCCACCAACGACCAGGTGACCCTGGACGCGGCGCGCGCGATCAAGCAGTACGGCGTCGGCGTCAAGTGCGCGACGATCACCCCCGACGAGGCGCGGGTCGAGGAATTCCACCTCAAGCAGATGTGGAAGTCGCCCAACGGCACGATTCGCAACGAGCTGGACGGCACGGTCTTTCGCGAGCCGATCATCTGCCGCAACGTGCCGCGCCTGGTGCCCGGCTGGACGCAGCCGATCGTCATCGGCCGCCACGCCTTCGGCGATCAGTACCGCGCGACCGATTTCGTGGTGCCCGGCGCCGGCAAGCTGACGGTGACCTTCACGCCCGCCGACGGCTCGGCGCCGATCGAGCGCGAGGTCTTCCAGTTCAAGGGCGGCGGCGTCGCGCTCACGATGTACAACGTCGACGAGTCGATCCGCGGCTTCGCGCGCGCCAGCCTCAACTATGGCCTGCTGCGCAACTGGCCGGTCTATCTCTCGACCAAGAACACGATCCTCAAGGCCTATGACGGGCGCTTCAAGGACATCTTCCAGCAGGTCTTCGACGAAGAGTTCAAGGCCGAGTTCGACAAGCGCGGCTTGACCTACGAGCACCGCCTGATCGACGACATGGTCGCGGCCGCGCTCAAGTGGAACGGCGCGTTCGTGTGGGCCTGCAAGAACTACGACGGCGACGTGCAGTCGGACATCGTCGCGCAGGGCTTCGGGTCGCTCGGACTGATGACGTCGGTGCTGACCTCGCCGGACGGCAAGACGGTCGAAGCCGAGGCCGCCCACGGCACCGTCACGCGTCACTATCGCGAGCACCAGAAGGGCCGCGAGACCTCGACCAACCCGATCGCCTCGATCTTCGCTTGGACGCGCGGGCTCGCGCACCGCGGCAAGGTCGACCAGACGCCCGAGGTGGTGCGTTTCGCCGAGACGCTGGAGAAGGTGTGCATCCACACGGTCGAGGCCGGCAAGATGACCAAGGACCTCGCGCTGCTGATCGGGCCCGACCAGCCCTGGCTGACGACCACCCAGTTCCTCGACGCGCTCGACACCGAGCTGCGCGCGCGCATGGACGCCTCGACCGCGAGCACGCCCGCGGCCGTGTGATCAGCGGTGCGATGAACGCGGAAGAGACGCTCGGGATCCTCGTGGGCGGCGGACCCGCCCCGGGGATCAACGGCGTCATCGCCTCGGCGACGATCGAGGCGCGCAACCACGGGCTGCGCGTCATCGGCATCTACGAAGGCTACCGTCATCTCGTCGCCGGCGACACCACCCACGTGAAGGAGCTGGAGATCGACACGGTCTCCCGGCTCCACTTCACCGGCGGCTCGTATCTGCGCACCTCGCGCACCAATCCCGCCGCCGACCCCGAGTCGCTCAAGCGCTGCATCCACTCGCTCGACGTGCTCGGCGTGCGCTACCTGATCACGATCGGCGGCGACGACACGACGTACGGCGCCACCCGCATCGCCGCCGAGACGCGTGGGCGGATCGGCGTCGCGACGGTCCCGAAGACGATCGACAACGACCTGCCCTTGCCCGACAACGCGCCGACGTTCGGGTTCGAAACCGCGCGCGCCGTCGGCTCGGCGATCGTCGAGAACCTGATGGAGGACGCGCGCACGGCGCAGCGCTGGTATCTCGCCGTCACCATGGGGCGCAAGTCCGGCGCGCTGGCGCTGGGGATCTGCAAGGCCGCCGGCGCGACGCTCGCCGTCATCCCCGAAGAGTTCGGCGCCGGGCCGATCCCGCTCGACGACGTCGTCGACACGATCGTCGGCTCGATCGTCAAACGGCTGGCCATCGGCGCCGATCACGGCGTGGCCGTCATCGCCGAAGGCTTGGCCGAGCGGATCGCGCCCGAAGAGCTGGCGGCCGTCTCGAGCGTGTCGCGCGACGCGTACGGGCACGTGCGCCTGGCGGACGTCCCGCTCGGCGCGGTGCTGCGCGACGCGACCCGCGCGCGCCTGCGCGAGCTGGGGCTGGACACGACCGTGGTGCCCAAGGACATCGGCTACGAGCTGCGCAGCGCAAAGCCGATCCCGTTCGATGCGGAATATACGCGCACGCTCGGTTACGGCGCGGTGCGCTATCTGATGAACGGCGGCAGCGGCGCGCTGATCGCGCTTGCCGGCGGCCGCATCGTCCCGGTCACGCTCGACGAGATGCTCGACCCGCAGACCGGCCGCATCCGCGTGCGGCTGGTCGACGTCACGACCGAGTCGTTCGAGGTCGCGCGCTCGTACATGATCCGCCTGGAACCGGAAGATCTGCAAGAGCCGCGGCTCTCACGGCTGGCGGCGCGTACGGCGATGAGCGCCGAAACGTTCGCCGAGCGCTTCGGACGCGTCCTGAGGAGGTAGGAGTTGGTCACGTTCGGACGGTCGATCGTCGCCTCGTGCTGTGCCGCGCTCGCGCTGGGCGCGACGGGCATCCCGGCGCGCGCGAGTCTGGCCGACGCGCTGACCCCGTTCGCGCTCAACTATCGCCAGAACATCGATCAGACGTGCGACCAAGCGCGCCAGGACGCCGATCGGTTCGCGGCGCGCCAGGGAGCGGCGAGCGCCGCCGAGGCGCACGCGGCGACGCGAGCCTTCCTGGATTGCGCGGCGGCCGGCGCGGTCGAGCAGACACGGCTCAACCGCTACTTTCTGATGGCCGGCGCCGCCGAGCTGCTGGCCGCCGAGCGCGAAACCGGCGAGGCGGCGATTGCCTCGCGCCGCAACGCGATCGCGATTCTCCAGCCGCTGCTGGCCGATCCGCAAGTGTCTTTCAACGAAGCCTATCGCAACGCGCCGGCGGCGAACGGCGAGAACGCGATCGTTCCGATCGTCGAAGAATTCGGCCCGTTCCGGCCGCGGCGGTCTCCCAGCGTGCTCGCACCGACCGCCGCGAATTTGATCGACATCGCCCGCGCCGGCGTCCCCGCGCCGGCGCCGACGGCGCGGCCGGCGTCGAACTAGACCAGCGCGGGCACCGCAGCCCGATAGTAGACCTCGCCGGCGAACAAGCGGCGTGCGGTGCGGTAGACCGTCGCCGAGGGCACCCGCAGCGCGCCGGCCTCGGCGCGCACGTCGGCGGCGACGATGATGGTGCCCGACGGGTGCGCGATGCGCAGCGGCGCGTCCGGCGCGGTGGCGCGCGCCAAGGCGTGCGCGATGCTGCCCGGCACCCGCGCGGCGACCGCCAAGCACAGCGCGCCCGTCAGCGGGATCGCGCGGTGGGGTTGCCCGACCGAGATCGTGCGCGCGACGACGTCGGCGTCGTCGGCACGGAGCGTGCGTCCGTCGAGCAGGCGCGTCGCGCGCGGCGCCGACAGCATCGCGATCTTCGGGATGCTGACGATCCGTGCCGCTGCGGCGTGGTCGGGAGCGAGTCCCATCGCGACCGCGGCGCTGCGGCGGATCGCTTCGAGTCGGGCCAGCAAGGCGGCGTCGCGCTCCAGCTCAGCCGGCAACTCCTCGCCGCGCGCGCCGACGTCGGCGGCGGCGACGTGGACGAACGGATTGCCGGCGTCGATCAGGGTCGCGCGCACGGCGCCGACGCCGGGAACGTCGAGGACGTCGGTCGCGTGGCCGCTCGGCAGCAGCGCACCGGTCTTCGCGCCGGCCGGATCGAGGAAGTCGAGGCGGATCGGCGCCGCCGTGCCGGCGACGCCGTCGAGCGCCAACGTGCCGTCGACCGCGCTGCGCCCGTCTTCGAGTGGGAAGCGCGCCACGAACACTCTGCCGGTGTTGGTGTTGTGCACGCGTACCGTCGCCTCGTCGCCGGGCGGCAGCGGTACGAGCCCTTCGTCGATCGCGAACGGACCGATCGCCGAGGACATGTTGCCGCACGTTCCCGCATAGTCCACCGACGCCGCATCGATCGCGATTTGCGCGAAGGTGAAGTCGACGTCCGCGTCCGCGCGGCTCGGCGGCCCGACGACGCAGACTTTCGAGAGCGACGAGAGGCCGCCGCCCATTCCGTCGAGCTGTCGTCCGTTGGGATCGGGCGACCCCATCGCCGCCAGGAAGATCGCGTCCCATGCGCCGCGGTCCGCCGGCAGATCGGCGGCGCGGAACACGAGCGCCTTGCTGGTCCCGCCGCGCATGAACGTCGCACGAACGCTTCGCAGGCTCATCGCTGCTCGCGCTTCGCGCGCCGCGCGCGCTCCGTCCTGCGGCCCGAGCAGGTCAGGCAAGCGATGGCCGGGTGAGAATCGTAAGGGAAACGAAAAGGGAGGAAAGTTTCCTCACGTCTCTGAAGGGCTGGCGTCACCTGGTATACCGTATACCACAGAAGGAGGGCTCGACGGCCGCGATGGCCATGTTGGGTTTGGGAGCGCTTGGATCGGAGATCAGCGTCGCCGACCGCGTCTACGAGGCGATTCACGATGCCATCACCAGCGCCAACCTCTACGAGATCGACGAGGCGGACCTGCGCTTGGACGAGCGACAGCTCGCGGCGCGCCTCGGCGTGAGCCGGACCCCCGTGCGCGAAGCGCTCGGGCGGCTGGAGCACGAGGGCTTGGTCCGCAGCGTCCCTCGGCGCGGGTACTACATCGTTCGCAAGAGCAAAGCGGAGCTGGTCGAGATCATCCTCGTCTGGGCCGCGCTCGAGAGCATGGCCGCTCGCCTGGTCGCACAACGCGCGACCGACGACGCGATTCGCTCGCTGCGCACGATCTTCGCGACCTTCGACGGCGAGCGCCTCGCCGCGCAGCTCGACGAGTACTCCGAGGCCAACCTCACCTTCCACGCGCGGATCATCGAGCTCGCGGGCTGCGACCCGCTGGAGAAGACGGCGGAGGGAATCTTCGTCCACGTCCGTTCGATCCGGCATCGGACCATCGGCGAGAACAAGCGCTTCGAGCGCTCGATCGTCGACCACATGCACATCATCGAGGCGCTCGAGCGCCGCGATGCGGAGCTGGCGGAGCAGCTCGTTCGCGACCACGCCCTGGCGCTGGCCGCACACGTCGACGCGAACGACAACGACCTCTGATCACCCTTTCCCCTTCGAGACGGAGAGCCGGAATGGCCCAGACCCTACCAATCGCCGGTGAGTTGCCCAAACTCGACGCCGAGCGACCTGCCGATGCGACGATTTCCGGCGGCCATTTGGTCGCCAAAGCGCTGAAGAACGAAGGTATCGACGTCATCTTCTCGCTGTGCGGCGGCCACATCATCGACATCTACGACGGCTGCGAGTCGGAAGGCATCAAGATCATCGACGTGCGCCACGAGCAGGTGGCCGCGCACGCGGCCGACGGCTACGCGCGCGTCAGCGGCAAGCCCGGCTGCGCGGTCGTCACCGCCGGCCCCGGCACGACCAACGCGGTGACCGGTGTCGCCAACGCCTTCCGTGCCGAGAGCCCGTTCCTGCTGATCGGCGGTCAGGGTGCGCTCAATCAGAAGAACATGGGCTCGCTGCAGGATCTGCCGCACGTCGAGATCATGAAGCCGATCACCAAGTTCGCCTCGAGCGTCGTGACGACGGAGCGCGTCGCCGACATGTGCTCGATGGCATTCCGCGAGGCGCACAACGGCTCGTTCGGTCCCGCGTATCTGGAGATCGGCCGCGACATCCTCGACGGGCACGTCCCGCTCAAGAACGCGGTGATCCCGCAGCCCGGCCACTATCGCGCCTCGACCAAGTCGATCGGCGATCCCGCCGACGTGCAGAAGCTGGCCGACATCCTGGCCAAGGCGCAGCGCCCGGCGATCCTGTTCGGGCAGCAGACCTGGACCTGCCGCGCCGGCGAACAAGCGCGCGCCCTGGCCCGCACCTACAACATTCCGGCCTTCATGAACGGCGCCGGCCGCGGCACCTTCGTGCCCGGCGACCCGCACGGCTTCCAGCTCACGCGCGGCTACGCGTTCGGCAAGGCCGACGTCATCGTCATCGTCGGCACGCCGTTCGATTTCCGCATGAGCTACGGCAAGCGCCTCAAGGCGCCGACCGTCGTGCAGATCGACATGGGCTATCAGACCGTCGGCAAGAACCGCGACATCTCGCTGGGGCTGGTCGGCGACGTCGGCGCCATCTTGGGCGCCGTGCTGCAAGCCGCGCCGTCGAACCTCAAGGAGAGCGCGAAGGGGCGCCAGGCCTGGATCGACGAGCTGCGCGCCGAGGAGAAGAAGCTCAGCGACGAGCGGCTGCCGAAGATCACCAACGACGCGACGCCCATCCACCCGCTGCGGCTCGGCTACGAGATCAACGAGTTCCTGACCGAGAACACGCGTTTCATCGGCGACGGCGGCGACGTGGTCACCTGCGCCGGCGGGATCGTGCAGCCCAAGGGCGAGGGCTTGTGGATGGACCCCGGTCCGCTCGGCACGCTCGGCGTGGGCGTCTCGTTCGCGATGGCCTCGAAGTTCGCCGAGCCGGAGCGCGAAGTGGTCTGCCTGTTCGGCGACGGCACCTTCGGGATGACCGGCTGGGACATCCAGACCGCCAACCGCTTCGATCTGCCGTTCATCGGCATCATCGGCAACAACTCGTTCATGAACCAGATCCGCGCCGGACAGATCATGAAGTACGGCAAGGAGAAGGGCGACGTCGGCAACTACCTGGGCGACGTCGACTTCGAGAAGTTCGCGCAGATGTTCGGCGGCTACGGTGAGGCGGTACGCGATCCCAAGGAGATCGGTCCGGCGCTGCAGCGCGCGCGTGAAGCGGTCAACTCGACGCGCAAGGTGGCGCTGATCAACGTTTGGATCGACCCCAACGAGTTCGCGCCGGGGACGATGAACCAGACGATGTACAAGTAGGCCGCGCACCATGGCGACCAACGGTTCCCCCAACGGCGCGTCCCCGCGCAAGGCGCTCGACGGCATCAAGGTCCTGGACATGACCCACGTCCAGGCCGGGCCGTCGTGCACGCAGATCCTCGCCTGGCTCGGCGCCGACGTCATCAAGGTCGAGCTGCCGGGCCGCGGCGACATCACCCGCGGCCAGCTGCGCGACGTGCCGAACGTCGACAGCCTGTACTTCACGATGCTCAACGGCAACAAGCGGAGCATCACCCTGAACACCAAGACGCCCGACGGCAAGGCGATCTTCACCAAGCTGATCGAGCACTGCGACGTCCTGGTCGAGAACTTCGGCCCGGGCGTGCTCGACCGGCAGGGCTTTCCCTGGGAGAAGATCCGCGAGCTCAATCCGCGGATGATCTACGCCTCGATCAAAGGCTTCGGTCCCGGCAAGTTCGAGGACTTCAAGGCGTACGAGACCGTCGCGCAGGCGATGGGCGGCTCGATGAGCACGACCGGCTGGGAGGACGGCCCACCGACCTCGACCGGCGCGCAGATCGGCGACTCGGGGAGCGGCATCCACATGGTCGCCGCGATCCTGGCCGCACTCTTCCAGCGCACGCACAGCGGTCGCGGCCAGCGCGTCAGCGTCGCGATGCAGGACGCCGTGCTCAATCTGGTCCGCGTCAAGATACGCGATCAGCAGCGTTTGGCGCACGGGCCGCTCAACGAGTACCCGAACAAAGAGTTCGGCGACTTCGTCCCGCGTTCGGGGAACGCGTCGGGCGGCGGACAACCGGGCGCGGCGCTGCGCTGCAAGCCGGGCGGCCCCAACGACTACGTCTACGTGATCATCCAGCCGCCGGTGTGGGCGCCGCTGGCCAAGCTCATCGGCCGCGACGAGTTGGTCGAACACCCGGAGTACGCCACGCCCGAAGCACGCCTCAAGCACCTCGACGAGGTGTTCGGCGTGATCGAGCAGTGGACGCAAACGCTCACCAAGCACGAAGTGCTGGATCAGCTCAACTCGATCGACGTCCCGTGCGGACCGATCTTGAGCACCAAAGACCTCATCGAAGACGAATCGCTGCGCGCGCGCGGCATGATCGCCGAGGTCGAGCACCCCGAACGCGGGACGTACGTCACCGTCGGCTGTCCGCTCAACCTGTCGGACACTCCGGTCGAGGTGAAGCGTTCACCACTGCTCGGCGAGCACAACGAACAGATCCTCAAAGAAATCGGCTGGACCGGCAACGGCGTCCAGGAACTCCAAGCCGCCGGCGTCCTGTAGGAGGCACCCTTACCATGCTGCTCGAGCGCACCTCGCGCGACCAAGCTGCGGTTCGCGCTGTTCTCGATCGCGTCAAAGCCGAGAAGCGCGATGCGCTCTCGGCCCCCGAAGCGAAGACCGTCGCCGACGCGTACGGCATCCCCGTCCCGCAGGAAGGGCTCGCGACCTCGCCCGACGAGGCCGCGAAGCTGGCCGAGAAGCTCGGCTTTCCGGTCGTCCTGAAGATCGTCTCGCCCGACATCCTGCACAAGACCGAGGCGGGCGGCGTGCTGGTCGGCGTCGCCGACGCGGCGGCCGCGCGCGCCGGCTACGAGACGATCGTCGCCAACGCCAAGAAGTACAAGGCCGACGCGACGATCACCGGCGTGCAGGTGCAGCAGATGCTGCCGACCGGCGCGCAAGAAGTGATCGTCGGCGCCGTCACCGATCCCAGCTTCGGTAAGCTGGTCGCCTTCGGGCTGGGCGGCGTGCTGGTCGAGGTCCTCAAGGACGTCACCTTCCGGCTCGCGCCGGCCACCCGGGAGGACGCGCTCTCGATGCTCGACGGCATCCAAGCGGCGCAGATGCTGACCGGCGTGCGCGGCTCCGAGCCCGTCGACCGCGAGACGCTGGCGAACATCATCGAAAGCGTCTCACAGCTCGTCACCGACTTCCCCGAGATCAGCGAGGTCGACCTCAACCCGGTCTTCGCGACGGCCAAGGGCGCGACCGCGGTCGACGTGCGCATCCTGGTCGACTTCAACCCGGCACCGCCCCGCTATCGGCCCAGCCAAGACGAGATCGTCACCGCGATGAACCGCATCATGCGGCCGGACGCGGTCGCGGTGATCGGCGCGTCGGGGGAAGACGGCAAGATCGGCAACTCGGTGATGAAGAACCTCATCAACGGGGGCTATCAGGGCAAGATCTATCCGATCAACCCCAAAGCCGACGAGATCCTCGGCCTCAAGGCGTACAAGTCCGTCAAGGACATCCCGGGCGAGGTCGACGTCGCGATCTTCGCGATCCCGGCGCAGTTCGTCGCCGCCGCGCTGACCGAAGTCGGCGAGAAGAAGATCCCCGGCGCGGTGCTGATTCCCTCGGGTTTCGCCGAGACCGGCAACGTCGAAGGTCAGCTCGAGATCCAGGCCATCGGGCGCAAGTACAACGTGCGCTTGATGGGCCCCAACATCTACGGCTTCTACTACACGCCCAAGAACCTGTGCGCGACCTTCTGCACCGCGTACGACGTCAAGGGCCACGTCGCGCTCTCCTCGCAGAGCGGGGGCGTCGGCATGGCGATCGTCGGCTTCAGCCGCTCGGCGAAGATGGGTGTCTCGGCCATCGTCGGCTTGGGCAACAAGTCCGACATCGACGAAGACGACCTGCTGACGTTCTTCGAGCAGGACGACGCGACCCAGGCGATCGCGATGCACATGGAAGACCTCAAGGACGGCCGCTCCTTCGCCGACGTCGCCAAGCGCGTCTCGAAGAAGAAGCCGGTCATCGTCCTCAAGGCCGGCCGCACCTCGCTCGGCGCGCGCGCGGCCAGCTCGCACACCGGCGCGCTGGCCGGCAACGACAAGGTCTACGACGACGTGCTGCGCCAGAGCGGCGTCATCCGCGCCCGCGGCCTCAACGAGATGCTGGCGTTCGCGCGCGCGGTGCCGATCCTGCCGACGCCCAAGGGCGAGAACGTCGTGATCATCACCGGCGCCGGCGGTTCGGGCGTGCTGCTCTCCGACTCGTGCGTCGACGCCGGCCTCTCCCTGATGAAGTTCCCGGACGACCTCGACGAGGCGTTCAAGAAGTTCATCCCGCCGTTCGGCGCGTCGGGCAATCCGGTCGACATCACCGGGGGCGAACCGCCGAAGACGTATCAGAACACGGTCCGCCTCGGCCTCGAGGACGACCGCATTCACGCCCTCATCCTGGGCTACTGGCACACGATCGTGACGCCGCCGATGGTGTTCGCGAAGGTCATCACCGAGGTCGTCGAGGAGCTGCGGGCCAAGGGCATCAACAAGCCCGTCGTCGCTTCGCTGGCCGGCGACGTCGAGGTCGAGGAAGCCTCGGAGTACCTGTTCGACCACGGCATCCCGGCGTATCCGTACAACTGCGAGACGCCGGTCCTGGCGCTGGGCGCCAAGTACAAGTGGGCCCGCGGCGCGGGACTCTTGTAGTCGCGCTCGCACGGAGCCGAAACGAAGAACGCCCCCGGCCGGAGCCGGGGGCGTTCTTTGTTCGGGTCGGTCCGAGCGCTAGCGAGCAGGAGCTGCGCCGGCCGCACCGAGCACGGGCGAGGGAGACGCTTCGGACGCCACCGCGCGTTCGCGCATCGGCTTGAGGACGCCCAAGGCGAGCGCGGCGACGATGATGTTGAACGCGACCAGCACGCCCAGGATCGCCGACCACGAACCGGTCGAGGCGTAGATCAGGCTCGCGATCGGAACGACGAACGACGCCGTTCCCTTCGCGGTGTAGAGCAGCCCCGAGTTCGTGGTCGCGTACTTCGTGCCGAACAGGTCGGTGCAGCTGGCGGGGAACAGGCTGTAGATCTCACCCGACGCGAGGAACGTCGCGGCGGCGCAGATGATGAACAGCGCCGGGTTGTGCGCCGCGAAGATCAGGCCCAGCAACCCAAGAGCCTCGCACGTGAACGCGATCGCCATCGTCGCTTCACGCCCGATGCGGTCGGATATCCAGCCGAACAAGATGCGGCTGCCGCCGTTGGTGAGGTTGTCGATGACGAGTGCCAGCGGCAGGATCGCCGCGACGCCGTAGTCGCCCGCCATCGGCGCGACCTGCGCGGTGACGAACAAGAGGCCCGTCGCGATCATCGTCATCATGATGTAGAGCAAGTAGAACGAGGGGCTGGAGAGCATCTGCAGCGGCGTGTAGCTGTTCTTGCGTTGCCGCGCGAGCGCGCCGCCGTTGACCGGCGTCACCGCGACGATCTCTTCTTGGCGCGGGAAGGCCAAGAACGCGGCGATGATCAGGACGACCACGCCCTGGGCGATGCCGAAGGTTTGGAAGGCGGCCTGGTAGCCGGCCGTCTTGTCGTGGATCATGTGGGCGATCGGAATGACCGTCAGCGCGGCGCCGGCGCCGAAGCCGGCCGCCGTCAGGCCGACCGCGAGGCCGCGCTTGTCGGGGAACCACTTCACCGCGACCCCGACCATCGTGCCGTAGACCAGACCGGCGCCGATGCCGCTGAGCGCCTCACCGGTCAGCAGCCCGCCGATGCTGCCGGCGTGCGCGTTGACGATCCACCCGGCGGCGACCAGGATGCCGGCGAGCGCGACCATCGGCTTGGGGCCGAAACGGTCGGCGAACCAGCCGTTGAACGGCACGATCCAGGTCTCGAACAGGACGAACAGCGTGAAGGCGGACTGGACCGCGGCCTTCGTCCAATGGTGGCCGCCGTTCTGGGTCGCATCGGTCAGCGGTTTGACGAACAAGGTCCAACCGTACTGAAGGTTGGCGATGCAGATCATCGCGAGGACGGCCAACGCGAGCTGGAGCCATCGGTTGCGCAAGGGTGAGGAGTCAGTCAAAGCGTTTTCCTCCGTCGCGGTAACTGCGCGCTGCAGCAACTTTCTTACACTTGGACAAAAGTCTACTCGAAGCTGGTATACCAGGGCAAGAGCGAGGCGAGGAGGCCCCCCGATCGGGCAGGTTCCTCGGAGACCGAGCGAGCGTCCGTTTCTCCGTCCTTACCCATACGCCCGCCGAAACGTCGCGTACATGAACTGATAGTCCCGGTAGAACCAGTTCCGGAACGAGCGGCGGACCAGGGTCGCGGCCGTGACCGGCGCGGCGCCCTTCATCACCAGGTGGGCGCCGTCGAAGAAGTCCGTCGAGTAGGGCGGGTAGGAGGCCATCGGCGCGAAGCCGGGTAGCGGGCCGAACGGGGTCGACGTCCACTCCCAGCCGTTGCCGACCAGGTCCTCGACGCCCCAGGCGCTGGCGCCCCCCGGCGAGCTCCCGACGGGCTCGGGGTCGAACCGGCGCCAGCCGAAGTTCCCGTGCCGGGCCGGGTCGGGCTCCGCGTCGCCCCACGGCTGCGGCCGCTCGGCGCCCGCGGGCGTGCCGTACGCGGCGCGATGGTATTCGGGTTCGGTCATGAGCCGGGCGCCGCTCCAGCGAGCGAAGGCGTCGGCCTGCTCCTGCGTACAGTAGACCGGCCACGACGCCGGCAGCGGCAGGTCGTCGAAGACCGCGCGCAGCCACCAGGCGCCATCGCGCCGGAACCAGTTCGGGGGTACCGGTCCGCCGGCGTCGACGAAGGCCAGATAGTCGCCGTTGGTGACGTCGTAGGGGTCGATACCGAACGCGGCGACGTCGACGACGGTCTCCTCGAACTCGTTGTCCCAGCCGAACGGCAGCACGTCGCGGCGTGCGCCCAGGGTTGCGCGTCCGGCCGGAATCGCGATCGGGTCGCGGCGCGGCGGCGCGACGTCGCGATGCGCGGTGCGCGGTCCGCGCTGCTTCGCGCGCTCCAGGCGGTGAATGATGTACGTCAGCGTCTCGTGGTGCATCTCCTCGTGCTCGAGGATGTTGAACGCCGCTTGCCCGCGGACCAGGTTCGGATTGTCGTCGTCTTCGAGCGTCGCGTGCGCGTAGGCGTCGAGCACGGCCGCGTCGCAGGCCGCGCCGAACGCTTCGACCGCCGCGCGCTCCGGCCAGACGGCCCGCTTGTGTTGCGCCGCGAGCGCCGCGTCGCGCGGGTCGATGCCGCGGTTGAAGAGCGTCTCGAGCGCGGCGTCGAGCGAGGGGCGGTGCAGCGCGTCGCGCACCAGCGTGATGTACGCGAACGCGGGCAGGTGTCCGTCGTAGAAGACGAACGGGTGGCGTAACGGAATCGGGGCGTCGGTGTATGCGTCGGGAGCGATCGTCGCGAACAGACCGGCGGTGCGCCGGCGGTTCGCGCGATAGCGGGACGCCATGGCCTCCCGATCGATCAGAGGGGGCGCGAGCGTGTCCACGGCCAGAGCTTACCCGACTGCGCGCCGAATCCCGCGGGCGGCCAGGAACAGGGTCATCGCCCCGGCGTGCATCGGCCGCGCGATCGCGAAGCCCTGAACCCGGTCGCAGCGCTCGCGGCGCAGGAAGGCCAGCTGGTCCTCGGTCTCCACCCCTTCGGCGCAGACCTCGAGCCCGAGGCTATGGGCCATCGCGATCACCGTACGCACGATGGTCGCGTCGTCGGGCTCCGTCATCACGTCGCGCACGAACGATTGGTCGATCTTGAGCGAGTCGAGCGGGAAGCGGCGCAGATACCCCAGCGAGGAATAGCCCGTGCCGAAGTCGTCGACGGCGACGCGCACGCCGGTCCGGCCGAGCTCTTCGAGGATCTGGACCGACAGCGCGGCGTCGCTCATCGCGACCGACTCGGTGATCTCGACCTCCAGCCGGTCGGCGCGCAGACCGGTCCGCGCGAGCACCTCGCCGATCTTCGCCGCCAGCGCGCCTTGGTGGAACTGCCGCCCCGACAGGTTGACGGCCAGCCGCAGCTCCGGCGAGACCGTCTCCCATTCGCGGACGTCGCGGCAGGCCGTCTCCAGCACCCAGTCGCCGAGCCGCACGATCAGGCCGCTCATCTCGGCACTGGGGATGAAGTCGTTGGGCATCACCAAGCCCAGCTCGGGGTGCTGCCAGCGCACCAGCGCCTCGACCGAGACGATCTCGCCGCTGGACAGATCGATCTGCGGCTGATAGTGGATGACGAACTCTTCGCGCTCGAGCGCGCGGCGCAGCGATTTCTCCTGCGAGATGCGGGTGCGCAAGCCCGCGCCCAGCGCCGGCGTGAAGAACTGGTGCGTGTTGCGGCCGCGTTCTTTGGCGCGATACATCGCGACGTCGGCGTGCTTGATGAGCGTGTCGGCGTCGTCGCCGTCGGTCGGGAAGACCGCGATCCCGATCGACGTCGTGACGTATTGCTCGTACCCGTCGAGCAAGATCACTTGGTCGATGGCGGAGACGATGCGCTGCGCGAGTCGGTCCAGCCGCGCCGTCGTCGGGTCGTGCGCGACCAGCACGATGAACTCGTCGCCGCCCATCCGCGCGACCAGTCCTTCGCCCCCCACGACGGTCGTGAGACGGTCGCCGATCTGGCGCAAGAGCCGGTCGCCGAGCGCGTGGCCGAGCGTGTCGTTGATGTCCTTGAACCGGTCGAGGTCGAGGAACATGACCGCGACCCGCGCGCCGTCGACGCGCGCCAGCTCCAGCTCGTCGCGCAGCCGCTCGGTGAACCACGCGCGGTTGGGCAGCGCGGTCAGCGGATCGTTGTAGGCCAGATGCTTGAGGCGCGCCCGCGCGCGACTGCGCTCGATCGCCGAGGCGACCAGCGCGCCCATCAGCTGGACCAGGTCGCGGTCGCTCTCGGTGAACGGCTCGGCGCGCGGCTCGGGGGCGACGAAGCACAGCGAGCCGTACGGCGCACCGCCGACTTCGATCGTCGTGCCGATGTAGGAACCGGGCATCGCGCACTCTTCGTCGAGCTTGGGCAGCTCGCGCAGGTCCTCGATCGCCAGCGCGCCGTCGGTCGCCAGCGCCAACCGGCAGAACGCGGTCGAGATCGGCGTGCCGACGGTGGCCACGCAGCGGTCCGCTTCGGCGTCGTAGAGCGCGCCGCAGGTCAGGTTCAGCAGCCGGCAACCGGCTTCGATGGTCGCCGCAATCTGGTTCTCGGCGGTCGCGTTCGCGGCGGCGGCGACGACGTACAGCTCGCGCAGGCGCGCCGTGTGGGTCGCGACGGCGCGCTCGGCGCGCCGGATCGCGGTCAGGTCGCGCGCGACCAGGTGGACGCCGGCGATCTGCCCGCGCAGCACGATCGGCACCATCGTGGCCAGGATCGGATAGGTCGTGCCGCGCGCCCCGCGGGCCAGCAGCTCGACGCTGGCCGCGCGCCCGTCGGCGGCCCGGCGCAGCACTTCGCTCGCGTCACGCTCGTCGCCGGGGGCGATCAGGTCGACGATCGGCCGCCCCAGCAGCTGCGCTTCGTCGTAGCCGTGGTTGCGCGCCGCCGCGCCGTTGGCGCGGGTGATGATCCCCTCGCGCGTGAGCGCGAACATCGGATCGGGGCTCCAGTCGAACAGCGAGCGAAAGCGCTCTTCGCTCTCCTGCGCCGCGGCGCGCGCCCGCAGCACGTCGCTGACGTCCTCGACCAGCGAGACGATGTGGTAGCCGTCGTGACGGCGGATCGCCGAGTTGAACCAGCGGCAGTCGATGATGCGGCCGTCGCGGGTGCGGTTGCGGTTCTCCGAGACGTTGGAGGTGCCGTCGAGCAGGGCGCGAGCGGCGCCTTCGACCTGCGCCCGATCCTCGTCGAGGACCAGGCCCAGCTCGGCGTACGTCTTGCCGAAGACGTCCTCGAAGCGCCAACCGAACAGCTGGGTCGCGCGCTCCGACCACTCGACGATGCGCAGCTGCGCGTCCCAGCGCACGAACGCCAGCGACCCGTTGTCGGTGTAGGCGCGCAGCTGCGCGTAGGCGAGGTCGAGCTCGGCGCGCACGAAGCCGTCGTCGGTGGGCCAGGTCGCGTCGGCGGCGCGGTGCACCGTCACGCCGACGGCGCTGCCGTCGGGGGTGCGAATCGCGACGATCGTGTACGCTTCGCCGGGGGCGAACGGTTCGAGCCCGGTGCCGGAGGCGCGGCCGTCGGTCAAGGCGCGCGCCATCAGCGGGTCGATCAGGTCGGCGGCGCGCGGCGAGAGCTCGCGCAGCAGCCGCCCGACCGCGGCGTCGCGTGCGAGGCCGAACAGCGCGGCGGCCGGCGTGCTCATCGCGACGACGCGATACTGCGCGTCGACGGCGAAGAGCGCGTCGTACCAGGCGTCGGCCAGCCAAGCCCACCCGTCCACGGCCGCCGTGCTCACGCCGTGAGGTACGGTCGCAGTCCCTCGATGCCGCCTTCGCGGCCGAAGCCGGACTCGCGATAGCCGCCGAACGGCGAGCTGGGATCGAATTGGTTGAAGGTCGAGCACCAGACGACGCCGGCGTGCAAACGCTGCGCGACGTACATCGATTTGGCGCCCTTGTCGGTCCACACCCCGGCCGAGAGCCCGTAGGGCGTGTTGTTGGCCTTCTCGATCGCTTCGTCGGCGGTGCGGAAGGTCATGATCGAGAGGACGGGTCCGAAGATCTCCTCGCGCGCGATGCGGTGCGCTTGCGTGACGCCGGTGAAGAACGCGGCGCGGTGGAACCAGCCGCGGTCGGGCAGCGCGCAGCTCTGCTGCACGAGCGTTGCGCCCTCGTCGATCCCGCTCTGCACCAGCTCGCGGATCTTCGCGTGCTGCGCGGCGGAATTGATGGCGCCGATGTCGGTGTTCTTGTCGAGCGGGTCGCCCAGTCGCAGCGTTTCGATGCGATCGGTCAGGCGTTCGACGATCGTGTCGTGGATCGACTCTTGCACCAGCAGGCGCGAGCCCGCACAACAGACGTGGCCCTGGTTGAAGTAGATGCCGTTGACGATCCCTTCGACGGCTTGGTCCAGCGGAGCGTCGGCGAACACGATGTTGGCGGCCTTGCCGCCCAGCTCGAGGGTCAGCTTCTTGCCGCTCCCGGCCAGCGTGCGCTGGATGATCTTGCCGACCTCGGTCGAGCCGGTGAAGGCGACCTTGGCGACCCCGGGGTGAGCGACCAGCGCCGCCCCGGTCCGGCCGTCTCCGGTGACGACGTTGACCACGCCGGGGGGCAGGTCGGCCTCCTCGCAGATCTCGGCCAGCACGAGCGCGGTCAGCGGCGTCGTCTCGGCCGGCTTGAGGACGATCGTGTTGCCGGTCGCGATCGCCGGGGCGATCTTCCAGGCGGCCATGAGCAGCGGGAAGTTCCAGGGAACGATCGCGCCCACGACCCCCAGCGGCGCCGGATCGGGGACGCCGGGGATCGCATAGCGCAGCTTGTCGGCCCAGCCCGCGTAGTAGAAGAAGTGCGCCGCGGCCTGCGGCAGGTCGAAGTCGCGCGACTCCTTGATCGGCTTGCCGCCGTCCATCGACTCGAGCACCGCCAGTTCGCGCGAGCGCTCGGTCAGTGCCCGAGCGATGCGATAGGCGTATTTGGCCCGGTCGGCGGGACGCATCGGCCGCCAGTAGCGCTCGAACGCTTCGCGCGCGGCGGCGACGGCGCGGTCGACGTCGGCGGCGGTGCCGACGGCCACGCGGGCCAGCTCCGCCTCGGTCGCCGGGTTGACCGTCGCGAAGGTCTCCTCGTCCGACGAGCGCACCCAGCGCCCGCCGATGAAGTGGTCGTAGCGCTCCCGGAGACGGACCGGTGCGGTTTCGGGCGAAGGAGCGTAGGCGAGGGCCATGTCGCGTAGGAGTTCGCCGCCGAGCGCAGCGACCCCGCGCGCGGAGGGAGTCGACCCGGCCGGCGCAAATGCGCGTCGGAATGTCGCGCTACGAGATGTCGCGCACGTCGGCACGCCCGCTTGCGGTAACGGCGCTGCTGCTCATTGTCGTCGTCCCGATCTTGATCGGCGGGGGCGCCCTCGTGCGGCAGCTGGTCGACCGGGGCTTCGGCGCGGAGCTGCGCGTGCATCAGGCCCAACTCGACCTGGGCTCGGTGCTCAACGCGCAGCTCGACGAAGAGACCGGGGTTCGCGGCTACGCGGCGACCGGCAATCGCCTCTTTCTCGCGCCGTATCAGCACGGCCGCGACGACTTCGCGGGCAGCATGGCGGCGGTCGAGCGCGACGCGGCTGCGCTGCAGCTCGACGATCGCACGGCGATCGCCGACATGCGCGCGACGAACCAGCGGTGGCAGCGTCTGGTGGCGGAGCCCTTGCTGCGCAACGCGCGCGACGGCGACGTGATCCAACTGCACGGCAAGGCGCTGATCGACCGTTTCCGGCTCGACGCCGACCGGGTCGATACGATGATCGCGGCCCGGCAAGCGCTGCAAGACGCCTCGACCCGCGCAGCGATCGATCGCATCAACCTGCTGGTGCTGGTCGCGGTCGTCGCGGTCTCGCTGGCCGCGCTCGGTTTCGGGATCGTGCAGACGCGCACCGTCCAGCGCCTGGAGGCCGAAGAGCGGCTGGCCGGCGAGCTGCGTGTCGCCTACGAGACGGAACGGCGGGTCGCCGAGACGCTGCAGGACGCGTTCTTGCAGCGGCCGCTGCCGACGACGGCCTCGGTCAGCTTCAGCGCGACCTACGTGCCCGCCAGCGAGGAAGCCAAGGTGGGCGGCGACTGGTACGACGGCGTCGAGCTCTCCCGCGGCCGGGTCATGTTCGTCATCGGCGACGTCGCCGGCCACGGGCTCGAGGCGGCCGTCGCGATGAACCGGACGCGTCAAGCGTTGGTGCAGGCCGCCGTGCTCGACGCCGATCCGGCCAGCCTGTTGTCGCGCGTCAACGCCGAGCTGATGCGCGACCGTTCGCGCATGGTGACCGCCGTGTGCGGCTACGCCGACTCGCAGAACTACGTCTTCACCTACGCGACCGCCGGTCATCCGCCGCCGGTGCTCGTCGAGCCGGGTCGCGCGCCGCGGCTGCTCGAGTTCGGCGGCCTGCCGCTGGCGGTAATGGACTCCGCGGTCTATCGCAGTCACAGCGTCCAGACGCTGCCCGGCGCGATGCTGGTGCTCTACACCGACGGCGCCGTCGAGCATTCGCGCGACGTGTTCGAGGGCGAGCAGCGGCTGCTCGAGGCCGTCGCCAGCGTCTGCGGCGGCGACCCGGTGGAGCACGTCGCGGCGGCGATCCACGCGCGCATCTTCGACGGCCGCGCGGTCGGCGACGACGTGGCGATCCTGACGGTCAGCTTCGCCGCGCCCGGCGACATGCGCACCGGCGACCGGGATGCGTCGCGCATCGTCGCCGAGGGCACGCGCGGCGGCTCGGCGTCGATCGGCGGCACCATCGTCTCGCTGTACGACCGGGTCCGGCGGCGCCGGCCGCCGGGCGTTTCCGAGCCGCGGAGGATCGCGTCGTGAGCCCACAATCGTCGCTGACCGTGCTCAAATTGACCGGCGAGCTCGACATCGCGCAACGCGAAGCGGTGCAGGCCGCCCTCCAGCTCGACGCGGGCGGCGGCCCCGTGCTGATCGATCTGAGCGAGGTCTCCTACGCCGACTCGACGGTCATCAGCCAGCTGCTGCGATTCCGCAACGAGGCCGAAGCCCGCGGCCGCAAGATCGCACTGCTGATCGGCAGCCCGCAATTCCGGCGTCTGCTGCAATACGCGGGCTTGGGCGACGCGTTCGCGGTGTTCGACGACCGCGGGCGCGCGCTGACGTTCTTGGCGGGAGGGCCGGCGTGACGCGCGGTTCGGAGCTGCGGGTGCTGTGCACGGCCACCGTGCAGGCGCCGCGGCCGCTGCGCGGCGCCTTGGCGGCGTTCCTGCGCGCGCTCGAGGTCGAGCAGATCGTCAGCGAGGACATCCTGGTCGCGGTCGGCGAGGCGCTGGCGAACTCGGTCGAGCACGCCTATCCCGGCGAACCCGGAACGGTGGAGCTGCACGCGCTGGCCGAGGACGAAGCGACGCTCCAGGTCGACGTGCGCGACCGCGGCGTGTTCACCGAGCGCGCGCGGCATCCCGATCGCGGGTTGGGGCTGCAGATCGTGCGCGCGATCGCGCGCGAGGTGCGCATCGAGCGGAACGGCGGGACGCGCATCTCGATGACGTTCGACGCGCGCTAGCGGTCAGTCTTTGGCGACGTAGTCGAGCGAGCCGTAGCGTCCGGTCGCGAGCTTCTCGCGCTGCAGCAGCAGGTCGTCGAGCAGCGCCGACGCGCCGATGCGGAACAGATCGGGCGAGAGCCACGCGCCGCCCAGCGTCTCGTCGATGAGCACGAGGTACGCGATGGCCGTCTTGGTGTTGCGCACACCGCCGGCGACCTTCAAGCCACGGCGCAGACCGGTACGGCGGTGGAAGTCGCGCAACGCCTCGGCCATCACCAGCGCCGTCGGCAGCGTCGCCGAGGTGCCGATCTTGCCGGTCGAGGTCTTGATGACGTCGGCGCCCGCGTCGAGCGCGAGATCCGAGGCGCGCCGGATCGCGTCGTACGAGCCCAGCTCGCCGGTTTCGAGGATGACCTTGAGGTGCACGTCGCCGCACAGCGCTTTGACGGCGGCGACTTCCTCGACCAGGCGCGCCTCGTCGCCGGCCAAGAACGCGCCGCGATCGATCACCATGTCGATCTCGTCGGCACCGGACGCGAGGGCCGCCTCGGTGTCGCGCAGCTTGACGTCGAGCGAGGAGAGGCCGCTGGGAAACGCGGTCGCGACCGAGGCCACCAGCACGCCGGTCCCGCGCAGCGCGTCCTTCGCGACGGCCACCAGGTTCGGGTAGACGCAGACCGCGGCGACGCGTGGCGCGCCCGGTGCCGGCAGCGCGGCCTTGGCGCACAGCGAGCGCACGCGTCCGGGCGAGTCGCGCCCTTCCAGGGTGGTCAGATCGATGCAGCGGATGGCCAGGTCGATCGCCGCCAGCTTGGCTTCGTTCTTGATCGAGCGTTTGGTGAAGCCGGCCGCGCGCGCTTCGAGCATCACCGCGTCGACGGTCGGCGACGCGGATGCAAAGGTAACGGTCACCAGACGAAGTTCGCCTCTCCGGCGATAACGCCCCGTGCGGACCGCAGCGCAGCGAGGACCGCCACGGCTTCGGCGGAGCCGAAGCCGGCTAGGCGGCGCCGTCCCAGATCGAGGTCAGCCGGCGCGAGAGCGTCTCGTCGCGCGGCTGCAGTCCCGTTCCCGAGCAGACTCGGCAAGCGACCGGAGCACACTCGGTACAGGTCCCGCTGCCGGCGCAGTGCCGGCAGTCGTCTTCGGGCGAGCGGCGGCGGCGGCGCGGGCGCGGCAGCTCCCAGCGCAGGGCGGCGCGGCGCCGCTGCTCGGCCCGGTAGAGTTCGGACTCCTTGAGCACGGCGTAGACGCCCAGCACGGAGATGCAGGCGAGTGCGCCGACCATGAAGTCGGCGAACGTGCGATCCCTCATTGGCTTCGTTATCGGAGTCCGGGATCGGGAGTTGAGGCGCCGACGTCGCCGGCCACGACGCGGTCGCGGCCCTCTTCCTTGGCGCGGTAGAGCGCGCGGTCGGCGGCGGTCAGCAGCTGCTCGGGCGTCAGCGCCCGGGTCGGCCGGACCGATGCCGCGCCGATGCTCACGGTGATGATCCCCGCCACCACCGCCGGATACGGGATCGCCAGGGCACGCACGTTGTGCCGCACGCGCTCCCCGATCGCGCGCGCCGACTCGAGGTCGGCCAACGGGAGCACCGCGGCGAACTCTTCGCCGCCGTAGCGCGCGGCCGCGTCATCGGGCCGCAGCGCGGCGTCTTGCACCGCCCGCGCGACGCGCCGCAGCACCTCGTCGCCGGCCTGGTGACCGTAGCCGTCGTTGTAGCGCTTGAAGTGATCGACGTCGATCATCAGCACGCCGAGCGGGAGGTGCGCGCGCCGCGCGCGTTCCCATGCCTCGCGCAAGACGGAGTCGAACGAACGGCGGTTCGGGATGCCGGTCAAGCCGTCGAGCGCGACCAGCGCGGTGACGGCGCGGCCGCGGTCGGCCAACGCGAGCGCGAACAGCAGCGCCTGCAAGGCGAGGCCCCCGTCGAAGGCGGCGCTCAAGTCCAGCCCGTGCAGCAGCGGGCCCCAATGGTTGGTGTCGTCGATCGCGACGCCCACGGCGAGAAAGGCGAAGGCGAGCAAATAGAAGCGCGCCGGTCGAAAGCCTTCGGCGCGCGCCGAGATGCCGCGCGCGACCAGCAACACGATCAGGGCCGCTTGCGCGACGTCGCCGAACGCGTCGCGCAGACCGTGCGGCGGCGCGCCGGCGGCGACGAACGGCGCGGCCCCGGCGGCCAAGAGCACCGGCACGGTCAGCACGTCGAAGCCGCGCATGGTTCGCCGCACGCCCAGGAACGCACGGCAGAAGCCCGTCAGCGTCAGCCAGTAGAGCGAGAGCGAGGTCGCCGAGACCAGCTCGGGCGCGGGGAAGTTGGCGCCGGCCGCGACCGAGGTGACGCCGACCAGCGCGAACATCGCAGCCGCATACCAGCCGAACGGCGCATCACGTGCGACCAGGTAGAGGAGGGCATTGAACGCGCCGATGGCGACGAAGAAGCCCAAGAAGAACGCGGCGGAGCTCGGTAGGAGCGGCACGTACGGTCGGTATACCCGGAGGTTGGCCGCTCCCCCCGCGGCTGCACGAGGCGTGCAGCGGAGGGGCTGCGATCGAAGGGGTTCCCGAACCCGGCGTCAATCGGTATGATGAGCGGAGCCTCGACGAGGGTTGGGCCTCGCGCAACGGCAACCCGTGAACCCCGCCAGGCCCGGAAGGGAGCAACGGTAAGCGGACCTTCCCGTGTGCCGCGAGCCACCTGGCCCTCGTCCTGGTTTTTTCTTTGCGATGCAGCAACTCATCACGGCCCTGCTCGTGGGTTTGGGCAGCGCGCTCCTCGTGACGGGCGGATATCATCTGCTCGTCCTCGGACCGCGCTTGCGCCGCCTCACGGCCACACTCGACACGCACGACGCTATGCTCGGCGGTGGCGCCAGCCGCGCAACCGACCGCCTTACCGCGCTGGAGCGTGAGGCGGCTGCACAGACGGCTGCTCGGGCCGCCGAGCTGGCGAGGATCGACGCGCTCGAGCGGATCGCGCGCAGCGAGGTCCCGCGGGTCGGCTTCGTGCGCTACAACGCCTTCAGCGACGTCGGGAGCGACCTCTCGTACGCGCTCGCTCTGCTCAACCGAGACGGCGACGGGGTGGTGCTCAGCAGCATCTGGTCGCGCGAGGAGACGCGCACCTACGGCAAGGCGGTGACGGCGTTCAAGCCGGCCCAAGACCCTTCAGAAGAAGAGCTGGCCGCAATCGCCAAAGCTCGGACTGCCGCGACGTGAACCAGACCAAGTCGACCAAGTCGACCTTCCTGATCAAGATCATCCCGCCGACGGGCTACTCCGTCTATCGGCTGGCTTTCACGCGCCGCCACCTTGCGCTGGCGGCGGCGGCGCTGATCGCGGTCGTGCTGGGTGCGATCGGCGTGCACACCTACGAGCTGCACGTCGCCGAGGTCGACGTGCGCACGCTGCAGGGCGTCACCACCGCGCAGCAAGCGCAGCTGCAGAATCTCGACAAGCAGGCCGACGCGCTGGCGACGCAGCTGCGCACGGTGCAGCACGAGAACGCCGAGATCAAGCGGCTGATGGGCGTCGGCCCGAGCGCGCGCAAACCGCACGCGATGGCCCCGGCGCGCCCGGGCGCGGGTGCGAACCTCGCCAGCGTGCAGTCGCGGCTGCGCCAGCTGGCCTCGCAGAGCGCGGCGACGCAGCGCGACGCGCGGGCGCTGCAAGCGCTGGCGCTGCGCGTGCTCAACGTGCGCCGGCTGGCCTCGCTGGCCCGCGACCGCATGATCGCTTCGATTCCCTCGCTCATGCCGGTTCAGGGCGCGCGGATCGCGAGCGGCTTCGGCTGGCGCAGCACGCCGTGGCCCGAGTACCACCAAGGCGTCGACCTGGCGGTCGATTACGGGACGATGGTGCGAGCGGCCGCGGCCGGAACGGTCGTCACGGCCGGCTGGGACGGCGGCTTCGGGATCAAGGTCGCGATCGACCACGGCAACGGCTACCAGACCTGGTACGGCCACCTCTCGCGCACGATCGTCACCGTCGGCGAGCACATCACCAAGGGCGCGCCGATCGCGTACACCGGCTCGACCGGCGAGTCGACCGGGCCGCACCTGCACTATCAGGTGATGTACGAGGGACATGCGATCGACCCGGCACCGTTCCTCAACGGCGTCCCGCCGCACGTCCTGGCGACACTTCCCGACGGGTCGGGCGTATAAGCAACGTGCTCACTTGTCAGCTGTGGTCGGTCCTCGACGTCCTCTTCAAGCTCTACTTGCTCGTGCTGTTCGTGTACGCGCTGCTCTCGTGGGTGCCGAGCCTGCGCGGCCGCTGGAGCGACTACCTCGCGATGCTGGTCGAACCCGTGATCACGCCGGTACGCCGCGTCATCCCGCCGATGGGAGGACTCGATCTCTCGTTCCTGGTGGTGATGCTGGTCATCTTGCTGGTCGAGAACGGGATCGTCAGCCCGCAGGCCCACGCGTGCTTCTGAGCCCGTGACCCAGCCCGACGCCGCGGTCGGCGTGGACGCGTCCCGTGTCCGCAACTTCTGCATCATCGCGCACATCGATCACGGCAAGACGACGCTGAGCGACCGTCTGTTGGAGTTCACCTCGACGATCGCGCAGCGCGACATCGAAGAGCAGATGCTCGACGCGATGGATCTCGAGCGCGAGCGCGGGATCACGATCAAGATGCACCCCGTCACGCTGACCTACACGGCGCACGACGGGAACACGTACGAGCTGAACTTCATCGACACGCCCGGCCACGTCGACTTCTCGAGCGAAGTCTCGCGTTCGCTGCAGGCCTGCGAGGGCGCGCTGCTGGTCATCGACGCCGCGCAAGGCATCGAAGCGCAGACGCTGGCCAACTACCACCTCGCGCTGGCGCAGAACCTGACCATCATCCCGGTCATCAACAAGATCGACCTGCCGGCAGCGGACGTCGAGCGGGTCAAGGGCGAGATCGAGGAGATGCTGGTCATCGAGGGCTCCGAGGCGATCCCCGCGTCGGCCAAGGAAGGGATCGGGATCGAGGAGATCCTCGAGGCCATCGTCACCCGCATCCCGCCGCCGCGCGGCACCGAGCAGAAACTGCGCGGGCTGATCTTCGACGCGCAGTTCGACACCTATCGCGGCGTCGTCGCGTACGTGCGCGTCGTCGACGGCGAGCTGAAAGTCGGCTCGCGCTTCATGTCGATGGCGCACCGGCGCGTCTACGAGGCGACCGAGGTCGGCGTCTTCAAGCCCGAGATGCGTAAGACCGGCAGCCTGAGCGCGGGCAGCGTCGGCTACGTGATCGCCAACATCAAGTCGCTGGGCGAGCTCGACGTCGGCGACACGATCACGCTGGCCGCCGATCCGGCCTCCGAGCCGCTGCCCGGCTACAAGCCGATCGTCCCGATGGTCTACTGCGGCTTGTACCCGAACGAGGGCGTCGAGGTCTCCGAGCTGCGCGACGCGCTCGAGAAGCTCGCCCTCAACGACTCGGCCCTGCACTTCGAGCCGGAGTCCTCGATCGCGCTGGGCTTCGGGTTCCGCTGCGGCTTTCTGGGCCTGCTCCACATGGAGATCGTCCAGGAGCGGCTGGAGCGCAACTTCAACCTCGACCTGATCGCGACGTCGCCGTCGGTCGTGTTCCGGGTGACGATGACGGACGGGACGGTCGAGACGATCGACAACCCGGCGAAGCTGCCGCCGCGCGACAAGATCGCCGTGATGGAAGAACCGTACGTCAAGGCGACCGTCATCACGCCGCCCGAGTACGTCGGCACGATCATGGAGCTGACCCAGAACCGCCGTGGCGCGCTGGGCAACATGGAGTACCTCCACGACGGCCGGGTGATCCTGACCTACGACATGCCGCTGGCCGAGGTCATCGTCGACTACTTCGATCAGCTCAAGAGCCGCACCAAGGGCTACGCCTCGCTCGACTACGAGCTGGCGGGCTACAAAGAGGGCGACCTGGTCAAGCTGGAGATCTTGCTCAACGGCGAGCCGGTCGACGCGCTCTCGTTCATCGTCGCGCGCGACAAGGCCGCCTCGCGCGGGCGCGCGCTGACGGAGAAGCTCAAGGAGCTGATCCCGCGCCAGATGTTCGACGTCCCGATCCAGGCCGCGATCGGCGGCAAGATCGTCGCCCGCGAGACGGTCAGCGCGATGCGCAAGAACGTCCTGGCCAAGTGCTACGGCGGCGACATCACCCGCAAGCGCAAGCTGCTCGAGAAGCAGAAGGCCGGCAAGGAGCGGATGAAGCGCGTCGGCCGCGTCGACTTGCCGCAGGAAGCCTTCATGGCCGTGCTGCGGCTCGACGAATCGTAGTCGTCGGGACAGTCGTCCGGACGGTGATCGCGGGTCCGATCGCGTAGAATCGGGTCATGCGCGTCTACGTCGCGACGACCAACTTCGGCAAGCTCCGCGAGATGGAATCCCTTTTCACCGACGCGGGCTTCGAGTTGGCCACGTACGGTGATTACGAGGATCCGATCGAAGGCGACGTCTCGTACGCCGAGAACGCGGCGCTCAAGGCGCGCGCACTCTCCGCGCAGCTCGCCCGGGCAGGCCGGCCGGCCAACGTGCTGGCCGACGACTCCGGACTCGAGGTCTACGCGCTGGACCGCCGGCCCGGCGTGCTGACGGCGTACTACGGCGGCGCCGAAGTGTCGTGGGGCGAGCGGCGCAAGAAGCTGCTGGCCGAGCTCGCGGACGCGCCGCACGGGTTGACCGACCGCCGCGCGCGGTTCGTCAGCGCGCTGCACTTCATCGACGATCAGGGCCGCGAGTTCGCGGCGATGGGGACGGTCGACGGCGCGATCGCGCCCGAGGAGCGCGGCGAGGCCGGCTTCTCGTTCGATCCGGTATTCCTGTATCCACCGACGGGGAAGACGTTCGCCGAGATGCGCGGCGACGAGAAGAACCGGGTCAGCCACCGCGCGATCGCGGCGGCGGCGCTGGTCGCCGCCCTCAGCCGCGCCGGCGTCGGCTGAAAAGCGGCGGCGGCCGGGTCTCTCGACCTCGGCCGCCGTCGGGACTGGTGCACCGCGTAGGACTCGAACCTACAACCAATTGATTAAGAGTCAACTGCTCTACCATTGAGCTAGCGGTGCGAACGATACAGTAGGTTACCGGGCAGGTCGGGGTTCGTCAAGCACCTCGGAGTTGTTGGGGCAATTGCGCCCGGATGGGATCGAACCATCGACCAACCGCTTAAAAGGCGGATGCTCTACCACTGAGCTACGGGCGCGTCCCGCCGGAGGAGCCGCGCAAGCGAGTTTTGGGGTGACTGACGGGGCATGATCCCGCGGCCTCTCGAGTCACAGTCGAGCGCTCTACCAGCTGAGCTACAGTCACCGCGACACGCGCGACCCGACTAGGATCGACATGGTGGACACGGTTTCCTGCCCCAAAGTTGCACCATCGTACGCCGCCGATGACAGTTCGCGCAACGCACCTCGCACTTCCCGATCTCCGTAGAGAGGCGGTCCACGCGAGCGGCCTCGTGCGCCAAGGTGGTAACGTCGCGTATCTTGACGCCGCGGACGTGGTCGAACTCGAGTACGAGCGGATCCGTGATGCCGCAGTCGACGCACGGATGCGTTGCGAGATAAGCGTCGAGGATCGCGCGATTGCGAGCTCGCACCAACGCGACGCGTCGCCGCTTCTCGGCGTTGTAGCGGACACGGTGGCGACGCGCGTACGCGTTCGCATAGGCGCGGCGACAGTGGACACAGATCGTGTGCCGGCGGCCCGTCCTCCGGTCGCGAATCCCGTAGTCCTCGTCCTGCCGCTGTTCGCGACAGTGACCGCAAATGCGCATGTTTTATTGTCGCGCTCGACGATGCCAACGGGGTGGCATCCTGCAATCCCAGGGTGTCGCAAGGACGGCCGGTTCGCGGCCCGAAGCGCCGCGAACGATGAGCGCGCACGCACGCGTGGAGACCGTTCGCGGTCCGGTCGACGTCGATCGGCTTGGGACGACGCTGATGCACGAACACGTCTTCGTCCTCAACGAGGAGATCCGCCAGAACTATCCGGGTTACTGGGACGAAGAAGAGCGGGTGCGCGACGCGGTCCGGAAGCTGCGCGACCTCGCATCGCGCGGCGTCGACACGATCGTCGATCCGACCGTGATCGGCCTGGGCCGGTATATCCCGCGCATCGCGCGCATCAACGCCGAGGTCGACCTGAACATCATCGTCGCGACCGGGCTCTACACCTACGACGAGGTTCCGTTCGCGTTCCACCTGGTCGGCCCCGGGCTGCCCTACGGCGGCGAGGAGCCGCTGGTCGAGATGTTCGTGCACGACATCCGCGAGGGCATCGCCGACACCGGCGTCAAGGCCGCCTTTCTCAAGTGCGTGATCGAACGGCGAGGCTTGACGCGCGGCGTCGAGCGCGTGATGCGCGCGGTCGCGGCGGCACACCGCGAGACGGGTGCGCCGATCACGGTGCACACCAACGTCCACACGCGCTCGGGCCTGGAAGCGCAGCGCGTCTTCCGCGAAGAGGGCGTCGACCTGACCAAGGTCGTCATCGGTCACAGCGGCGACTCGACGGACCTGGCCTATCTGACCGAGCTCGCCGACGCGGGCTCGTACCTGGGGATGGACCGGTTCGGGATCGATCGGCTGCTGCCGTTCGAGCAGCGCGTCGACACGGTCGCCGAGCTGTGCCGGCGCGGCTACGCGGAGCGCATGGTCCTCTCGCAGGACGCCGCGTGCTTCATCGACTGGATGCCGGCCGCCCAGCGCGAGGCGGCGATGCCGCGCTGGACCTACGTGCACATCCACGACGACGTGCTGCCGGCGCTGCGCGAGCGCGGCGTTACCGAGGCGCAGATCGCGACGATGCTGGTCGAGAACCCGCGCCGGTACTTCAGCTGACGACCGTCGTACGCCGGGAGGGAATCGAACCCCCATCGTTCCGCTTAGAAGGCGGATGCCTTATCCGTTAGACCACCGGCGCGAGCGGACATGGTCGGGACGACAGGATTTGAACCTGCGACTTCTTGCTCCCAAAGCAAGCGCTCTACCAAGCTGAGCTACGTCCCGCGACCGGCCCATCGTACCACGCGGCGCCAACCGAGCGCCGCGGGCCGGAATCGCTCTGGTATGCCAGGGCCCACACGACGAGCAGAGAAGCCCCCGACGCTCATCACTGGAGGGGAATTGCAGTCATGAAGCCTTCTCGCGGAACATTTCTCGCCGGCGCCGCCGGCTCGCTCGCGGCGGCCGCCGCGGCGCCCACCCTGGCCGCGATGGCCGGCCCCGACGAGGTCGCCGCGGCGACCCGCGGCCTGACCCTGACCACCTTGCGCGACCACGGCGTCGACCACGTCGGCGTGCGGACCTCGCGCGGGATCGTCGACGTCGCGGCGGCCGCGGCGGCGCTCGGCGTCACCGACCCGCCGCGCACCGTCGACGACGTGATCGCCGGCCGCGGCAACGTCGGCGCCCTGCAGCGCATCGCGGCGAACGCACCGGCCAGCGCGCTGCGCTCGGAGAGCACGGCCGAGTTCGGCCCGCTGGTCGGCAGCCCGCCGAAGATCGTCTGCGTCGGCCTGAACTACCGCGCGCACTTGGCGGAGACGGGCGAAAAGCTGCCGCCCTATCCCGATCTGTTCAACAAGTTCAACACCGCGCTCAACCGCCACAAGGGCACGGTCGCCGTCAGCCATCTGCCCGTCTCGCAGTTCGACTACGAGTCCGAGCTGGTCGTCTACATCGGCAAGACGGCGCAGAACGTGCCGGAAGCGCAAGCGCTGAACTACGTCTTCGGCTACTCGTGCGGCCACGATTTCACCGCGCGCGACGCGCAGATGCGCGTGTCGCAGTGGATGACCGGCAAGACGCCCGATCAGTTCGCGCCGCTCGGGCCGTGGCTGGTCACCGCCGATCAGATCCCCGATCCGCAGACGCTGCAGATCCAGACGTTCGTCAACGACGAGACGACGCCGCGCCAGAACATGAACACCTCGCTGATGATCTTCAACGTCGCGCACATCATCAGCTACACCTCGCAGTTCGTCACGCTGCAGCCGGGCGACATCATCTTCACCGGCACGCCCAGCGGCGTGATCCTCGGCTATCCCAAGGACAAGCAGGTCTGGCTCAAGCCGGGCGATCGCGTGCGCACGTCGATCTCGAAGCTCGGCGAGCTCCACTTCAGCCTCGTGTGAAGGCCGCGCCCCGGGCGGTGTCCTCGCCGCTCGGGGCGAAACGCCCGCCTCAGCGACGGGCGCATGGCGAAATCGGTAGACGCGCGGGATTTAGGTTCCCGTGGGGCAACCCGTCTGAGTTCGAGTCTCAGTGCGCCCAGATTGAAGGTCCCGCTCCTGCTTGACGCGGGTTGTGGCGGTTGGGTACACTCCGAGGGTTCGCGCCGGGGGCCACGAAGTGTGCGTCCGGCTCGCGCGGAAGTAGCTCAGCGGTAGAGCATCGCCTTGCCAAGGCGAGGGTCGCGAGTTCAAATCTCGTCTTCCGCTCCATGTACGATTCGACGGCGGGCGCTTGCCCGCCGTCCCCGCTTCCGGAGGTTTTCCTCGCTCGTGCCCTCGACGCTGAAGCCGCTCGACCCCACTCGCGTCGAGCTCGAGATCAGCATCACGCCGGAAGAGTACAGCGCGGCGCAGGATGCCGCGTTCCGTCGCCTGGTCCGCAACGTGAAAGTGCCGGGCTTCCGCCCCGGCAAGGTGCCGCGCAAAGTCTTCGAGAGCGCCTACGGCAACGCCCAGATCATCGACCGGGCGCTCGAAGAGCTGCTCTCGACGAAGTACCGGGCCGCGATCGAGGAACATCAGCTCGAGCCCTTGGCGCAGCCGTCCGTCGACTTGGTCGGCGGCGAGGGCGGCGAGCCGCCGAGCTTCAAGGCGGTCGTCACCGTCCGCCCGCCGATCGAGCCGCAGGATTACCTGGGGGTCGAGGTGACCGACGTTCCGGAGACGGCCTCGGACGAGGACGTCGAGCGGACGCTCGACCAGTTGCGCCGCAACGCCGCCACCCTGGTCCCGGCCGACCGGCCGGTGCAGCTCGGCGACGTCGTCACGGTCGACTATGAAGGGAAGATCGACGGCGTCGCCTTCGACGGCGGGACGGCCCAGGGTCAGGAGACCGAGGTCCGCGAGGAGCAGTTCATCCCCGGCTTCGCCGCCGGGATGGTCGGGATGCGCGCCGGCGAGACGAAAGAGGTCTCGGCGAGCTTCCCCAAGGGCTACGGCAACGCCGACCTGGCCGGGAAGGACGCCGTCTTCACCATCACCGTCCACGAGGTCAAGGAGCCGGAGCTGAGCCCGCTCGACGACGAGCTGGCCAAGCGCGTCTCGCGCTTCGAGACGCTCGACGAGCTCAAGGCCGACCTGCGGCGCCGCTTGGACGACCAGGTGCGGACCAACGGCCGCCGGCGGATGTCCTCGGAGCTGCTGGACAAGATCGTCGCGGCCAACGACTTCCCGCTGCCCGAGGTGCTGGTCGAGCGCGAGCTGGACGCCCTGCTCGAGGAGTCCAAGCAGTACATCGCCCGGGCCGGCGTGCCGTGGGACGACTACGTCGCGCAGAGCGGCAAGAGCGAGGCCGAGATCCGCGAGACCTTCCGCGGCGAGGCCGAGCGCCGGGTCAAGACCACGCTGCTGATCGAAGCGATCGCGAAGAAGGAAGGCGTCCAGGCGACCGAGGCGGACGTCGAAGCCGAGCTGGACGCCCTGGCGGCCCAATACGGGCAGCCGCGCGAGCGGATCATCCAGGCGCTGCAGTCGAACGTGGGGGCCATGATCGACGGCATCGTCCGTACCAAGACCATCGACCGGCTGATCGAGCAGGCCAAACGCGTGCCTGCAACTGAAGTCGCATCCGAGTAGGTCACGGAGGGCGCACATGGGACACTTGGTACCGATGGTTGTCGAGCAGAGCGCACGCGGTGAACGCGCGTACGACATCTACTCGCGCCTACTCAAAGAACGCATCGTCTTCGTCCACGGACCGATCGACGACGGCATGGCCTCGCTGGTCATCGCGCAGCTGCTCTTCTTGGAGCGCGAGGACGCCGATAAAGATATCGACATGTACATCAACAGCCCCGGCGGGTCGGTGACCGCGGGTCTGGCGATCTACGACACGATGCAGCTCATCAAGCCGGACGTCGCGACGATCTGCGCCGGCATGGCCGCGTCCATGGCCTCCATCCTGCTCACGGGCGGGGCGGCCGGGAAGCGCTTCGCGCTCCCGTACGCCAAGATCCTGATCCACCAACCCTGGGTCCAGCAGGTGGGTGGCCAGGCGACGGATATCGAAATCCACGCACGCGACCTGATCGCGACCCGGCGGACCCTGGCGGGCATCTACGAGCAGACCACCAAGCAGCCCATCGACAAGATCCTCAAAGACATCGAGCGCGACTACTACATGACCTCGCAGGAAGCGCAGGAGTACGGGATCGTCGACCAGGTCTTCTCCAAAGAGAATCGCACGGTCTCGCCCAACTCCCAGAGCCTGTAGGGTCAACGCATGTTTCGTTTCGGGGACGAGAAGGGTCAGCTGAAGTGCAGCTTCTGCGGCAAATCGCAGGAGCAGGTGCGCAAGTTGATCGCGGGCCCGGGCGTCTACATCTGCGACGAGTGCATCGAGCTCTGCAACGAGATCATCGAGGAAGAGCTCTACAAGAACGTCGATGAGAACCTTCGGCTGCGGAACATTCCGAAGCCGAAGGAGATCAACCACATCCTCAACCAGTACGTCATCGGCCAGGAGCGGGCCAAGAAGTCGCTGGCGGTCGCCGTCTACAACCACTACAAGCGGGTCAACGGCGGCGCGGCGACGGGCAGCCCCGAAGAGGTCGAGCTGCAGAAGAGCAACATCTTGCTCGTCGGGCCGACCGGCAGCGGCAAGACGTACCTCGCGCAGACGCTGGCCAAGATCCTCGACGTCCCGCTCGCGATGGCCGACGCCACCTCGCTCACCGAGGCCGGTTACGTCGGGGAAGACGTCGAGAACATCCTGCTCAAGCTCATTCAGGCCGCCGACTACGACGTCAAGCGCGCCGAGAAGGGCATCGTCTACATCGACGAGATCGACAAGATCGCTCGCAAGAGCGAGAACCCGTCGATCACGCGCGACGTGAGCGGCGAGGGCGTGCAGCAGGCGCTGCTCAAGATCCTCGAAGGGACGACGGCCAACGTGCCGCCGCAGGGCGGGCGCAAGCATCCGCACCAAGAGTTCATCCAGATCGACACGACCAACGTGCTGTTCATCTGCGGCGGCGCGTTCGACGGGCTCGAGAAGATCATCGAAGGCCGCGTCGCCTCGAACTCGCTGGGCTTCCGGGCCAGCCCGGAATCGAAGAAGGACGCGCGCCAGGCCAAGCTCCTGCAGCAGCTGATGCCCGAGGATCTGCTCAAGTTCGGGCTGATCCCGGAGTTCATCGGCCGCCTGCCGATCGTGGTGACGCTGGACGCGCTCGACGAGCTCGCGCTGCGCCGCATCCTGGTCGAGCCGCGCAACGCGCTGGTCCGTCAGTTCCAGAAGATCATGGGGATGGACGGCGTCGAGCTGACCTTCACCAAAGAAGCGCTGATCGCGATCGCCGTCAAGGCGCAGTCGCGCAAGACCGGCGCGCGCGGCCTGCGCTCGATCCTCGAAGAGATCATGCTCGACGTGATGTACGACTTGCCCTCGCTGCAAGGCGTCAAGAAGTGCGTCATCAACAAAGAGGTCGTCGAGAAGAAAGAGCAGCCGACGCTCATCTTCGCCGAACGCCCCAAAGACCAGAGCGCGTAGACGCAGGGTTCGCCGAAAGGCGAACCCTCTTCATTTCGTGGTGAACGTTCCCAGGTCGGTCGGGCCGGCACCGGGACAGCCCGGCGCGACGTCCGCGTTGGTGATGCTCACGGTGTAGGTCGTGCCGGCCGCGAGGGTCGGGAACGCGAACGCGGTCTGCCAGTTCACCGGCTGCGTGTTGGGGCTCGGCAGCGGGGTCGGGACGGCGACCTGCGTGCTGGAGGTGACGGCGGCGCCGCCGGACGGCGTCAAGGCCACCGTGCTGGCCGGACCGGAGACGACGACCTGCCCGATCGCGTCGGGGATCCCGCTCGAGCCGGATGCCGGATAGACGAGATCGGTGGCGGCGATCACCTGCGGGCATGCGACGGCCGACGTCCCGGCCGAGCCGGCGGGGCCCGAGCAGGCCGCGAGCACCGCGGCCGCTGCCAGCGGCAGCACGACGCGGAGGCCAGGCACGGCGATCACGCGCGATACTACCTCACCCGCGGCGCATCTGTTTCGGGTACACTCGGTCGCATGGAGACGAAAACGAAGCTCGCTGTGACGAGCACGTCGTTCAAAGACGGCCAGACGATTCCGGACACGGCGGTGTTCGACGGGTTCGGGTGCACCGGCGGTAACCGCAGCCCGCAGTTGTCGTGGTCCGGTGCGCCGGCCGGCACCAAGTCCTTCGCGATCACGATTTGGGATCCGGACGCGCCGACCGGTGTCGGTTTCGTCCACTGGGTGCTGTTCGACATCCCGGCCACGACGACGTCGCTGCCGGAGGGTGCGGGCGCGAAGTCCGACGCGGGCGTCGGCGGCATCCACGGCACGACCGATTTCGGGACACAAGCCTACGGCGGTCCGTGTCCGCCGCCCGGCCACGGCCCGCACCACTACCACATCACCGTCTACGCGCTGGACGTTCCGCAGCTCGGCCTCGACAAGACGACCAGCTATGCGAAGTTCAAGTTCGTCTCGAACGCGCACGTGCTGGCGAGCGGCGAGCTCGTCGGCATCTACGAGCGCACGTAGTCGCGGATCGCCGCGCGCAGCGCGGCATCGGGTTCGTCGTCGAGGGCGCGTTCGAGGATCGAGCGCGCCCACGTCGTGCGCGCCGCGCCGAGCGCGTCGATCAGGACGCCGCGGAGCTGCAGGTCCGCGCCGGTCGCCGCGGGATCGACCCACGCCGGCCAGCGCGCGGTCGCCGGCGGTTCCGGGCCGAGCGCGACGAACGGGGGCGGCCAGCCCTCGTCGTACGAGGGCGGCCGCGGGCGGGAGAGTGGAGCCGGTGCCGCGGCGGGGAGGAGCGCCACCGTGCGGGGCGCGAGGATGGCGAAGGCGGCCAGGCCCGTTCCGGCCACCGCCAGCGCGGAGGAGAGCTCGATCACGCGACACCTCCCGACACGGCGCCGCGCGCGCGCAGGGCGGCCAGCACGCTCGCGCCGGCGTCGTCGAGCGCGTCGGCGATCGGGCCGCGCGCGAGCGCGTCGTCGAAGGCGAGCCGGCCGCCGGCCGCGGCGGCGTCGACCGCTGCGCGCGCGGCCTGCGCCCAGCGCGTCAGCGCGGCGCCGAGCAGCGGGTCCTCGCAGCGGTTCGGCACCAGATCGAGCAGCAGCTGCACGACCTCGGGGGCGCCGTAGGGCGCGACCGCCAAGGTCGCGCGCGCCTCGCGCACGCGCGACGCGCTGAGCTGCACGCAGGCCGCGTCACCCGCCGCGCTCGTCGTGGGCGTCGCCAGCAGCTGCGCGCACAGCGCGTCGAGCGCGACACGCAGCACGCCGTCCTCGAGGTCGTCGCCGTCGGCGGCGAAGCCGGGGATGCACAGCTTGACCGAAAGCCGGTCGAAGACGTCGCCCAACGCCTCGCCCGCGCAGGCGAGCGCGCGTTGCGCGTCGGCATCGCCTCCACCCTCCGCGTCGGGGAAGAGCGCGCGCAGCGGGAGCAATCGACTGGCCAACCCGCGCGGTGCCGCCGCGCGCAGCGCGCGCACCAGCAACGCGACCCGGTCGTCGTCGAAGCGGTGCAGCAGCGTATAGTCCTCGACTTGTTCGCCGCCCGCCACGACCGGTTCGGGTTGCAACGCCGCGGGTTCGCTCGGCGCGGCCGGCGCGGGCACGGCGGCGCAGACGAGACTGCACGCGTCGACGTGGTACGCCAGACCCTGCGGGCGCGTGGCGAAACCGTCGTACGCCGTAACGGTCAGCGTACGCGCGAGCATCGGCCCCGGCTCGTCGTCGACGTCGACCGCGAGCTGGAGCGTGCGCTCACCCTCGCCGGCATCCGCGACCAACAGGCAGCGCACCACGAACCGGGTGCCGGCAGCCAGGCCGCGCAACTGCAAGCCGGGTTCGGCCAGCGGAGCGCGGTCGCCGTGGTCGAGCAACGGCACCGCGTCGAGCACCGTCGAACCCGCGACGTGCCGAACACCGCGCATGCCGGTAAGGCGCAGCCGCAGCGCATCGACGTCGTCGGCCGTTGCGCAGCGTATCAGCAACGCGAACGGCGCGCCGGCGACGACCGCGTCGGGCAGCTCGGCGTCGAGCTCGACGCGTGCGGCGGGCCGGCCGTCGCGCGCCGGCAGCTGCAGGGCGTGCCGCCCACGCACGTGCACGGCGGCGCCGCGTCGTGCGACCTCGAGCGGCAGCACGACCTCGGCGCGCTCGCCGGGATCCAGGTCGTCCAGCGGCCGCGTCAGGTCGCCGGCATGGATGGTCAGCGCGCGCGCCGGCGTCGTCCCGACGTGCCGCACGGTGTAGCGCACCGCGTCGTCGCCGTCACGCACCGGGAGATCGTCGAGCGCGAGCCAGGGGCGGTCGCGAACGAGCACGCAGGCCTCGACGCATGCGTGCGCCTCGCCCGCCGCCTCGGTACCGGTCACGGTCAACGGAACCTCCTCGCCGTCCGCCACCTGCTCGTCCAGACGCAGCTCGACGCGCACCACGACATGCGCGCCGGCGGCGAGCGGCTTGGGCGCGAGGTCGTGGCCGAGCATCGTCCACGGCTCGCCGACGGCGACGTCCGCGCGCACGGGGACGTCGCCGGCGTTGTGCAGCTCGAGCACGACGGCGGCCGGTTCGCCGGGCGTGGCGTGCGCGAGGCCGTCCAACCAGCGCAGCCGCAGCTCGCGAATCACCGCCGGAACGAACGCGGCGCTGACGGCGTGCTCGGCCGCGAGCACCGACAGCGAGCCGGGCCCCGTGCCGGGCGGCACCGTCGCGCGCAGCGAGACACGGCACCTGCCGCGGGCGCCAACGCGCGGCACCACGATCGGCTCGCCGCGCACGCGACGCAGCGGCACGTCGTCCAGCCGCAGGCTGCCCGGCACCTCGCGTACGCCGCCGGGCAGCTGCAGCTGGACGGGCACGCCCAGCGCGTCGGCCCAACCGTCGTTGCTCAGCTCGATCGCGAGGTCGAGCGTGCGCGCCACGCAGCGCACGCTCACCGCGGGCGGTGCCAACGCGGCTTGGGTCCGGACGTGCGCGCGGGCGGGCAACGCGTAGCGCGTGCCGTCGCCGGCGACGACGTACGCGTCCTCGCACCGCACGAGCGGCACCGGCGCGACGAGTGACGCCTCGAACGCCGTGCGCGCCGATGCGCCCGGCGCAAGCACCGCGATTCTCGTCGCGGCCGGCGACGAGCATGCGCGCGTGCCGCGCGGCGCCGGTACGATCAGTTCGAGATCGTGCGCGTCGGCGTCGCCCTCGTTGGTGAGGACCGCTTCGACGCGCACCGTGTGCGCGTCGAGCCATTCGACCCGTACGCCGCTGGCGGCGCCGTCGAGCACCGCGCGCCCGCACACGCGCAGCGTGCAGTCGTTGGTCGGAAAGCACCGCTCGCCCAGCGCAAAGACGGCGCTCGCCGCGAGCTCCGACGCGGACGCCGCGACGGCGCGTACGTCGAGCTGCGCGGCGTACGCGTCGCCGGGCGCGACCGGAGTGAGGGCGACCTCGGTCGGGCCGAGCGGCTCGAGCCCGGCGTCGAGCACGAAGCGCACGCGCGCCTCGTGCGCGGCGCCGGACAGGTTCGCCGTTCGGAAGAGCAGGCGAGCGGTCTCCCCGGGTCGCACGCGGCGCGGCGTCACCGCCAGGGCGTAAAGTTTCGGTTCGTCGGCGTCCACGCCGTGCGTGGTGCCCGCCTCGAGTGCAAAAAGTTCCCCAAGCAAGGGGACGCGGTACGCAGCGGCGACGTAGAATGGACCTCGTGCTCTCGCGTCGCCGTTTCGTCGCGTTCCTCATTGCGTGCGCGCAGATCGTCGTACTCGCGCCGGCGACGTTTCGCGCGCAGCCGGCGCTGGCCGCTCCGATATGCGCCTCGACCGCAGGTAAGGACGGCTCGCCGGGCACGCTCTCGGGCGTCTACGACACGTATTACAGTCCGCCCAGCGGAACGCTCGCTGCCGGCGCGACCACGGTCTCGTTGGGGACGATCGACACCGGCGGCGGCGGTGCCAGCACCGCGGTCGCGGCCGGTGACCTGTTGCTGATCATCCAGATGCAAGACGGGACGATCAGCACCAGCAACTCGAGCGCCTACGGTGACGGCGCGAGCGGGAGCGGCTATCAGACGCTCGGGCAGGCGGGACTCTACGAGTACGTCGGCGTGCAGAGCGTGACGGGGACGACCGCGACGATCGAAGGCGCCGGCAGCGGTAACGGCCTGATCAACACCTACGTCAAGAGCGCCGGCAACGCCGGTCAAGGACAGCAGACCTATCAAATCGTTCGCGTGCCGCAGTACGTCTCCGCCACGCTGAGCAGCACGTTCCACGCGGCATATTGGGACGGCAAGACCGGCGGCGTCGCCGCGCTCGACATAGCGACGACGCTCAACTTGGGCGGGGCGACGATCTACGCGACCGGCAACGGCTTCCGCGGCGGCGGCGTCAGCGTCGCATCGACCACGCCGACCAGCGTGCTCAACAGCGACTGGACCGACTCCTCGCAGATGAACGGCGCCGGCAACGCACCGGGCTTCGGCTCGAAGGGCGAAGGCGTCGCGGGCACGCCGGATTATTTGTTCTACTACACGAGCTTCACGACGCCGTCGACCCCCGCTTCACCGACCGTGACGCACGGCACCGCCGACGGTTATCCCGGCGGCGACATGGGGAAAGGCGCGCCGGCCAACGCCGGTGGCGGCGGCAACGACATGGACCCGGTCGCGAACGACCAGAACAGCGGCGGCGGCGGCGGCGGTAACGGCGGCGCCGGCGGGAACGGTGGCTACCCGTGGACCCCGAACTACAGCGGCAACACCTCGGAGTACTCGCAGAGCTCGCCCGGCTTGCACACGGCTGCGAACTACAGCACGACCAATACCGGTGACATCGGCGGCCGAGGTGCCGCGGCGCTCACCCCGTCCGTCACGCGCGTGTTCATGGGCGGCGGCGGCGGCGCGGGTACCAACAACAACGGCTCGAACAACAACAGCGTCGGCAACTACGGCAGCTCGGGCGGCGTCGGCGGCGGCATCGTCATGATGCGCATCGCCGACACCAGCGGCACCGCGGCCACGGTCTACGCGGACGGCACGACCGGCCTTGCGCCCGACAACGACGGCGGCGGCGGCGGCGGCGCGGGCGGCACGGTCGAGATCACCTCGCCGAACACGTTCACCGGGATCACCGTCCACGCGGACGGCGCTGCCGGGACGACCGCCGCGGACACGAGCAGCGACACGACGTACGCGATCCAGCACGGCCCCGGCGGCGGCGGCGGCGGCGGCACCGTGTTGACCAGCAGCAGCGTGACGGCGACCGTCGCCGGCGGCGCCAACGGCACGACGACGACGATGGCCGACTCCTACGGCGCGACGGCGGGCACCGCCGGCAGCGCGCAGATCGTCAGCGCCGCGCAGATCCCGGGCGTCGCGTCGGGCGCGGAGTGCTACACGGCGGGCTCGACCGGGACGGTGCCGTACATCGGGCCGCCGGGCACCGGCAACTACGACGCGACCGGCAGCTACGACGGCAACGTCGCGGTGAACAACAACAACGACTTCACCGCGGTGGGATTCTTTCCGACCGGCGCGACGCTGACGAACAGCGGAACGGTGGCCGGGTCGCCGATCGGCAATACGATCACGCAAGGGCCGACGACGTTCGTCGTGCAGAACGACCTCGAGTACGACAACACCACGAATGCGACCGTCGACGTGACGGTGACGGGCACCGCGCCGACCGTGCCGAGCGGTTGGACCGTGCGCATCTGCGGCGCGGTCACCGGCACGACGTGCGGTACGGGCACGGACTTCACGAACGGCGTGGCCGGCGCGACGTCGACCGGGACGTACGCGGTGCCGCGCCGCACGAACGGCCAGATCACCGTTTACGCGGTCTACAGCGCGCCGGCCGATGTGGTCGCGTTCTCGCGCTACGACGCGGTCATCGCGGCCAGCCAGGGCACCAACATCAACTACACGCACAACGAGCTCTATCCGGGCTACATCGTGCTGACCAAGAACGAGACGATCCAGAGCAGCGGCTGCAGCGGCAGCCCGCCGGCCGGTACGGTATGTCCGGGCGGGATCGTGCTCTACACGATCGACTACCGCAACGTCATCGCGGGCGGCTCGAGCGAGAGCACGATCGCCGGCGCGTATCCGACCACGACGGCCGGTTCGTTCACGATCACGGAGAACGGAACCGCGACCTGGGGCGTGAACTCGAACGGCCTGAACGAGGCGCTGGTCGCCGGCGCCACGTGTTCGGGGACGTCCTACGGCGACACGACGGCGGGCTCGACGTTCACCGGCGGGACCGCCGGGTCCAAGTCGTTCACGGTCACCATCGGCGGCACGACCGGGAAGATCGTCCCCAGCGGGGCCACCGGGACCTCCCAAGGCACGATCTGCTTCCGCGTCAAGGTCAAATGAGCGGTCGAGAGGGCGCGCCGTACAGCCCCTGCGAATGACCACGCGATGATCGACCTCGCCACCCTGCGTCGGATCCCGCTCTTTCGGGATTTCTCCGACGAACAGCTGGGGCAGGTGCTGGCTACCGTCGCCGAGCGGCGGTATCCCAAGCACCAGTTCATCGTGCGCGAGGGCGAGCCCGGCGACACGTTCTTCGTCATCGCGGCCGGTTCGGTCGCGGTCTGCCGGGTCGGTCCGGACGGGCGCGAGACGATCCTCTCGATCCTCAAGGAAGGCGATTTCTTCGGCGAGATGTCGATGTTCGACAGCTCCCTGCGCTCGGCGTCGATCAAGACGCTGACCGACGTCGAGGTGGGCGCCGTCCGCCGCGACGACTTCCTGGGCTTGATCGACCGCAATCCACAGATCGGGAAGCTGCTCGTCATCGAGCTCTCCGAGCGCCTGCGGGCGGCCAACGCGCTGATCGCCGCCACCACCTCGCAAGACATCCGCGCCCGGCTCGCCTCCTTGCTGCTGAACCTGAGCGAGCAATTCGGCGAGCACGTCGAGAACGGGACGCGCATCACGCTTCGCCTGACCAACCAGGAAATGGCGAACATGATCGGGACGACGCGCGAGACCGTGAACCGGACCTTGAACCGGTTCTGGGACGATCGACTGGTCGACATGCGCACCGCGCACGTCGTGGTCACCGAGCCCGACAAGCTGCGCGCGCTGATCCCGTAACTGCGCGTCCGCGCGGGCGGGCACCGTGCGCGTCATGGCGGCGGCCGCGGCGCTCGAGATCGCGTGCGCGGGCAGCCTCGCCGTCGGGCTGGGCGGCCTGTTCGTCGCGCTGCGCACGCGCGCCGGCGGCCGCGCGGATCGGCTCGCGCTGCGGCTGGCCCGCGAACGCGAAGCGGGTTTCGTCGACGCCGCGCGGCGGCTGGCCGACGCCGCGCGCAGCTGCGTGGACGACGTGCGCGCGGAGATCGCGCTCGCGGTGCGACGGCTCGTGCCCGCGATCGACGCCGTGCTGCTGTTCGAGGCGCACGAGGGCGAGCTGCGCTGCGTCTTCGCCGCCGGCGAACGAACGGCGTACTTCGCGGGGACCGCGCTCGCGCTCGACGACGCGACCGCGCTGCCGGTGCTGGCTTACCGGGCCGGCCATCGGGTGCAGCTGAACGGGAAGACGCCGCCGCGGCCGGTGCACCCGAGCGACGCCGGCGCGGTGGCGGTGCCGCTGGCGCTCGACGGCGGCCGGTCGTGCGTCCTGGTCGCATCGTCGCGCAGGCCGCTCGACGCGGACGCCGTCGACCGGGTGGCGGCGCTGGCCGACCACGCCTCGCCGGCGTACGTGATCGCGCTCGATCGCGCCATCGATCGTCACCGCGCGGAGTACGACGCGCTGACCGGTCTGCTCGGGCCGCGCGCGCTCCGGCAGCGGCTGGGTGCGCTGATCGAGGCCGCGCGGCACGCCCCGCTGGCGCAGTCGGCCCTGCTGTTCGTCGACACCGACGGCTTCAAGGCCTGGAACGACCGCTACGGGCACGCCGCCGGCGACGCGCTGTTGCGCGAGCTGGCGCGCGTGCTGCGCGGCGCCGCGCGCAGCGACGCCGACTTGGTCGCCCGCAACGGCGGCGACGAGTTCTGCCTGGTGTTCGGCGAGAGCGGGAAGGCCGACGCGATCGAACGCGCCGAAGCGCTGCGCGCGCGCATCGCGTCGCTCGACCTCGCGCACCTGCGGCCGGCGCAAGCGCCGGAACCGGTGACGATCACGGCCTCGATCGGCGTGGCCTGCTTTCCGGCCGACGCCGCCACCGCGAGCGCGCTGCTCGAGAACGCGGACGCCGCGATGTATCACAGCAAACGCGGCGGCCGTGACGCCGTCTCGTATTACGGCGTCGACGGCCGGCTGACGCGGCTCTAGTCGGCGATCCCCAGCTCGCGGCGGACGAGCTTGGTGCCGGCGACCATCGCTTGCAGCTTCGCGAACGCGGTCGCGCGCGGCAGGTACTTCATGCCGCAGTCGGGCGCGATCATCAGCCGCTCCGGCGTCGTGTGCACGAGGGCGGCGCGGATCTGCGCGGCGACCTGCTCGGGCGTCTCGACGGCCGCGCCGTCGTCCAGGTTCAGCACGCCCAAGATGACGGTCTTGTGCGGCAGCTTCTCGAGCACGCCCAGGTCGACGTGCTGCTGCATCGACTCGATCGCGATCTGCCGGGCGGGGACGCCGTCGAGCTCGTCGAGGAACGGATAGCCCTCGGGACGCGCGTGCACGACGTGCGCGTACCCGAAGCAGGTGTGCAGCGCGGTCACGCCGCCGATCCCCTCGAGCGCGCGCGCGATCGCGGGCAGCGCGTATTCGCGCGCCGCGTCGGAGCGCGCTTGCAGGTACGGTTCGTCGATCTGCACGACGTCGGCGCCGGCGCGGACCAGATCGTGCAGCTCCGCGTTGACGGCGGCGGCGAAGCCCATCGCAGCCGACGCGAGGTCGGGGTAGGCGTCGTTCTGCGCCTGCTGCGACATGGTGAACGGCCCGGGGACGGTGATCTTGATCGGCCGGTCGGTGTTGGCGCGCAAGAACTGCACGTCGCGCACCATGACCGGCTCGCGGCGCCGGATCTCGCCGACGATGCGCGGGACGGGATTCGGATGCCCGGTGCGGTCGAGCGCGGTGCCGGGGTGTTCCAGATCGATCCCCTCGAGCGCGGTCGCGAAGCGGTTCGAGTAGCTCTCGCGGCGGATCTCGCCGTCGCTGATGATGTCGACGCCGGCCCGCTCCATGTCGCGGATCGCGATCAGCGTCGCGTCGTCTTGCGCCGCCTCGAGCCACTGCTCGGGGACGCGCCAGATCTCTCGCGCGCGAACGCGGGGCGGCAGCCGCGCGCCGAGCAGGTCGCGGTCGACCAGCCAGTCCGGCTGAGGGTAGCTACCGACCACGGTCGTGCGCAGCGGGGCGGTCAGGGCGCTCGCGGGAATCGTCACCTGAATGTCCTCGCGTCCGCTCTGCGCGGGTCCTGCTCGGTGAGCGTGCTCGTCGTCGACGTCCTGCCGCATCTGCGCACCGCGCGCTTCGATCAAGCGCTCACGTATCGCGTCCCCGCCGGTATGGCACTAGCGGTCGGCGAGGTCGTCCGCGTACCGCTGGGAACGCGCCAGGTGTACGGCTACGTCGTCACCGCGCCGTACGCGTACGGCGAGCAGCGCGCCGTCAAGGAGGTGGCCGCGCGCGTCGAGGGGCCGCGCGCGTTCGACCGGAGCGGCCTCGCGCTGGCGCGCTGGATCGCGGAGCGCTACGTGTGCTCGCTGCGCGAGGCGCTGGGCGTCCTCGTCTTGGCCGCCGCCGTCCCGCGCGCCGTCGAGCGGCTGGTGCCGCAGGGCGAGCCGCCGCTCCCGGAACGCTTTGCCGCGGTTCCCGAGCGGCTGATCCGGCTGCTCTGGACCGACCTGCGCGAAGGCGTCTCGCCCGACGCGCTGCTGCGGCATCCCGAGGCGCGCCGCGCCGGCGATCGCACGACGCTGCTGCGCGCGATCGACGCGTTGGTGCGGGCCGGCGCGCTGGCGCGGCGGCGGGTGCTGGGCGGCGCGCGCATCGGCGCCGCCACCGTCCGCGTGCTGGTCCCGGGCGACCGCGCGGTGCGCGGCGCCAAGGTCACCGCGCTGGTGGCGCTGGTCTGCGCCTCGGGCGAGCTGCGGCGCAGCGACGCGGTGCTGGCCGGGTTCTCTGACGCGGTGATCCGGCGCGCGCTGCAGGCCGGCGCGTTGCGCGAAGAGGTGCGCGAGCTGCGGCGCGAGCGCAGCGCGCACGTGCGTCTGCCGGCCTTCACGCCGACCGACGAGCAGCGCGCGGCGATCGAGCGGATCGGCGCGCTGCTCGACGAGCGCGCCTTCGCGCAGGTGCTGCTGGTCGGCGTGACCGGCAGCGGCAAGACGCTGGTCTACCTGCACGCCATCGAACGGGTGCTGCGCGAAGGCGGTCGTGCGATCGTGCTGGTCCCCGAGATCGCGTTGACGCCGCAGACGGCGGCGCGCTTCGAGGACGCGTTCGGCGACCGGGTCGCGGTGCTCCACTCCGCGCTCTCGGAACGCGAGCGTTTCGACGCCTGGCAGGCGGCGGCGCGCGGTGAGATCGACGTCGTCGTCGGCGCGCGCAGCGCCGTCTTCGCGCCGCTCGAGGACGTGCGGCTGATCGTCGTCGACGAAGCGCACGAGGGCTCGTACCGCCAAGACAGCGTCCCGCGCTACGACGCGGTCGCGGTCGCGCGCGAGCGCATGCGCCGCGCCGGCGGCGTCGTCGTGCTGGGCAGCGCGACCCCGGCACTCGACGACTACGCGCGCGCGATCGCCGGGCGCATCCCGCTGATCCGGCTGACGCAGCGCGCGACCGCGCAGCCGCTGCCGGCGGTGCGGATCGTCGACATGGGCGCCGAGTTCGCGGCCGGCAACAAGCGCGTGTTCTCGAGCGCGCTGACCGAGGCGATCGACGAGCGGCTGGCGCGGCGGGAGAAGACCGTGCTGTTCATCAACCGGCGCGGCAGCGCACGCTTCGTGCTCTGCCGCGGCTGCGGCCACGTGCCGGAGTGTCCGCGCTGCTCGACCGCGTTGACGCTGCACCGCAGCGAAGCGCTGCTGCGCTGCCACTGGTGCGACCATCGCGAGCCGGTACCGGTAGTGTGCCCGCAGTGCGGGGACGGTCCGATCCGCGAGTTCGGGGCCGGAACGCAGCGGGTCGTCGAGGAGCTCGAGCGGCTGTTCCCCAGCGCCGTGGTGGTGCGCATGGACTCGGACACGACGACGCGGGTCGGCGCGCACGCGCGGCTGCTGGAGCGCTTCGCGCACGAAGGCGACATCCTGGTCGGCACCCAGATGGTCGCCAAAGGGCTGGACTTTCCGCAGGTGACGCTGGTCGGCGCGCTGGCCGCCGATCTCGATCTGCACGTCGCCGACTTCCGCGCCGCGGAGCGGACCTTCGCGCTGCTCACGCAAGTCTGCGGCCGCAGCGGGCGTGCCCGGCCCGGCACGGCCATCGTGCAGACCTACTCCCCCGAGCACCCGGCGATCGCGTTCGCCGCCCGGCACGACTACGACGGCTTCGCGCGCGCGGAGCTGGCCGAACGGCGCGGTCTGCGTTGGCCGCCGTTCGTGCGGCTGGCCCAGCTGGGCGCGATCGGGCGCTCGCGGCGCGCCGTCGAGGACGCGATCGGCGGCTGGGCGGCCGTGCTGCGCGAGGACCCGCGCTTCGAGGTCCTCGGCCCGGCGCCGTACGCGGTGGCACGGGTCAACGAGGAGTGGCGCTACCGGCTGGCCGTCCGTGCCAAGGACAACGACGCGATCCGGACCGCGATCCGCGAGCGGATCGTACCGCTGGCGGCCGGCAGCCCGGGCGTCCGGCTGGTCATTGCCGTCGAGGCATGAAAAAGGCCGCCCGTCGGGCGGCCGTGCGGGGTCGAGCCGGCCGGCCGCTACTTGGCGGCGGCGGCGACGGCGCGCGCCAGGCGCGCCTTCTTGCGGGCGGCCTTGTTGGGGTGGATGATCCCCTTGCGCGCGGCCTTGTCGAACTGCCCCTCGACGGCGGAGGTCACGCCGGCATCGGCGGCCTTGACGGCCTTCTTGAAGAGCGTCTTGAGCTTGGTCTTGGTCGCGAGGTTTCGCTGCGTGCGGGTCTCGCTCTGCCGAACCCACTTCTCGGCGGCTTTGATGTTGGGCACGAGGAGTAGACTACCACACCGAAGGGGGTCCAGTCTACGGTCGCCGGAAGGATTCCGGCACCGCGCCGCCCTCCAGGACCACGTCGCGATACGAGGCGTAGCGGCTGGCGGCGATCGCGCCCGCGTCGACCGCGGCGCGAACCGCGCAGTCGGGCTCGCTCAGGTGCCGGCAGTCGGCGAAGCGGCAGTCGGGGGCTCGTTCGGCGATCTCCGGAAAGAGTTGGGCCACCGCGGTGGCCGGCATCGGATCCAGCGCGAACTCGCCGATCCCGGGGCTGTCGATCAGCCAGCCCTCGCCCAGGCGGGCCAGGCGCGCCGAGGTCGTCGTCTGCCGGCCGCGACCGAAGCGCGAGAGGTCGCCGACCACGGCGATCCCGCCCAGCGCGCGGAAGATGCTGGATTTGCCGACCCCGGAGTTGCCGACCAGCAGCGCGTGACGGGCGGCCAGCTGCGCGCGCAGGTCGTCGAGCCCGCGACCGCTCTTGGGGTGCAGCAGCAGCGTGGGGATGCCCAGACCACGGTAGAGCATGGCGATCTCGGCGCCAGCCGCTTCGCCGGCGAGGTCGACCTTGGTCAGCAGGAGCAGCGGCGCCAAGCCGTGCTGCTCCGCGAACGCGAGCAGCCGGTCGACGAGCCCCAGGTGCAGCGAGGGCTCGACCAGCGCGGCGACGATCGCCAGCGTGTCGACGTTGGCGGCCATCGTCTTGGTGCGGCCGCCCGGCGTGCGGCGTTCGAGCGCGAACGCGCGCGGCAGCAGCGCGTCGACGACGACGCGGTCGTCGGCGATCGTGTGCGCGGCGACGAGGTCGCCGGGCGCCAGCATGACGTGGCCCTTGCCCTTGCGCAGCGAGGCCAGTTGGGGCTCGACCTCGTCGTCGGCGACGATCCATGCCGCGTTGCGGCCGACGGCGATCACCCGCGCGCGGCGGAGTCCGTCCTCGCTCACGCGAAGGTCGTCGTGACCGTGATCGTCACCCGGACCGCATCCGTTCTGGATCCGCTCGCGCGCGCGAACGTCGTCGACGCGCTGCGCGGGCCGGGCGCGCCCGTCGGCGTACTCGACGTGGTCGAGGAAGGCGCGGCGGTGACCGTGCGCTTCGACGACGCGATCACCTCGAGCGACCTGGTCGACGACCTGATCGCGATCGAGTCGGTGTTCGTCCCCGCGCGCGTCACGGAGCCGCTGACCGAAGACGGCGCCGCCGCGATCGCGGCCGCCGGCCTGGGCGATCCGGAGCTGGACGCGAGCCGCACCATCGAGGCCGCCCTGCGAGCGAGGCGCTCGTGAGCTGGCCGATCGGGTCGATTCGCTTCGGCCTCAGCGACGCGATCGACATCATCGCGACCTCGCTGCTCATCTATTATCTGCTGCTCCTGATTCGCGGGACGCGCGCGGTCCAGATCATGCTGGGCCTCTTCGCGCTGGTCGTCGTGCTGGCCGGCTCGAACCTGTTGCACCTGCTGGTCCTGGCCACGGTCATGCAGTACCTGCTGCTGGGCACGGCCGTCACGCTGCCGATCATCTTCCAGCCCGAGCTGCGCCGCGGCCTCGAGCAGCTCGGCCGCGGGCGGTTGTTCGTGCGCGACCGGCTGGCCGAGGACGAGATCGCGGCCGAGCAGATCCGCATCGTCGCCCATGCCGGCGCGCTGCTGGCGCGCGAGCGGATCGGGGCCCTGATCGTCATCGAGCAGCAGACCGGGCTGCGCGAGTACGTCGAGAGCGGGACCGCGCTGGACGCGCGGCTGTCGCTCGACCTGCTGCTGGCGATCTTCACCAAGAGCTCGCCGCTGCACGACGGCGCCGCGATCGTGCGCGACTTGATCGTCGAAGGCGCCTCGTGCTTCTTGCCGCTGACCGACAACGCGATCGCCGTCGACCGCCACGTGGGGACGCGCCACCGCGCGGCCGTCGGTTTGACCGAGCAGACCGACGCCGTGGTGGTCGTCGTCAGCGAAGAGCACGGCTCGATCTCGGTCGCCCGAGCCGGCCGGCTCTCGGTCCCGATCGACGACGAGGAGCGGCTGCGGCGCGTGCTGGCGGCTTGCGTGCGACCTTCGCGCCGGCGCTCCCAGGCCGAAGGCGGGCCGCTGGCCAATCTGCTGACCCGGATTCCGCGTGCTCAGTCGCCTCAGGAACAACTTCGGACTTAAGCTCCTCTCGCTCACGCTGGCCGTCGCTGCTTGGGCGTATTTCCATCTCGCCGCGGCGCCCGGCACCTTCGCCCGTTTCGACCAGACGCTGGCGGTGCCGATCGTGGTGACCGGGGTGCGCGCGGGCTACCAGGCGACCAGCAACGAGAAGACCGCGACCGTCGTGATCGACGTGCCGCGCAACGGCGAGTCGTTCCGGACCGATCAGTTCCAGGCCGTCGTCGACGTCAGCGATCTGCTCGATCCGGGCTTCCACAACGTTCCGGTCCACGTCGTCTCACCGGACGTCGCGATCCGTTCGCTCTCGCCGGCCTCGGTGATCGTCTCGCTCGACCGGCTCGAGCAGCGCGCGATGCCGGTCAGCCTCGACTACGCCGGCCAGCGCGCGGGGATCGTCGTCGACTCGGCCGCGGTGACGCCGGCCGCGACCGTCGTGCGCGGCGTCGCGACCGCGCTCGACCACGTCGCGGCCGTGCGCGTCGAGGTGCCGATCCCGCGCAAGCCGCAGGACCTCGACGAGATGATCAGCCCCACCCCGACCGACGCCGACGGCCACGAGATCCCCGGCATCCAAGTCTCCCCGAACCTAGTTCGCGTACAAGTGAAGTTCGTGTCGTCTCAAGGCGCTCCGCCCCGGGCTGCGCGCCCCCCATCGCACAGCGATGGGGCCCCCCGCCCGACCTCGCAACAACGACACGGATAAGGCACGATGCTACTGCGCTCGGTCCATCACCATCGTCGGGTCTGCGAACCATGAAACGGCTTTTTGGCACCGACGGCGTGCGCGGGGTTGCGAACGCGGATTTGACGCCGGAGCTGGCGTTCAAGGTCGGTCGGGCGGGGGCGGCGGTGATCGCGCACGCGCAGGCGCTGGACAAGCCAATCGTCGTCGGGCGCGATACGCGCTTGTCGGGCCCGATGCTCGAGGGCGCGATCGTCGCGGGGATCACCTCGACCGGGCGCAACGTCGTGCAGCTCGGCGTCGTGCCGACGCCGGCGGTGGCGTCGATCACCGCCGCGATCGAAGCGGCGGCCGGCGTCATGATCTCGGCTTCGCACAACCCGATCGCGGACAACGGGATCAAGCTGTTCGGTGCCGACGGTTTCAAGCTCTCGGACGCGGAAGAAGCGGAGATCGAGTCGCTGCTCGACGATCCCTCGCTGCCGCGTCCGACCGGCGTGGGCGTCGGGACGGTCGGCGCGAACCGCGGGCTGATCGACAGCTGGTTCGCCAAGGTGGTGGCGGCCGGCGCCGACTTGCACGGAATGACGGTCGTCGTCGACGCGGCGTTCGGCGCGGCGTATCTAGTGGGCCCGGCGATCTTCGAACGCATGGGCGCGCGCGTGATCGCGCTGCACGCCGAAGACGACGGCAGCCGCATCAACGTCGATTGCGGCGCGACCAACCTGCGGGCGCTGCAAGCGCGCGTGCGCGAGGAGATCGCGCGCAGCACCGGACCGGTCGTCGGCGTCGCGTTCGACGGCGACGCCGATCGCGCGCTGTTCGTCGACGAGTCCGGCGAGCTGCTCAGCGGCGATCACGCGATGCTGATCTTGGCGCGCGATCTGCACGCGCGCGGCGAGCTGCCCGGCGACACCGTCGTCGGCACCGTGATGGCGAACATGGGCTTCGAGGTCGCGCTGCGCGCGGCCGGGGTGAAGCTGGTCCGCGCCGCCGTCGGCGACCGGTACGTGCTCGAGGCGCTGCGCGCGGGCGGGTACCGGTTCGGCGGCGAGCAGTCGGGCCACGTGATCGACCTGACGCGGGGAACGACCGGTGACGGCCCGATGACCGCAGCGGCGCTGCTGGCCGTTGCGGCGCGTACCCGCACGCCGCTGCACGAGCTGGCGGCGGGGCTCGACGTCTATCCGCAGGTGCTCGTCAACGTCCGGGTCGAGGACCGCGGCGTGTGGGAGCACCCCGCGGTTCGGGCCGCCGTGAGCGCCGCGGAGCGCGAGCTGGCGGGGCAGGGGCGCATCCTGGTACGGCCCTCCGGGACCGAGCCGCTGGTGCGGGTGATGGTCGAGAGCCGCGATGAAGCGCGCACGCACGCCGTGGCGGAGGCGGTCGCCCGAACGATTCGCGGCATCGCCGGGTAGCTCCCAGGGATTCTTTACGATCCCCGGCCGAGCCCGGGAGGAGACGGGGAGCTCCGGGTCCTATCCATGCCGCGTGGCCCGGATTCGGGTCACCGGTTCGGTGAAGCGTCTATCGCTCCGCCGGATACGTCGTTATCCTGCTAACGGATCACGGAGTCCGGTGCCCGCAACGCACCGGAGCGGGGGACTTCCCAGGGCAGGGGTGAACGCGCCGGTCGGCGCGCGGGCGATTCTTCCGTCCGAACCCGTCAACTAACCCCGTACGTGTGGAAGAAGGAGCAGCTGTTGCTACGTTCCATCCTGACCGGGTTTTTTGCGTGCATGCTCGCGGCCGGTATTCCGGCTCTGGCCAGCGCAGCGCAGACGGGTGATCCCGGGTCTACGGCCGCGATGAGCGCGGCCGCCGCCAGCTCGGCTTCGGCCGACGTCGCGGCGCCCACCGACGGCGCCGACCTCGCGATGTGGAATGCGGAACCCAAGACGGAACTGTCGAGCGAGTCGACGCCCAAGGTTTCGCGTCTGCTGCACATTCAGAAGTTCGCCAGCGGCATCGCCGCCCGCGGCGCCGCGATGGCGTCGGCGCTGACCCGCAACGCGATGCGGTTTCTGGGCGTGCCGTATGTCTTCGGCGGCACGACGGCGAACGGGTTCGACTGCTCGGGCTACGTCCAGCACGTGTTCGCCATGATCGGCAGGCACTTGCCGCGGACGGCCGACGCGCAGTTCGACGTCGCCCACCGCATCCACGGAACGCCCAAAGCGGGCGACCTGGTGTTCTTCCAGACCTACGCCGCCGGCGCGTCGCACGTCGGCATCTCGCTGGGCGGCGACCGGTTCATCCACGCCTCGTCCAGCCACGGCGTGACCGTCTCGAGCCTGCACGACCGCTATTGGGCGGCGCGCTACCTCGGGGCGAAACGGATCGTCGAGTAGAAGACCCGCCGTCGGCATGACCGGCGGCGAATCGTCTTCCGACCTGCGTGAGCGAACGGCCAGCGCGTACATCGTCTGGCCGTTAGCCGTGCTCGATCTGCTCCGCGACCGGCCGGACGCGACCGACTGGTCGCGCGTTCATGTCCGCCAGGCGTTCGTGTTCGGGATCCTCGCCGCGCTGGGCTACCTCGTGCTGCTGGCGCTCCCGCTGCTGATCGTGCTGGCGATCCCCGGCGTCGGCCTCACCCCGGTGGTATGGATCTACGCCCTGGGGCTGTTCGCCGACCTGATCGGCGCCTTCGCCCTCTTCGGCCTGGCCATGACGTTCCGGGAAAAGACGCTGCACGGGGAACTGTTCACCATCCCGCTGGTCAGTCCGATCGCCGACTGGCTGGCCCGCCTCACGAGCTAGCCGCAAGCAGGACAACGGCCCGGCGCGAGCGCAGCACCATTGCTGCCTTCGGGCACCATTGGGGCGTAGCCAAGCGGTAAGGCAGCGGACTTTGACTCCGCCATGCGTTGGTTCGAATCCAGCCGCCCCAGCCATCACCGTTCTCGTGTCCGCAGGAGCGAGGCCGGCCGCGCGCAAGTCGGGCGCATGCGCCTTCGGGTCGCCGCCACCGTGTTTTCTCTCGCCGGCGCGCTGCTGCTCGGCGCGCCCGCCCGGGGCGCCGATACGCCCGCCGCGCCCGCGCTCGTCACGCCGGCGAGCGAGCCGGCCGATCCGCTGGCGCACGCGCAGCTGCTGTTTCGCGAGCGCAAGTACAAGGAGTCGGTCGACGAGCTGACCGAGTACCTGGGCGCGCATCCGCGCGACGCGCGGGCGCTTGTCATGCGCGGCGACGCCAAAGCCGAGTTGAACGACGACGACGCGGCCCTGCAAGACTACAACGCGGCGATCGGCATCGATCCGGAGTACGAGTACGCCTACGTCACGCGTTGCGAGACGCGGCTCGACGTCGACGACGCGGCCGGCGCGTTGGCGGACTGCAGCCGCGCGATCCAGCTCGATCCGCGCGACGGCTTGGCGTACAAGGACCGGGCCGAGGTCGAGTTCTCGTCGGGTGCGTACGACGCCGCGCTGACCGACGACAACCAGGCCGTCACGCTGGGCGAAGGCGGCGCGTGGCTGTTCGCCGCGCGCTGCGACGTCGAACGGCTCGTCGGCAAGCCGGAGCAGGCCGCGGCCGACTGCGTGCACGCGTTGGCGCTCGATCCGAAGAACCGGCGCGGGCTGTGGGCCAGCGGGCGGCTCGCGCTCAGCCAAGGCCGCTACCGCGACGGGATTCAAGCGCTCAACGCGTACATCGAACAGGATCCGACGGGTTCGACCAGCGGCTACTACTATCGTGCGTTGGCCTACAACCGCGTGCAGAGCTACCGGCTCGCGCTCGAAGACGCGCAGACGTACGTCCAGCGCGCGCCCGACGATCCGGACGGCTACCGCGAGCGCGCGATCGCGCGTTACGGAAGCGGCGACAAGGACGGCGCGCTGGCCGATCTCGACGCGGCCTTGCACGGCTACCGCAAGGGCGGCGACGGCGCCGAGATCGAGCAGGTCACCGCGTTGCGCAAGGCCGTGCAGGCCGGAGCGCCGCTGGCGCCATGAGCTCCACCTTGCGCACGCTGGTCGAGGCGTTCGCCCGCGGCCCGCGTGCGCTAGACGAAGCGGCTGCCTGCTTCAGCGAGGATGCGGTCTACCGTGAACCGCACAAGCCGGCCGTGCACGGCCGCGCCGCGATCGCCCTCCACTTCGCCGCGTACGCGGCGGCGCCGGTCGCGTGGCGCTTCCTGCTCGACGAGGTGATCGAGGACGGCGCGCGAGCGTGCGTGGTGTACCGTTTTGCCGTACGCGAAGGCGAGGAGGCCGCTTGGAGCGAACGCGGCGGGTGCGCGATCGTGCGGGTGGATGAACGTGGCCAGATAGCGCTATGGCGGGAGTACGAAGGATGAACGTAAACGGCTCGACGACGCCGCATCAGCACGAGGATATCTCGATCCGCGTGCACGCCGTGGACGGGGTGCAGGTCTTCGATCTCGTCGGTTCGCTCGACATCGCGACTTCGCCGAGCGTGCGCGCCGCGCTCACCGACGCGTCCGAACGCGGTGACCATCGCCTGATCGTCGACCTGACGCGCGTCGACTTCCTCGACTCGACCGGCCTGGGCGCGCTGATCGGCGCACAACGCCGCGCGCGCGAGTTCCACGGCGAAGTCCGCCTGGTGGCGAAAGAAGGGCAGATCCTGCGCCTGCTGCGCATCACCGGTCTGCTCAAGGTCTTCGCCGTCTACCCGACCCTCGAAGACGCCGCCCGCGACGGCGCCCGCGTCGGCGACCTCTAGGTCAAGGGCGCTCGGTCTGCGAGCGCTACCCCGAGGCTCTCGTCCAGGAGCTGGATGACGTGCTTGATCGCGACGGCGGGTGCGCCGGCGCGGTCGAGGCCGTTGCGCAGCTGCAGCGCGCAGCCGGGGTTCGCGGTGGCCACGATCTCGGGCGCGACCTCGAGGACGTGCTCGACCTTGCGGCGCTGCAGCCGCTGCGCCATCTCGGGCTGGGTGAGGTTGTAGATCCCGGCCGAGCCGCAGCACAGCGAGGACTCGCTCATCTCCCGCAGCTCCAGGCCCGGAATCGCCGCCAGCAGGCGGCGCGGCGGCGCGGTGATGCGCTGCGCGTGCGCGAGGTGGCAGGCGTCCTGGTAGGTGACGATGCCGCGCAGCGGCCCCAGCGCGCCTGCCGGAAAGCCGAGCTCGTCGACGTACTCGAGCACGTCGCGCACGTTGGCGGAGAAGGCGCGCGCGCGCTCCGCCCAGTCGGGATCGTCGTGGAGCAGGTGGCCGTACTCCTTGAGCGCCGAGCCGCAGCCGGCCGCGTTGATGACGTACACGTCCGCCCCGCTGCGTTCGAACGCGGCGATGTTGCGTTTGGCCAGCTCGCGGCCGCGCGGCAGATCGCCGGCGTGGATCGTGATCGCGCCGCAGCAGCCTTGGTCCGACGGTACGACGACGTCGACGCCGGCGGCGTTGAGCACCCGCACCGTCGCCTCGTCCCAGTCGGCGAAGGCGACGTGCATGATGCAGCCGGCGTGCAGGAAGGCCGTCGCGCGCGCCGCGCCCGCCGCCGGAAAGCGCTGATCGCGCGGGACGAAGAAACGGTCCGAGATGCGCGGGGCGAGCGCCTCGGCGTCTTGCAGGCCCAGCGCGCGCAGCAGACCGCTGCGCCGCACCAGATCGCGCAGGCCGCTGCGCTGGTAGAAGCGCAGCAGCGTGGCAGCGGCGCGCATATGGCCGAGCCGGCCGAAGAGTTGGCCGATCAGCACCGCCCGGCCGAGCCGCGCCTGCCACGAACGGGTCGCGTCGCCGGCGCGGACGATCTGGGTGCGGGCCGGTTCGAGGATCTCGCCGTAGCGCACGCCGGACGGGCAGACGGCCTCGCAGGCGCGGCAGTCCAAGCACTCCGACATCTGGTGGACGAAGCCGGGTGAGGTCAGGTCCAGCTTGCCCTCGGCGACCGCTTTGATCAGCGCGATCCGGCCGCGCGGTCCCGAGGTCTCGACCAGCGTTTCGACATAGGTCGGACAGGTCGGCAAGCACAGCCCGCAGCGCACGCAGCGGTCGTAGACGTCGTCGGGCGGGACGTCGGGCGCGGTGAAGCCGCGGAGCGCCGTCAAATCGATCTGTTCGATCACGATGAACCTCGGTTCGCGAACGCGAAACGGCGACCATGCCCGCCGACCACACCCGCGCCCGCAGCTCCGTCGTCGTCGACGGCCGCGACCGCGCCGCCGCCCGTTCGTTCTACCACGCCGTCGGGTTCGACGACGCCGACCTGGCCAAACCGCTGGTCCTCATCGCGAACACGTGGACCGACGCGATGCCGTGCAACTTCGGCTTGCGCGCCTTGGCCGATCACGTCAAGGCCGGCGTTCGCGCGGCCGGCGGGACGCCGATGGAGTTCAACGCGATCGCGATCTCCGACGGGATCACGATGGGCACCGAGGGCATGAAAGCCTCGCTCGTTTCGCGCGAGGTGATCGCCGACTCGTTCGAGCTGGTCGCGCGCGGCTACGGCTTCGACGCGATGGTGGCGCTGGTCGCGTGCGACAAGACGATCCCGGCGGCCGGGATGGCGCTCCTGCGGCTCGACATCCCGGGGCTGGTCCTGTTCGGCGGTTCGATCGCGCCCGGCAAGTACCAAGGCCGCGATCTGACGATCGGCGACGTCTACGAAGCGATCGGGGCGCACGCGGCCGGCAAGATCGACGACCAGGAGCTCAAGGCGATCGAGTGGGCGGCGTGTCCCGGCGCCGGCGCGTGCGGCGGGATGTTCACCGCCAACACGATGGCGACCGCGTTCGAGTTCCTCGGCCTCTCCATGGTCGGCAGCGCCAGTCCCGGTGCGGTCGATCCGCGCAAGGACACCGAAGCGTACCGCGCGGGCGTGACCGTGATGGAGATGCTGCGCTCGAATCTGACCCCGCGCAAGCTGGCGACGCGGGCCGCGTTCGAGAACGCGATCGCCGCCGCGACCGGCACCGGCGGCTCGACCAACAGCGTGCTGCACTTGATGGCGATGGCGCGCGAAGCCGGCGTCCCGCTCTCGCTGGAAGATTTCTCGCGCATCTCCGAGCGTACGCCGATCGTCGCCAGCCTGCGACCGGGCGGCGAGTTCGTCGCGCTCGACGTCGACGCGGCGGGCGGGATCCAACTGATCGCCAAGCGCATGATCGAGGGCGGCGTCGTCGACGGGTCGACGCTGACGCCGACCGGTCAGACGCTGCGCGACGCGTCGGCGAGCGCCACCGAGACGCCGGGACAGCACGTCGTCGCGACCGTCGAGCGTCCGTTCAAGCCGACCGGCGGCCTGCGCATCCTGCGCGGCAACCTCGCTCCCGACGGCGCCGTCGTCAAGGTCGCCGGGCACGAGCCGACCCAGTTCGCGGGCCGTGCGCGCGTGTTCGAGCGCGAGGAAGACGCGATGCACGCGGTCGACGCGCGCGAGATCGTCCCCGGCGACGTCGTGGTCATCCGCTACGAAGGGCCCAAAGGCGGGCCGGGGATGCGCGAGATGCTCGGCGTGACGGCGGCGATCGTCGGTCAAGGGCTCGGCGACAGCGTCGCGCTGGTGACCGACGGCCGTTTCAGCGGCGCGACCCGCGGGCTGATGATCGGGCACGTCGCGCCGGAAGCGTTCGTCGGCGGCCCCATCGCGGCGGTGCGCGACGGCGACCCCATCACGATCGACGTCGAGCACAACCGCCTGCAGCTCGACGTGAGCGACGCCGAGCTGCAGCAACGGCTGGCGAGCTGGAAGCAGCCCGCACCGCGCTACACCAGCGGCGTGTTCGCTAAATACGCGGCCCTGGTTTCTTCGGCGGCGGAAGGCGCCATCACCCGGCCCCCCGCGTGACGCTGCGCTGCAGCGAGTGCGGCATTCCGGCCGCCGATCCCGACCTGCTCGCGTGCGCGGCGTGCGGCGAGCTGCTCGCGTTCGAGCTCGACGCCGCGCGGATCGACGCGCACACGGTCGACACGACCGCCCGCGCGCGGCGCGCGTCGCTCGCCGCGATCGATCGCAGCGGCGTCTGGCGCTTCCGCGAGCTGTTGCCGCCGATCGCGCACGACGCGATCACGACGCTGCGCGAAGGCGACGTCCCGCTCTACGACGGCCCGCGCGGCGCGGCGTACGCCGGCGTCCAACGCGTCGCGTACTACCACCTGGGGATGAACCCGACGGCCTCGTTCAAGGACACCGGGATGACGGTCGCGATCTCGCGGGCGCGCGAGCGCGGCGCGCGGATCGTCGTCTGTGCCAGCACCGGCAACACGTCCTCGTCGATGGCGGCCTACGCGGCGCGCGCCGGACTGACGGCGGTCGTCGTCGCGCCGGTCGACGGGATCAGCGAGGCCAAGGTCGCGCAGACGCTCGACTACGGTGCGCACGTCGTCGCCGTCGACGGCGACTTCGACGACGCGCTGCGCGCGGTGCGCGCGCTCGACCCGGCCAGCGTGGCGGTGGTCAACAGCGTCAATCCGTACCGCATCGAGGGGCAGAAGACCGCGGCCTTCGTCCTGCTCGAGCAGCGCGCGTGGGGGCCGCCCGACTGGGTGATGCTCCCGGGCGGCAACCTCGGCAACACCAGCGCGCTGGGCAAGGGCTTTCGCGAAGCGGTCGAGATCGGCTTGGCGACCCACACGCCCAAGCTCGGGGTCGTGCAAGCGTCGGGCGCGGCGCCGTTCGCGCGCCTCTGGCGCGCGGGGAACGAGCTGGTTCCGGTGCGCGCGCAAACCGACGCGACGGCGATTCGCATCGGCGCGCCGGCGTCGTGGAAGAAAGCGCGCGCCGAAGTGCGCGCGTCCGGCGGGACGGTGCTCGACGTCGACGACGAGGCGATCGCGCAGGCGCGGGCGGTGATCGGTCGCGACGGCGTCGGCTGCGAACCGGCGTCGGCCGCCTCGCTGGCCGGGCTCAAGCTGCTCGTCGCGCGCGGCGAGATCGAGCACAACGCCGACGTCGTCTGCGTGCTGACCGGGCACCTGCTCAAGGACAGCGCGTACGCGACCCGCTTCCACGCGTCGAACGCACCGCTCGCGAACGCGATCGTGCGCGGCCGCGGGTTGGCCGACTATCTGGAATCCTTGCTGGCCACCACCGCGTGAGGGAACTGCTCGTCTCCGCTCCCGCGTCCAGCGCGAACCTGGGCGCGGGCTTCGACGCGGTCGGCGTCGGAATCGAGATTCGCATGAGCGCTCGCGTGCGCGTGCTCGAGCCGGGTGCGAGCTCGGTGTGGCGCTACGCCGGCCCGCACGCACCGACCCACGAGGGGATCCGCGGCTGCGTCGAGACGGCGCTCGCGCGCATCGTCCCCGTGCCCCCGCCGCTGGACGTCACCCTGACCAACGCGATCCCGCTCGGCGCGGGACTGGGCAGCAGCGCCGCCGCCTACGCGATCGGCGTCGCCTTGGGCGCGCGGTTGGCGGAACGAGCGCCCGACGACGACGCGTTGGCGCTGGCGGTCGCCGAGCTCGAAGGACATCCCGACAACGCGCTGGCGGCGTGGTACGGCGGCGCGATCGTGGCCGCGCTGGCCGACGACGGGCTGACCTCGGTGCGCTTCGCCCCGCCGGCCGCCGAGGCGGTCGTCGTCGTCCCGGCCTTCACGCTGCCGACCTCGCAGGCGCGGGCGCTGCTGCCGCGGGCCTACATCCGCGCCGACGCGGTCCACAACATCCAGCGCGCCGCGCTGCTCGGTGCCGCGCTGGCCAGCGGCCGGCTCGACCTCCTGCGCGCGGCGGTCCGCGACCGCTTGCACCAGCCCTACCGGGCCAAGGCGATCCCCGGCCTGGAGGACGTCCTGGGCTACGACGACCCGCAGCTGGTCGCGTTGGCGCTCTCCGGCGCGGGGCCGTCGGTGCTGGCGCTCGTGCGCGGCGAGGCGCGTCGCATCGGCGAGGACCTGGCCGCGCGCTTTCGCGCGCACGGCCTCGCCGTCGAGGTTCTCACGCCCGCGCTGGCCGTGACTGGAATCACCGTTTCTTGACTTCGCGACCAACCGGTCGAGAGGGGCCGCCGGGGCGCGAGAGAACGGGTGAGGCGTGATCAGCGTGAGCGTCGGCTCGCCGGCCGGGATGTGTAGCGTCGCGAACCCCGCGTTTTACCGCTACGTCCTGCGCCTCGCCGAAGCTCCCGTCTCGGTCAGCCCCATCGATCGCGCGCACTTGGACGTGCTCGCGGCGGTGCCGCACGCCTACGCCGACGAAGAAGAGTGCTCCGGCGACGGCTGGCGCATCGTCCCCGCGGCGTCCTACGAGGACTGGCCGGTGCTCGAAGCGACCCCGCAGCGCCTGCGAGCCGCGTTTCAGACCGCGCGCCGCCTGCTGTGGACCAACGCCGGACCGGTCGGCATCAGCGCCGTCGACATGATCGCGATCGACGCCGAGATCGAAGCGGTGCTCGGGGTGCTCCGTCAGGCCGAAGCCGGCGGCTTCAGCGTCAACGTCAGCTACGTTTCGTAGACGCTAGCCGTCGTCACTGACGGTTGTTGAACAACGAACCGAGCACGCCGCCGATGTTGCTCGTGCCGCCTGCCTGTTGCGCGCCTTCGGCCTGCGGTTCGTGATACGTCATCGACTGCAAGCCGAGCCGGCCCGGACCGGTGAAGCGGTTGAGCACGAGCGACGAGCCGCCGACCAGCGCGCCGAGCGCGCCCATGATCCCGCCGCCGCCGCCCGACTGCAGCACGGTCACCGTGTCGAGCTTCACGCTCGCGTCCTTCCACAGCCACGCGCCGGGTTCGACGTCGATCGACTCGCCGGGGCCCAGCGTTTTCTCGAAGACGTTGCCGTAGCCGTGCAGCAGCAACAAGCCTTCCTCGTTGCGCGCGGTGAAGCGATCGATGAACAGTCCCGAGCGGGAGAAGAAGACGTTCGCCAATCCTTGCTGCCAGTAGAAGTCGTAGTCGATCGCATGCGTCGCCAGCAAGAACTGGTGCTCGCGCACGTCGATCGTCTGTCCCGGACGCAAGCGCAGCGAGACGATCTGTCCCGGCGCCTCGCGCGAGAACGCGATGTTGCCCGGCCCTTGCGCGGTCGAGATGAAGATCTGCAGCCCCGCGAAGAAGCGCTTTCCGGCGTTCTGCACGCCCATGAACCCGAGCTTGACGGCCGGCTGCTTCCAGAGCAGGATGTGGTGCTCGAAGTAGACCGCGGTGCGCGGCCCGAGCTCGACGTCGACCACCGGGACCAGCTCGCCCTCGATGCGCACGGTCGTGTCGCCGATCTGCAGCGGCGCTTTGGGATTGTCGCCCTCGGCGACCGGCTCGGTCCAGCTTCCGACCGCGACCGGTTGCGGCGCCGGCGCGCCGCAGCTGGGGCAGAAGCGCGCGCCGTCGGGAACGTTGGCTTGGCAGCTCGGGCACGTCATGCCGGCCGCCATTCGGCGGCCTTGGTCGCTTCCCTAGCTAGACGGTGCGGGGTGCGGCCGCCGCCGCAAGACTGCGATCCCGGCCACGATCGAGGCCGCCGCCAGGAAGAAGAGGAGTCCGGCCTGGCCGAACAGCGCGTCGCCGTCGGCGACGTCGATCGGAAAGCTCTGCGTGGTCGTTCCCTCGTCGCCGGCCAGCGTCGCGACCGCCAGGGACCACGCGCCGGGGATCGCCAGACGCAACGCGCCGCGGAACGAGCCGTCGGCCTCGCGCGCGAGCGGGACGTTGAGGTTCGAACCGTCCGGGCCGACCCCGACGACGCTGGCGGAGGAGGCGCGCGGCGCGCGGACGCGCAGCTCGATCGGCTGCGAGCTGGCGTAGTCGCCCTGGCGCTCGACGGACGGGCTGCCGGCGCTCAGGTCGACCCGCAGGTGCTGGCCGGGCGCGACGGCCAGCGCGACGCCGGCGGTGAGGACCAGGGCCAGGACCACCCCGGCGATGATGCGGAACATCGAGCGTTCGTGTACCCGGAGGGACGGCAAAGGTATCGCCGCGCGGGCGAAAACGCGAGGCGCGGGCCGGGGTGAGCGAGCGCCCGGCGGAGCTGGCCGCATACGCCGCCTTCGCCGACGTCTTCCGCGGCGCGCGCGCGGTGCTCGACGTCGGCTGCGGCGACCCGGTCTTTCACCGCGCGCTGCACGAGCGCGGCGTCGGTCGCGTCGTCGCGATCGCGCGTGCCGACGTGCGCGACGGTTTGCCGGCAGTCGGCGAACGATTCGAGGGCGTCTACCTCAGCTTCGTGCTCGAGACGATGGACGTGCCGACCGGGACGGCCGCGTTGCGCGACGCGGCGGCGCTGCTCGCGTCCGATGGCGTGCTGATCGTGCGCGCGCTCAACCCGCGCAGCGCGGTCGTGCAAGCCGGCGGCTTTCGCCGCGATTCCGCCAACGTCACGCCATGGCCGCTCGAGACGCTGCACGCGCAGCTGCGCGCGCACGGGTTACGCATCGTCGGTGCCGGCAACGAGCCCGACGGCTGGCAGCACACCTACGTGCTCGGTCGCGCGCCGGCAGCCGTCGCTTCGGACGCGCCGCGCGTGCCGGTCGCTTTCGAAGGCGAGTTCTTCGCCTACAACTCGATGGCGGTCGTCAATCGCGAGCTGGCGCGTGCGCTCGCGGCGCACGGCGATCTCGCACCGCTGATCGTCCCCGACGAGCCCGTGCCCGAGCCGGCCGTGCTCGCCGACGTGCGTTACGCGGGCTTGCGCGAGCGGGTGCGCCGCGGCGTGCCGCCCTGCGAGGTGCTCGTCCGCCAGTCCAACGGCGCGCCGGATTTCGCCCACCCGGCGGCGGCCGGCGCGCTCGTGCAGATCCTGCCGTGGGAGTACGGCGCGTTGCCGCGAGCCTGGGTCGACGCGCTGCACGCGCGGCCGCCCGACGAAGTCTGGACGCCGTCCGCGTATTGCCGCCGGATGTTCCTCGACGCCGGCGTTCCGGCCGAGCGGGTGGCGATCGTGCCCAACGGCGTCGACCCGGCACGCTTCTCACCCGAGCGCGCGTTCGCGCCGTATCCGTTCGCGACGCGCAAGACGACGAAGTTCTTGTACGTCGGCGGCGCGCTGCCGCGCAAGGGCGTCGACGTGCTGCTCGACGGCTATCGGCGCGCCTTCACCCGCGACGACGACGTCGTGCTGGTGCTCAAGCTGTTCGGAACGCGCTCGTTCTACCCGCTCGGCGCGCTGGCGGAGCGGCTGCGATCGTTCCTCGCCGACGCGCGCGCACCGGAGCTCGAGGTCGTCGAGACCGAGGTCGCCGACGACGACGTCGCGCGGCTCTACCGCAGCTGCGATGCGCTGGTCGCGCCGTATCGCGGCGAAGGCTTCGGCTTACCGATGCTCGAGGCGCTGGCGTGCGGCGTTCCGGTGATCGCGACCGCGGGCGGCGCCGCCGATGCGTTCCTCGACGAGAGCGTCGCGTTTCTCATCCCGGCCGAGCGGCGCGCGGTGCCGGCGCAGGTGGTCGGCGCGCCGCTGGCGGGCGCCGGATGGTGGCTCGAGCCCGACGTCGACGCCCTCGCGCGCACGCTGCGCGCCGTCGCGGAGCAGCCGGCGGCTGCACGCGCCAAGGCCGCGTTGGGCGCGGCGCGCGCACGCGGCGCCTGGACGTGGGACGACGCCGCGCGGGTCGCGGCCGAGCGCTTGCGCGCGCTGCGCGGGCGCGCGCCGGCCGGCTGAAGAAGGGCGGACGATGCACGAAGAGCGGATCGACCAGCGCCGGATCGTCTTCGGTCCGCTCGAGGAGGCGCTGCGCGCGATCGCGCCGGCCGAGCCGATCGGGCTGGTCGGGACGCGGCGGTCGGTGGCGTTGATACCGCCGGGAGCCGTCACCGTCACGACGGTGTACGACGACGTGCGCCCGCACAACCCGCGCACCGGCATCGACGCCGTCGCCCGTTTGGTCGACGAGCAGCAGATCGAGACGCTCGTCGCGATCGGCAGCTCGAGCGCGATCGATCTGGGCAAGGCCGTGTCCGACGGACGCGCGCTGACGCTGGTGGTGATCCCGACCGCGCTCGGGGGCGCCGAGATGTCGCGCGGTTACGGGTTCCTCGCGGGCGACGTGAAAGGCGGCGGCCGGCTCAAGACGCCGCCGCCCGTCGTGATTTACGACGCGACGCTGCTCGCATCGCTGCAGCAGCGCGAGCTCGGCTCGATCGGCATCAACGCCTGGGCGCACTGCATCGAGGCCGCCTACGCTCGGACCGAGCACGCGACCGGCTTGGCCGCCGCGGTGTTCGCCGGCGGCCGCCTGCCGGCGCTGTTGCGCGCCGCGGCGAAGGTGCGCGACTGGACGCTGGACGGCGCGCTCTTCCAAGCCGCGCACCTCGCCGGCTACGCGCTCGACACGCGCTCGATGGGGCTGCACCACGCGATCTGTCACGTGATCGGCGGCCTCACCCAGATCCCGCACGGGATCGTCAACGCGATCGTCCTGCCGCACGCGGTCCGCGGCAACGCGCGGCTCGATCCGAACGTCGTCGAAGCGGTCGCCGACTGGTTCGGTATCGCGGACCTCGCCGGCGAAGCCGAAGCGATCGCGCGGGCGTTCGCGTTACCGCGCACGTTCGCGGAACTCGGCGCACCGGCCGATCTGATCGAGCGCGCGCTGCCGCGGGTGATGGCCTCGCCGCTGCTGGCCAACAACGCCGCGCCGGTCGATGAAGCGACCGTTCGCACCGTTCTCACCGCCGCCTACGGCTGACGCGCGCCGGCGCCTGCCCGGTTTGAACGGCGGCCTGAGACGATACAAGACCTCCGGTACGACCTTGCACTCGTTCTCGTCCGGAGGTCCTCGGTGATTCGTAGTCTCGTTCGCGCCGGCATGGCGCTCGCGCTCGCGGCCGTGGCGATGCCCGCGTTCGCCCAATCGTCGATGGCGACGATGTCGCCCGACGTGCAGTTCGCGCACCGTGCCGCACAAGGCGGCACGGCCGAGGTCAGCATGGCGCAGCTGGCGCTGCAGACCTCGCACAATCCCGACGTCCGCGCCTTCGCACACCGGATGATCGCCGACCACACGCCCAACAACGCGAAGCTGGCCGGAATCATGAAGGCGCAAGGCATCCCCGCGCCCGCGGGGCTCGACGCCGACAGCCGCGCCGCGATGGCCAAGCTGCAAGGCCTGAGCGGTCACGCGTTCAACCTCGCCTACATGCACGGCCAGGTGTCCGCTCACGAGTCGATGCAGGTCCTCATGCAGACGGAGATCAACGGCGGCAAGAATCCGGCCCTGGTCGCGTTCGCGAAGTCGACGCTGCCGATCGTGAACGCGCATCTGACGGCGGCCAAGAGCGTGCTGGCGGGACTCCGCCACAGCGACGCCGCGATGGGCGGCTCGGCGAACGGCGGATCGAGCATGTCGATGCCGATGCCCTCGCCGACGCCCTAACGGCTCAGAGCTGCGCGGCCGCGCCGATCTGCGGCGGGTGCGCCCGACCGTCACCGGCGCGCCGCCGCGCGGGTGCGCGACCAACGTATCGGCGTCGCTTCGCCGTCATGGGTCCGCGACACACCGCCGGCGGGAGGGATTCTGCTTCTCGCTCAGTAACGGAAATACCGATTATCGTCACCCTGGAGGGATCGATGAAGAAGCGCGGAGCGGTCTACGAGGCGCCGGAGTACGCCTCCGCCGATCCGGAGATCGCCCGCTTCGCCGAGCAGCACCTGCTGATCCGCGGCACGACCGCGCGCACCCGCGAAGCGTATCAGCGCGACCTCGAGCACTTCGGATCGTTCCTCAAGGCGCGCGCGCTCGACGCGAAGCCGGACGTCAAGCAGCCGCCGCCGTACGAGCAGCTGGCCGGCGCGGTGTACGCCGACGTGCTGGCCTACCAGACGCACTTGGCGCGTTCGCGCCGCTACGCGCCGCGGTCGGTCCGTCGCAAGATCGCCTCGATCCGCACGTACTACAAGTCGCTGCGGATGGCCGGGCGGCGCGACGACAACCCGGCCGCCGACGCCATCCTGCCCAAGATCGGCAAGCCGCTGCCCAAGGCGCTGCGCCGCGAGGACGTCGAGGACGTGCTCGGCCTGGTGACGCGCGGGCTGGCCGGGCAGAGCGAGCTGCAGCGCCGCCGCGACCGGGCGCTGTTCGCGTGCCTGTGGTCATGTGGGATGCGGCGCGCGGAGCTGATCGGGCTCGACCTGACCGACGTCGACCTCGAGAACCGTCTGATCCGGGTCGTCAAAGGCAAGGGCAACAAAGACCGGCTCGTGCCGTTGACGGTGCCGGCTGCCGCGACCCTGCGCGCGTACCTCGACCTGCGGCCCGCGAGCGCCGTGCCGGCCGTGTTCTTGGGCCGCGGCGACCGCCGGCTGAGCGCCTCCGGGCTCTACAAGATCGTGCGCACCTACATGGAGCTGGCCGGCATCGCCGACCACGCCTCGCCGCACACCTGGCGCCACACCGTCGCGACGATCATGCGCGAGCACGGCGCGGATCTGCTGTTCCTCAAAGAGTTTCTCGGCCACGAGTCGACCGCGACGACCGAGATCTACACCAAGCTCGCTCACAACCGGCTGCGCGCCGAATTCGAGAAATTTCACCCGCAGGGCGAGGACGGCGACTGATCGATTAGGTCGGCGAGAGCTCCCACGTCGCGGTGCGCGGGGTGGTGTCGCCGGATTGCGGGGTCGTCGTCTCCGTCCCGCGGGCGCCGAAGAACGCCCCGTTGCGGAACGTCGCTTCGACGTGGACCGCGAGCGTCGCCGAGACCCGTTGCGGCGCCGTACTCGCGCCGCCGCGCCGCCGTCCGCCGCCCATCCCGCCGGGGAAACCGCCGCCGCCACCGCCCGGGAATCCGCCGCCCCGTCCGAAGCCGCCCCGCCCGCCCGTGGACGAGGGTGGCTGCAGAACGTCGACCGTTCCGCTGCCGTCGGCACTGATGGTCCGGTCGGTGCCGTGCAGCGTGAGGTGCGCGGTCAGGCCGATCGTCGCGGGCGCGCCCGGGTCGCCGGCTTCGACCGCGACCGGCCACGCGGCACCCGCGGCCGGCGTCGCGAGCAGCGCGGCGAGGGCGCGCAACCCGGGCAGCGTCGTGGCGGTCCCGCCGCGCCATTCCTCGGCGCCGGCGTCGGCCGCCGGCGGGAGCGCGTGCAGCGTCCCGTCCGCCGTGACCGCGAAGGCGACGGCCGATGCCGTGCCGCCGTCGGGCACGAGCGTCGCCACCGCGCGGCCGCCGGCCAGACGGGTAATCACCAGGACGCCCTGCTCACTTTGCGTTCCGCGCGGGCCGGCGCCGTCCACCCGGTAGCCGTAGACGACGCTCGCCGCGGGCTGACTCGGGACGAACGGTGGGATGGGCGCCGCGCTCGCGGCGAGGGTGCCGCCTGCTGCGACGAGGGTGGCGCCGAGCCGAAGAAGCGTTCGGTACATCACGTCGACCGGATGGTCGCACGCCGATCTTAACCACGGATCGGAACCGCTCGCCCGTGTGATCGGCGCCCCTTCTTCTTCTCGCTGTGATGCAGCTTACGTGGGAATGCGGGCGACCGCATGTACGATCGCGGCATGGCGATAGGGTTCGTGGGAATCACCGACGCCTTGGGCGTTCGCGTCCCTCGCGAGGTCAGCGACGATCTTTGGCGGCTGGCGTACATGCGCGGCCACGTCGACATCGACCACGCCCGCCCGCTCATCGACCGGCTCTACGCCGGCATTTTGGTCTACGCGCATACGATCGACCCCGTCCGCACCCTGGTCGTGGTCGACGGCGGCGACCGGCTGGTGGCGGCGGTCGGCCGGTTCCCGGCGGTGCCGCCCGTCGCCAGTGCGGTGCGGCTGGTCGGCGCCTACGACGGCGATGCGACCTGGAAGCTGCTGGTCGACGAGCCGTTCCGGCTGGCCGCCGAAGTGCGCTTCGAACGGCAGGCGATACTCCCCGACGACCGCCGTTGGGTCGAGACCCTGCGCAACGCGATCGCGCTGATCCGCACCAGCGAGGTCGCGCGGCGCGACCGCCTGGCCGTCGAGCGGCGTTGCCTCCCGGCGCTCTCCGCCGACACCGCGCTGGACGTGCTGCTGCGCGAGCGAACCGAAGCGATTCGTCGCGACGCCGAGCGGCAGAGCGACTACACCGCGCTCGAACGCCTGCAAATGGACGCAGCGCGCGCCAGCCGCGCCTCGTCGAACCCCACCGAACGGCGCCGCGGCGAGCTGCGCGAGAGCGAGCTCGTGCGCGCGCGCCAGGCGCGCTTCGACACCGCCGTCAACGGACAGCTGGCGGCGCTGCGCGAGGCCGCGCCCAACTTGCGCGAACAAGCGCAACGCATCGCCGCGCGCAACCGGCAGACGCGCGAGACGCTGGGGCGCATCGAGAGCGCCTACGCCGACAGCTTGGCGCGCAGTGCCGCCGCCTACGCCGCGATCGGCCAGCTCGACGCGCTCGAGGGCGCGCCGTTCGTCGTCGAGGGGCTGCACGTTCCGCTCACGACCTTCGAAGATCCCGCTCGCGCGCACGACCTCTTGCGCGGGATCGCGCTGTTGGTGCGCGCGCTGCCGCGCACCCGGACGCTGATCGCGGTCTGAGCTAGGCGGGCTGCGGGTGCGGCGGCGGCTGGGGCGGCTGCCGCGGCGCCTCGTCGGCGAAGTGCGTCTCCTCGCGCAGCTTGGCCGGTGCGAGCCAGTTGTACATGATCGGCACGATGAACAGCGTGAGCACGAGCGAGCTGAGCAGGCCGCCGATCACCACGATCGCCAGCGAGGCGCGCTGACCGGCGCCCGGTTCGAGCCCGAGCGCGAGCGGCAGCATCCCGGCCACCATCGCGACGGTCGTCATCACGATCGGGCGGAATCGCGTCTGCGCGGCTTCGGCGATACCCTCGGAACGCGACCGGCCGTCGCGCACGCGCACCGTATCGGCGTAGTCGACCAGCAGGATGCCGTTCTTCGTCACCAGCCCGACGAGCAGGATGGTGCCGATCAGCGAGTACAGGTTCAGCGTCTGGTGCGTGATCCACAGCGCGCCCAAGCCGCCGATCGCGGCGACCGGGATCGCGAACAGCGTCACGAACGGCGTGCGGTAGCTGTTGTAGAGCGCCACGATGATCAGGAAGACCAGCACGATCGAGACCGCCAGGCTCGCGCCCAGCGTGCGCAGCGCCTGGCCCATCAAGTCTTGCTGGCCTTGCGCCGCCGGCTTGACGCGCACGTTCTTGGGCAAGTGGCTCGCGCGCACGCGCTGCAAGAAGTCCTTGGTGACGTCGGAGAGGTTCGCGCCCGGCGCGAGGTTGGCCGAGACGTGGATGATCGTGGCGCGGTTCTCGCGGGTGATCAGCAGCGGCGCCGGGGACCACTTCAGGTACGCGACGTCGCCGAGATGGATGATGCCGCCGTCCTCGGTGCGCAGCGGGATCGCCAACACGTCGGCGAGTGAGGTCTGCGCGGAGGTCGGATAGATGACCTCGATGTCGGTCAAGCCGCGATCGGGCGTCTCGATCTGAGAGGCGACGTCGCCGCCGAACGACGCTTCGACCGCCGCCGCGGCGGTGCCGTCGCTGACGTCCAGCGCTTGCAGCCGCGCCCGGTCGAAGTCGACCTCCATCTGCGGCGCCGCGTTGCTGGCGCTGTCCTGCGCGCCGGTCGCCCCCGGCGTGTGCTGCAGCACGGCGAAGATCTTGGCCGCGTCGGCGGTCGGATCGGAGTTGTCGGTGGTCGAGACTTCCTCGTCGATCGGCTGCTGCGCGCTGCCGCCTTGTCCCGTCGCGGCGGTCACCGCGACCTGACCGCCGTGCACCAGCCCGGGCAGGTGCTGCGTGAGCAGCTGCACGACGTCCTGCGTCTTCGTCGCGTCGTACAGGTAGGCCGAGATCTGCCCGACGTTGCCTTCCTGCACGAAGCCCCCGAACGCGGCGCTGTACGCGCCGGCGACGGTCGTCTCGTACTGCAGGATCTTGGCCGGGATGACGCTGCGCGTCTCCGCTTCGAGCCGCTCCATCGTCGCGTGCGTGTCGGCCAGCGGATAGCCGGCCGGGAAGGTGACCTGCACCGTGACGATGCCTTGGTCGGCGGGCGGCAAGTACTCTTCGCCGACCAAACCCGTCGGGACGAGCAGGAACGCCAGCACGCACGCGATCGCCGCGCCGATGACGAACGGCCACGGCGTGCGGATCGCGAACGGAAGCCAGCGCTCCGCGTAGCGTGCGCGCACGGCGTCGAAGCGCGCGTCGAACCAGCGGATCGCCGGCCACGGCCGCCAGGTCGATTGCATCGACCACAGGCCGGCCAGCGTCGGCGTGATCGTGAACGAGACGAACAGCGAGGTCAGCGTCGCCACCGTCACGACGATGGCGAACTCGGTCAGCAGCTGCGCGACCTGGCCGCCGACGAAGATGATCGGCAGGAAGACGATCACGTCGACCAGCGTGAGGACGATCGCCGCCAGACCGATCTCGCTGCGCCCGTTGAGCGCGGCGTCGGCCGGCGCTTCGCCCAGCGCACGGTGGCGCTCGATGTTCTCCAAGACGACGGTCGAGTCGTCGATCAGGATGCCGATGACCAGCGTCATCGCCATCAGCGAGATCGTGTCGAGCGTCAGCCCCATGACCATCATGACGAACAACGTCACCCCGAGCGAGGTCGGGATGGCGATCATCACGACCACGGCGTTGCGCCACGAGCCCAGGAAGAACAGCATGACGATCGCGGTGAGGACGATGCCCTCGACCAGCGTGTGCTCGACGCCTTCGACCTGCTGCTCGGTGTACGTCGCTTGCACGTGCGCGAGCTGAAAGTCGACGCCGGGGAACTGCTGGCGCAGCGCGGGCAGCGCGGCGATGACCTCGTTGGCGACGGTCACTTCGCTGGCTTGGGTGGCCTTCTGCACCAGCAGCGTCACGCCGGGGCGCCCGTTCTGCGAGGAGAACACGCGTTGCACGACGCTGCCGTCGACGACGGTCGCGACGTCGGAGATCCGTTTGTCCGCGCTGGGGACCGCCCACGGATCGAGCGCGCCGACGAACGCCGAGGTCGTCGTGCCGGCGCCGCTGCCGAACGAGCTCGAGCCGCCCGACGGCAGCGCGCCCGCACCGCTGGTCGCGGTGACGGCGCTGGCGTTCGAGTTGATCGTCCCCGGCGTGACCGGCTGCGCGATCGGGGCGTTCGCGACCGGGCTCTCGCCCTGCACGATGCTGCCGCTGGACGTGCTGGCGCCGCTGGTGCCGCTGGTGCTCGAGGAGCCGGTCGTCGAGGTCCCCGACGCGAACGCGGCTCCACCGGCCGTGGTCGTCGAGCCGGTACTCGTGGTGGACGTTGTGCTGCCGCCGGCGGTCTGCGCCGCCGTGCTGCGCGTCGCGGACGTGCCGGTCGTCCCCGTCGTGCCGGTGGTGCCGGTCGTCCCCGTGGTGCCGGTGGCACCGCTCGTCGACGTCCCGCCGGTGCCGGCGTTCGTGCCGGCGCTCGTGCCGCCGGCGGACGTGCCGGTCGCGCCGCTCGCGGAGCCGACCGCGCCGGCGGGGACCGGCGGCATCGTCGCGTTCGCGACCGCCGTGGTCCCGCTGCCCGGCGCGACGAACTGCGCGGGCGGCACCGTGTAGGTCGGCGCCGCGGCGCTCGCGGTGGTGCTGGTCGTCCCCGCGCCGGCCGCTCCCGTGCCGCTCGTCGCGGCCGCCGCCGCGGGTGCCGCCGCGGCGGCGCCGCCGCCCGTGCCGGAGGTGGTGCCGCCGGCGGCCCCGGTCCCGCCGCCGCTGGCGGCGGTGTAGGTGACGTGGATCGGCAGGTTCGCCACGGCTTGCGGGTTGGGCAGGTCGCCGCGGACGTCGAGCTGCGTCTCGTGGCCTGGGCCGTAGACGTAGCCGCCCGGCGCGCGCACGTTGTTGGGCGTGATCGCGTTGACGACGTCGGTCAAGGTCAGGTTGTCGGCGGCGAGCAGCTGCGGGTTGACGGTGACCATGAAGGCCGGCTGCGTCGTGCCGGTCACGTTGACGTTCGAGATCCCCGGCAGCTGCTCGATGACGGGGACGATCGAGTTGTTGGCGATCGACGCCAGCACCGCTTGCGGATACTTCGCCGAGACCAGCGCCAGCGAGACGACGGTCGGCTCGCTGGGGTCGGAGACGCGCAGCGTCGGAGCGGCGATCGTCGTCGGCAGGCTGCGCGACGCCGCCTGCACGGCCTTCTCGACGTTGGCGATGTTCTCGGTGTCCGTCGACTGCGTGGTGAACGACGCGGTGATGCTGACCTGACCGGTCTGAATCGTCGTGTTGATGTGATCGAGGTACGGCGTGCCCGCCAACTGGTCTTCGATCGGCTCGGCGATCTCGGTCACCAGCTCCGTCGTGGACGCACCCGAATAGGACGCGCTGACCGACACGGCCGGCAGCCCGCTGTTGGGCTGCTGCTGGACCACCAGATTGCGCAGCGCCATGATGCCGCCGAGCAGCGTCAGCATGACCAGCACGAAGACCAGCGTCGGACGCTTGAGGAAGAGCCGCGTCAGCCCCATCTACGGACCCGTCGTCGCGCCGGCCTCGGGCGCACCGCTCCCGCTCGGGCGCGGCGCCGGGCTGACCAGGGTCACGCGATCGCCGTTCCCGACCGTCGCGGTCGTGACGTCTTTCACGACGTGCGCGCCGGCCGCAAGACCACGCACGACGGCGTTCGTGCCGTCGTCGTTGACCTCGCTCACGGTCTGCGTGCGCACTTCGCCGTTGCTCACGACGTACACGGCGGTGCGGCTGTCGTCGAGGAACGCGGTCAACGGCACGATGACGCCGCTGAGCGGCGGCTCGTCGACGACGCCGGTGACCGGCATGCCGGCGCGCAGGTGGTCGTCGGGGTTCGCGACCAGGACCTTGACGGTGAAGTTCGTCGTGCCGGGCTGCACTTGGTCGAGCACCGCGGCGACCGTCCCGTGGTCGGTGCGCGTGCTGCCGGTGGCGGTGATCGTCGCCGCCGCGCCGTTGCGGATCTGCACCGCTTGCGCGGTCGAGGCCGGCAAGATCGCGTAGACCTGGTTCACCTGCTCTTCGGTGAACAGCTGGCGGCCCGAGGGATACTCGCCGGGGTTGGCGTTGACCGCGTCGATCACGCCGTCGACCGGCGCGACGATCGTCGCGCGCGCGATCTCGCGGCGCAATTGTTCGGCGCTGGCCTCGGCGGCGTTGGCGGCTTCGCGCGCGGCCGCCAGCTCTTGCTGCTGCTCGCCGGCGTTGGCGCCGCTCCCGTTGGCGTTCGCGTTCGCGATCGCTTGATTGAGCGCGGCGCGGGCGGAGTAGACCGCCGCGGCGTCACTGGCGACCGAGGTGCGCTGCTGGTCGACGGTTTGGTTGGCGATGTAGCCTTGGCGTTGCAGCTGCAGATAGCGGTTGAGGTCCGTGCGCGCGCCGGACAAGTTGACCTCGGCCTGGTGCAGCGTCGCTTGAGCCGAGCGGATCGCGGCCGCGTCCTGCGCGTTGACGGCAGTGGTTTGATACGAGGTCTGACTGTAGCGTGCGACGTCTTCGGCGACGACGCGCTCCGCGGAGGCCAGCGACGCTTCCAAGTCGTCGGTCAACAGGCGTGCCAGGACCTGACCCGCGCGGACACGGTCGCCCTCCTGGACGTCGACTTCGGTGATCGGCTCGGACAGGTCGGCGGCGATGCCGACTTGCCGGTAGGGCGCGATCACGCCGGCGATGAGGAGCTTGGGCTGGAGCGTCCCCTGTTGCGCGACGACGGTCGCCACGTAGGGCAGCGGTGAGGGCTTCGCGTCCGCTCGTCCCGACGAGCCGCCGCAACCGCTCGCGAACGCGAGCAGCGCGATCGTCAGGCTGCAAAAAAGAGAGCGGTGGTTCACGGCGGTCAGGCATGTTCTGCCCCGCGACCGCCAGCTTAAACGCTTTCCAAGCCTTCTCCCAGGATGTTGCGCGTCGCTTGGCGAGCGCGCACGAGATCGGCCAGGGTCTCGTTGTAGGGCGTCGGCACACCGGCCCGGCGTCCGGCGGCGACCACCGCGCCGTTGATGAAGTCCACCTCCGTCGGCGCGCCCATGCGCAGGTCGTACAGCATCGAGTTGTCGAGCTCGGCGGTCTGCTCGACGATGCCCCGCACGTAGGTCCACGGGTCGGTGAACGGCAACGGGATGCGCATCGCGTTGGCGACGGTGGCCGCCTCCTGGGCGAGCGACCGCGCGACCTCGCCGGCATGCGCGTCGCGCAGCACGACGCCGTTGGGGCGTTCGAGCAGCGCCGCGACCGGATTGATGGCGGCGTTCGCGATCAGCTTGCCCCACAGGTGCGGGCGGATGTCGTAGGCGGCGCTCGCGCGCAGACCCGCGTCGGCCAACAGCCGCACGATGCGGTTGACCACCTCGGGCGACGCGCCGGCGGTGCCCAAGACGGTCGTGCCGTCGCCGACGCGCCGCACGTCGCCCGGTGCGGTCGTGAGCGCAGACTCGGTGGTCGCGCCGATGACCAGCGGGATCGCGCCGCCCAACGACGTCTTGATCGCTTCTTCGTTGCCCAGGCCGTTCTGCAGCGAGACGATCGCGGTCGTCGGGCTCAGCTCGCCGGCGAACGGCCGCAGCGCGCGCAGCGTGTCGGTCGCGCGCACGAACACGAACAGGACCTGGACGCCGAACAGCGCGCGCGGCTCGCCGCTGATCTGCACGCGCCGCGCGTCCCCGTCGACCCGCAGGCCGGCCGACTCGACGGCCGCCACGATCTCCGGCCGGCGCTCGAGCAGCACGACCTCGTTGGCGGCCGCCAGCCGGTGGCCGAACAGCGTGCCGAGCGCGCCGGCTCCGACGATGCCGACCCGCATCAGTGCCGCACCCGCGGCCGCGTCGTCATGGGTCGAGCGAACACACCGATCAGCAACACGCCTGTGCAAAACCCTCCGATGTGAGCGAAATACGCGATGCCGCCGCTGGACTCCGCCGCGCGGGCGGTCAGGGCACCGTAGCCGGCCAGGAACTGCGCGACCGCCCACACGCCGATGACCAGCAGCGCGGGCAGCCGCAGGAACAGCGGGAAGCACCCGATCGGGGTCACCGTCTCGATGCTCGCGAACGGGTCCATGACCAGAAACGCGCCCAGCACGCCGGCGATCGCGCCCGACGCGCCGATCTCCGGCACGTGGCTGCCCGGCGCGGCCGCGATCTGCGCGACGCCGCCGACGATCCCGCACAGCAGGTAGAACGCCAAGAAGCGCAGGTGCCCGCAGCGGTACTCGACGACCGGCCCGAACACCAGCAGGAAGAGCATGTTGAAGCCGATGTGCGCGAGTCCGGCGTGCAAGAACTGCGCCGTCAGGAGCGTGAGCGACGGCACCGGGGGCGAGGGCGGCGCGAGCACGACGTCGTGCGTGACGTCGTACGGGATGACCGCGAAGCTGGAGATCAGCGCGTCGGGGTGCGCGGCGCCGGCTTCCTGCACGTACGCCCAGACGTTGAGCGCGACGATCAGGTAGACGCTCCAGGCGGTGATCGGAATCCGCCGGTTGCCCCAGAGCGGGATCACGCCGGGCTCAGAACTGGTACTGGAGTCCGAACGTCGTGCGGCGACCGGTGTGCAAGATGTCGCGCTCGCCCCCGAACAGCTCGAGGCCGCCGCCCAGCTTGAGGTTGAGATACCCGTCGGCGGTCGGGTGGCGCGGATCGTAGACCAGCCCCTCGACGCCGACGCCGCTCGAGCCCGGGTCGTAGTCCGCCCGCATCCCCAGCCGCGAGTAGAGCAGGCCGCCACCGAACAGCAGGTGCGACGACACGTGCGTCATCGCGGCGACGTTGGCCGTGGCCGACGGACCGCCGACGTCGTTGACGCCGGTGTACAGGTAGGTGCTGCCGTGCGGGAAGAGGATCGCGTTGACGTCGGTCGACGGCCCGCGATCCTTGGTCAGCAGCGGCGAGGAGTTGCTGCCGACTTCTTCCGCGTCGAGCTCCGAGACGCGCACCTGCAGCGCGATCAGCTGGTGGACCAGATCGCCGACCTTGAACTTGAGTGCCTGCGGCGAGGCGCCGTGCGGAGCGGGCGAGGTCCCCGGAACGGGCGCGGCGCCGGACGCGCCCGCGCCGTGCGGGGCCGGCGTCGCGCCGGCGTCGATGCCGTAGACGCTCGAGGTGCCGCCGAGCTTGCCCAGCAGCGAGTCCGCCTTCTGCATCGCGGCGTCGGCGCTGGCGATCGTGTCGCGCAGCTGCGCCTGCGTCTGCGGATTGCTGGTCACGGTGCGCAGGTCGGCGGCCAGCGAAGCGAACGTCGTCGCCGTCTGCGCCAGACCGTGCGTCGTCTGCAGGATGTCGTCGTGCAGCTTCGGATCCGCGGCCAGCTGCTGGATGCGGTCGGCGGTGCGGTTGAGGTCGCGCGCCGAGTTGTCCAGCGCCAGCGCGATCGAGTCGAAGTGGCCGGTGTTGCGGTGCACGGCCTGGTCGAGCTGCGAGGTCATGTCGGTGATGTTGGCGCTGCCCTGCTGCAAGGCCAGCTGCAGCGTGTCGGTCAGCGAGTCGATGCGCGCGGAGAGCTTGCCGAAGGTGTGATTGGTCGTGACCGCGACCTGGTTGGCGTTGTCGAGCGCCGACTGCAGCGTGTTGAGCAGCTTCGGCTCGCGCGTCTCGAGCTCGGCCAGCATCGCGTCGAGCCGGTGCACCTCGCCCTGCCCCTGATCGAGCAGGTCTTGCAGGGTCGCCGGATTCGTCCCGGTCGGCTGCTGGTCGATCGGCAGCACCTGGCGCGGCAGCACGTTGGCGGCCACGACGCGCTCGGTCGAGACCGGGACGATCTCGAGCGACGAGTCGCCGGTCAGCGGCGCCTGGATGAGGAACCGCGCGTCGCGCGGCACGTCGACGCTGTTGTTGATCGCCAGGATCACCTCGACGGTGAAGTCCGGCTGAAGCACCGTTTGGTCGACGACGCCGACGACCACGCCGCTCTCGTAGACCAGCGCGCCCTTGTGCAGCCCGGCCGCCGACTTGAAGTGGATGCCGACCTGGTAGCGCCCCTGCGTGCCGATGTTCTCGAGCACCAGGAAGATGCCGAACAGCGCCAGGAGCGCGATGATGGTGAAGAGTCCGACGACGGCCTGTCTGCTCATGCGTTTCAGATCGGGATCGGCCCGACTTCGCTCCCCTGCAAGAACTGCTGCACGATCGGGTTCTCGGACCGGCGGATCTCGTCGGTCGGTCCGTATGCGACGATGGCCCCTTCGAAGAGCAACGCGATGTAGTCCGCCATCAGGTAGATGCTCGCGAGGTCGTGGGAGACGACGACGGCGGTCCCGTTCAGGCGCCGGCGCAGCGTCACGATCAGATCGGTCAGCACGTGGGTGATGATGGGATCGAGTCCGGTCGTCGGCTCGTCGTAGAGCACGGCGTGGGGGTTGCTCACGACCGCCCGCGCGAAGCCCGCGCGTTTGACCATGCCACCGGAAAGCTCGGCGGGATAACGGTTCTCGAGGTGCGCCAAACCGACCGACTCGAGCGTCTGGGCGACGGCCTTGGCGATCTCGGCTTCGGACATCTTGGTGTTCTCGCGCAGCGGCAGGGCGATGTTCTCGCCGACGGTGAGCGAGTCGAACAGCGCCGCGAACTGGAACGAGAAGCCGATCGAGCGGCGCAGCTCGATCAGCTCGCGCTCGTGCATCTGCGTGATGTCCCGGCCCCCGACGTAGACGTGGCCGCTGTCGGGGCGCTTGAGCCCGTTGAGCAGACGCAGCGTGGTCGACTTGCCGGCGCCGGAGAGCCCGATGATGCAGGTGATCGCGCCTTCGACGATGTCGAGCGTCAGGTTCTCCATCACGATCTTCGGACCGTACCGCACGCTCACGTCCTCGAGCCGCGCCCAGATCTGCGGCATCAGCTGCCACCGTAGAGCAGGTACGAGAGGGTGAAGTTGAAGATGAAGATCAGGATGATCGAGACGACGACCGCGCTGGTCGTCGAGCGGCCGACGCCGGCGGCGCCGCCGCGCGTGCTCAAGCCTTGATACGCGCCGACGATCGCGATGATGACGGCGAACACCACCGACTTCACCAGACCTTTGAACAGGTCGTTGATCCCGACCGTCGAGCGCATCGATTCGAGGAACGACTCGTACGAGATGTGCGCGTAGATGTGCGCGACCCACGCGCCGCCCAAGATCGAGACGACGTCGGCGAGGATCGTCAGCAGCGGCAGCATCACGACTAGCGCGACCAGCCGCGGCACGACCAGCATGCGGGTCGGCGAGAGGCCCAGCGACTGCAGCGCCTCGATCTGCTCGGTGACGACCATCGAGCCCAGCTCGGCGGCGATCGCGGCCCCGGTCCGGCCGGCCACGACGACGGCCGAGAGCATCGGGCCCAGCTCGCGCAAGGTCGAGTACGCGACGACGCCGCCGACCAGGTTGCCGACCCCGTACTGCACGGCCTGGACCGCGCTCTCGAGCGAGAACACCATGCCGGTGAAGAGCGAGGTCAACAGGACGATCGGCCACGACTGCACGCCCAGCAGGTAGGCCTGGTCGAAGGTCTCGCCCATGCGGATGCGCAGCTGAAGGACGAAGCGCAGGGTGTCGGCGAGCAACTCGCTGACACCGCCGGCATAGGCGAAGACGTCCGACGTCTCGCGGCCGACCTTCTCGAGGACCTTCATTCCTCTCGCAGTTCCGCGACCGCGTCGAGGACGCCTCGCACGGCTTCGACCCGCTTGCCGACCACGCCGCGCTCGGCACTCAGGTTGTACTGCGTCTGATAGAGGCGCTCGAGCTCGCGGTCGACGTAGCGCAACTGCCCCTGCGCCTCGCGCTCGTAGGGCTCGAAGTAGCGCCGGACGGCCTGTAGGTAGGCGCGGACCGCGCCCGCGTCGGCGTCGCCGGCGGCCAGCGCGGCGGTGATGCGCGCCTGCGCCGCGCGCAGGGCGCGGTCGGTGACGTGGAACGCTCCGACGGCCGCGACGAGCGCCGCCAGGCGCTCGCGGTCAGCCACGATCGAGCGCGTCACGCTGGGCGGCGAACAGGCTGCGGATTCCGCCTTCGGCCAGCCCCAACAAGCTCTCGAGCTGGGCGCGGCTGAACGGTTCTCCTTCCGCCGTCCCCTGGAGCTCGACGAAGCCGCCCGCGTCGGTCATGGCGACGTTCATGTCGACCGCGGCGCGGCTGTCCTCCTCGTAGGGCAGGTCCAGCACCGGCGTCCCGTCGACGATGCCGACCGAGATGGCGGCGATCTGGCCGCGCAGCGGCCACAGCGCGGTCTTGGCCGGATCGACGTGCTTACGCAGCGCCAGCGCCAGCGCCACCCAGGCGCCGGTGATCGAGGCGGTGCGCGTCCCCCCGTCGGCGCCGATGACGTCGCAGTCGATCAGCACCGAACGCTCCCCCAGCTTCGAGAGGTCGACGACGGCGCGCAGCGCGCGGCCGATCAGCCGCTGGATCTCGTGGGTGCGGCCGCCCGGCCGGCCCTTGACGGACTCGCGCTGGTTGCGCTCGGGCGTAGCCTGCGGCAGCATCGCGTACTCGGCGGTGATCCAGCCGGTCCCGCGCCCGCGCATCCACGGCGGCACGCGATCTTCGATCGTCGCCGCGCAGATGACGCGGGTGCGGCCGAGCGAGATCAGCACGCTGCCGTCGGCGAAGGCGAGGTACCCCGGCTCGATCGAGATGGGACGCAGCGCGTCGTCGGCGCGGCCGTCGGGACGCACGCGGACTACTCGACCGTGACGGTCTTGGCGAGATTGCGCGGCTGGTCGACGTCCTTGCCGTCGATGTCCGCGATGTGGTACGCCAGCAGCTGCAGCGGGATCACGTTGACGATCGGCGAGAGCATCTCGTCGACGCGCGGCACCCACAGGACGTGGTCGGCCAGCGCGGCCGCCTCTTCGTCGCCGTGATTGGCGACCAGGATGATCGGTGCTTCGCGCGCCCGTGACTCGGCGATGTTCGAGAGGATCTTCTCGCGCACGCGGCCTTCGGTGACGATCCCGATGACCGGCGTCTTGCTGTCGAGCAGCGCGATCGGCCCGTGCTTCATCTCGCCGGCGGCGTAGCCCTCGGCGTGGATGTAGGAGATCTCCTTGAGCTTGAGGGCGCCTTCGAGCGCGGTCGGGTAGTTGACGTAGCGGCCCAGGAACAGCGCCGAGCGCGCCTTGCGAACGCGCTTGGCGACCTTCTTGATGGCCTCGGAGGTGTCGAGCACGACGTCGATCGCCGCCGGCAGCAGCTTGGTTCCCTCGGCGATCTCGCGCAGCCGCTCGATCGGCGCGGACTTGCGCACGCGCGCCAGGTACAGCGCCAACAGGGTCGCCGCGATCGCCTGCGAGACATAGGTCTTGGTCGCCGCGACCGAGATCTCGGGGCCGCCGCGCGTGTACACCGTCGCGTCGGCCAGCCGCGTCAAGGCCGAGCCGACGACGTTCGAGATGCCGATGATCGGCGTTCCCAGCTCCTTGGCGATCTTGACGGCCTCGATCGTGTCGGCCGTCTCGCCGGACTGCGACATCGCGACGGTCAGCGTGCGCGCGTCCATGTAGCGGTCGCCGTAGCGAAACTCGCTGGCCAACTCCATCTCGACGGGCAGCTTGCACAGCGCGCGCATCAGGTACATCCCGACCATGCCGGCGTGATAGGCGGTCCCGCAGCCGGTGATCGAGATCTTCGTCATCGCACGCAGCACGATCTCGTCGATCTTCAGCTCCGCGCCAAGCTGCACGTCGTGGCTCTCGTCGATCCGGCCCGCCAACGTCTCTTTGATGACCGTCGGCTGCTCGAAGATCTCCTTGAGCATGAAGTGCTTGTAGCCGGACTTCTCGGCGGCACTGGCGTCCCACGCGATCTGCTGCACCTCGCGCTCGATCGGCTCGCCGTCGAACGCGGTCACCTGGTAGCCGTCGCGCCCGACGGTGACGACTTCGCCCTCTTGCAGGATGACCACGCGGCGCGTGTACGGCAGCATGGCGGGGATGTCGGAGGCGACGAACATCTCGCCCTCGCCCAAGCCGACGATCAGCGGCGAGGCGCCGTTGCGCGCGAAGATCAGCGTCTCGGGATCGTCCTGCGAGATGACGCCCAGCGCGAACGCGCCACGGACTTCGCCCAGCGTCTGCCGCACCGCGGCGACCAGGTCGCCGCCGTAGTGCGCTTCGATCAGGTGCGCGAGCACTTCGGTGTCGGTCTCGCTCTTGAAGACGTGACCGTGGGCCAGCAGCTGCGCGCGCAGCCCGGCGTAGTTCTCGATGATCCCGTTGTGGATGACCGCGAAGCGTCCGCTGCAGTCCATGTGCGGGTGGGCGTTGGCGTCGGAGGGCCGCCCGTGCGTCGCCCAGCGCGTGTGCCCGACGCCGGTCGTGCCCGCCAGCGTCTGGCCGTCGCGCAGGCGCGCGGTCAGATTCGCCAGCTTCCCCTCGGCCTTCGACCCGGTCAACCGCCCGTCGGCATCGATGACCGCGATACCGGCGGAGTCATAGCCGCGGTACTCGAGCTTCCCGAGCGAGTCGAGAATGATCGGAACCGAGTCACGCTTCCCGACGTACCCAACGATGCCGCACATGTTTAAAGGCGCTCCGCCCTAGGCTGCGCGCCCCCCACGCGTAGCGTGGGGCCCCCGGGTCCGACCTCGCAACGACGTTTCATCAGGGCGCTGTTCTGCTGCGCTCGGTCCATCACCATGTTGCACATTTTAGCGGCGCTCCGCCCTGGGCTGCGCGCCCCCCACGCGTAGCGTGGGGCCCCCGGGTCCGACCTCGCAACAGCGTTTCATCGGGGCACTATTCTGCTGCGCTCGGTCCATCACCATGTTGCTATCTTTAGACCTCAGACAGCGCAGAGGGGTTACTTGATGCCTTCTTTGGTGCGGTGGTAGGGGATCTTGCCCGAGCGCACTTCGTTGAAGGCGGTCGAGACGGGCTTGTTGGGGTTGACCCGCTCGGTCAGCGGCGGCGCGCCGTTGTTGAGTTGCTTGGCACGCTTCGTCACGACGTTGACCAGGGAGAACTTCGAGTCGACGTGCTGCAGCAGGCCGTCGAGATCGCCGAAAACGCTATCGCTCATGATCAGGTACTTTCCAATTCTTTCAGTCGGGTGTCGGCATACCGGTTGATGCGGTACCGTTCGGCTCGCACGATCGCTTCGAGGTCGTCGACCGCTTGCTGCGGGCGGGCCTCTTCGTTGATGACGAGATAGTCGAAGTGTCGTACGAAGGTGAACTCGTCGTGCGCAATCTCCAGGCGCGCGGCGATCTGCTCGTTGGTCTCGGTCCGGCGGGCCTCGAGACGCGAGCGGAGGTGTGAGAACTTGTCGGGGACGATGAAGATCAGGACGGCGCCCGGGAACGCGCGCTGGACGGCCAGCGCCCCGTTGACCTCGGGCTTGGAGACCACGTCGTAACCGGCCCGCAGCGCTTCGTCGATGAACGAGCGCGGCGTGCCGTAGAGGTGGCTGTTGTACTCGCGGTGTTCGAGAAAGCCGCCGGCATCACGGCGCCGCTCGAACTCCTCGCGGGTCAGAAAGAAGTAATCAACCCCGTCGCGCTCACCCGCGCGCGGTGCACGAGTCGTCGCGGAGACCGAGTACAAGAGACGTTCGTGCCGGGCCTTGAGGCCTTCCACCAACGTGTCCTTCCCCGCCCCCGACGGCCCCGACACGACGAACAACAGACCGGGCCCCGTCAGGACCAGCTCCCTCCTCCGCTAGGGTCAAACCGGACAAATACGGAGAGGGCGGGAAAGCACCTGCCCGCGATGACCACCGACTGGATGCTGATCCGCCGGGCGGCGACCGAACTGGAGGCAGCCCTACGCGGCGCCCGCTTGGACGACGCCGGCCTGCTCGAGGACGGGCGGGTCGCCTTGCGTTTCGGCGGCGTCCGGCGCGGGCCCGCGACGCTGGTCGTCGACGCCTTCGGCACCCCACCGCTGGTGACGCTCGAAGACGCGGAGCCGGCGCTGGCCGCCGATCCGGGGTGGCTGCGGGCCGCGAGCACCGCGCTGCGCGGGATGCGCCTCTCAACCGTGCAAGCCCGGCGCGGAGATCGCCTCCTCGTTCTGCTGTTCGGCTCGGCGTCCCGCTTCGGGGTCGAGAGCGGGGCGCGGCTGGTGCTCGAGCTGGTGCCCCGCTACGGCAACGTCCTGGTGCTGCGCGAGCGGACGGTGGTCGCGGCCGCCAAGCAGTTCTCGCCGGCCGAGAACCCGGAGCGCTCGGTCCAGGTCGGCATGCCGTACCAGCCCCCGCCGCTGCCGCTCGTGCGGCTGCCGCGCGCTCTCGAAGCGTCGCTCGTCGCCGACGGCCGCGACGGCGACGCCGACGCGACCGCCGTGCTGTGGCGCGAGGCCGAGGCGGCCGCCGAGCAGCTGGGCCCGATCCACGTCTACCGCGACGAGACCGGCGCGCTGCTGGCCGCGCACGTCGTCCCGCTGGACCAGTTCGCCGCGGCGATCCACGACCAGGAGCCGCTGCTGCTGCCGCTGTGGGCGCGCGAACGCGGCACGCGGACGGCCGCGCAGCTGGGCGACCGTCGCGAGCGCTTGCGCGCGTCGCTGGCGAGCCGGGTCGCGCGCCGGCGAGAGGCCACGGCGGAGGAGCTGCAGGCGCTGCGCGAGCGTCAGGAGGACGCCGCGCGCCGCGACCGGCTGCGCGCGAGCGGCGACGCGCTGTTCACCCACGCGCACGAGGTTCCGGGCGGCGCGACGACGTTCGTCCCGGCGACGAATCCCACGCTCACGATCGCGCTCGACCCGGAGCTCGACGGCAAGGCCAACGCGCTGCGCTATTACGCGCAGTACCGCAAAGCGACGGACGCGCTGCCGCACCTGGAACGCCGGGCCGCCGCGCTGCGCGCGCGCGCGGAGGCGCTCGACGAGCTGGCCTTCGAGGTCGAGCGGGCGAGCGACGGCGCGACGCTGGCCGAGCTGACCGCCGACCTCGATGCGCTGGAAGGACGCCCGGCGCAGCGCGCCGCGGCACCGGGCCGCAAGCGCGCGCCGTTACGGGTCGACCGTCCGTCCGGCGCGCGCATCTACGTCGGCCGCTCGCCGCGCGAGAACGCCGAGGTGACGTTCCGCATCGCGCGGCCCGACGATCTGTGGTTCCACGCGCGGGGGATGCCGGGCTCGCACGTCGTGCTGCAGGCGCCGGCCGGCGGCACGCCGGCCGACGACGATCTGGCCGCCGCCGCGGACCTCGCCGCGGCGCACAGCCGCGGCCGCGCCGCGGGCCGCGTCGAGGTCGACTACACCGAGCGCAAGCACGTGCGCAAGCAGCGCGACGCGGCGCCGGGACTGGTGTGGTACACGCACGCCCGCACACGGCTGGGCGTCGTGCCCGCGGATTATGCGCCGGTCGAGAGCGCTTCGCGCAACGCCGCGACGACGCGCGGATCGTAGGCCGTGTTGCGCTGGCCTTCGATCTGCGCGAGCGCGTGGCCCGGGCTGATCGCCGCGCGCCAGGGCCGCGGCGCGGTCATCGCGGCATATGCGTCCGCGACCGCGACGATGCGGGCCACGAACGGGATCGCCTCGGCGCGCAAACCACCGGGATAGCCGGCGCCGTCGAAGCGCTCGTGGTGCGTCCCGGCCAGCACCAGCGCCATCCGCAGCAGCGGGCTCGCGGCGTCGCCGACCGCCGAGAGGATCGCGCGGCCGTGCGCGACGTGGGCTTGCACGTCGAGCGCGTCGGGCTTCTCCATGCGCGGGGTGGCGCGCAGGATACGGTCGGAGAAGCTCAGCTTGCCGACGTCGTGCACGACGACGGCGCGCGCGAGCAGCTCGCGCTCGGTGGGCGCGACCCCGAGCCGTTGCGCCAGCTTCACGCTCAACGCGGCGACCTTCTCTTCGTGCTCGACCAAGGCCGGATCGCGCGCGCGCATCGCGGCGACGAGCGCGTCGATGATGCGTCCGGCGCCTTCGTCGAGCAGGTCCTCGATCTCGCGCACGCGCAGCACCTGCCGTTCCGCGCGCGCGACGGCGTCGCGCCGGTCGCGGTCGGTGGTCAGCACGTTTTGCGCGAGCGCGAGGAACTCGACCGGATCGACGGGCTTGGTCAGAAAGCCCAATGCGCCGCGGCGCATCGCTTCGCGGCGCAGCTCGCGCTCGTCGGTCGCGGTGACCATCAGGAACGGCGTGCTCTCGCGGCCCGGAATCGAGCGCAAGCGGGTCGCGAAATCCAGCCCGCTGATCCCCGGCATCGTCTGGTCGAGGACCGCCAGCAGCGGCACCTTGGCTTCCGCGTAGGCCAGCGCGGCGCGCGGATCGGTGAAGCAGCGCGGCGTCACGCCCTCGATCTTCGCCAGCACCTTGGCGTAGAGCAAGAGGTTGGGCTCGTGGTCGTCGACGACCAGAACTTCGCTCACGAGAGGCTCTCCCGGTATATTCGTACTTGTTCCGCGACCTGCGCGTAGCCGCGCTCGATCTCACGTAATTGATCGGCAGCTCCGGTCAGATCGCCCGTCCGGGCCCGGCTATCCAGCTCGGCTGCGAGCCCCATCACGCCGTTGGCGCCGATGTTGCCGGCGCTGCCCTTGATCCCATGGGCAGCGCGAGCGGCCGCGGTCGCGTCGCCGGCCGCGATCGCCTCGCCCAGCACCACGCAATGCTTGCGGCCGGTCTCGAGCGCCATCTCCAGCAGCTCGACGATCCCGGCGGTGTCGTCTTCGAAGGCCTCCTCGAGGCGCGTGATGTCGAGGATCTGCTTATCCGGCAACTCCGACTCCGTTCACGAAACGTTCCACCGTCGCGCGCAGCGCGGACAGTTGCACCGGTTTCGCGAGGTAGTCATCCATCCCCGCGGCCAGGCACGCTTCGCGATCGCCCTCGAGGGCGTTGGCCGTCATCGCCACGATCGGCACGTGGCCGCCGCGTACGTTCTCCGCCCGCCGGATCTCGCGGGTCGCCTCGAAACCGTCGACCTCGGGCATCTGGCAGTCCATCAAGACCAAGTCGTAGTCACCGTGCGCGATCGCCTCGATCGCTTCGCGTCCGTCCGCGACCGCGTCGGCGCCGTAGCCGAGCTTCTTGAGCTGTTGCAGCGCCAACTTGCGGTTGACCGGATTGTCTTCGGCGACCAGAACGCGCGCCTGCGCGCGCGCGGCGGTCGCGGTGTACGCCGACCGCATGTCGGGCGGCACCGTGCCGGAGGCGGCGCCGAACAGCGCGCCGACCAGCGCGTCGTGCAGGCTCTTCTGGCGGATCGGCTTGCGCACGACCGCGCTGAAGCCGCGCGCGCGCACTTCGGGCGCCGAGGCCGGTTCGTCCGTCCCGCTGATGAGCACCAGCGGGATGTTGTTCAGGCCCGGCAGCGCGCGCAGACGGCTGGCGAAGGCGAGGCCGTCGCCGCCGGCGTTGCGATCGATCAGCACGACGTCGAAGGCGTTGCCGCGCGCGGCCATCGCGCGCGCGAGCTCGAGCGCGTGCGGCGCGTTGCCGGTGCTCGACGCGATCGCGCCCCAGGCCAGCAGATACTGATCGACGACCTGGCGCGCGACCGGCTCGTCGTCGACCAGCAGCACGCGCGCGCCGCGCACCGCGTCGTTGGCGGCCTTCGCCTCGTCGGGCACGCGCGGGAAGGGAATGGTGAACCAGAACGTCGAGCCGCGGCCCAGGCTCGAGTCGAAGCCGATCTTGCCGCCCATCAGCTCGACGATGCGGCGCGAGATCGACAGCCCCAGGCCCGTCCCGCCGTAGCGCCGGCGCGTCGACTGATCGGCCTGCCGGAACGGCTCGAAGAGGCGCTCCGCGACGTCGGTGGCGATGCCCGGGCCGGTGTCGGTGACCGAGAAGCGCAGCACGGTCGACTCGCCGTCGTGCGCGTCGACGATGGCGCGGACCGTCACGCTGCCGGTGCCGGTGAACTTCACCGCGTTGCCGAGCAGGTTCAACAGCACTTGGCGCAAGCGGTCGGCATCGCCGATCACGCGGGCCGGCACGTCCGGCGCGACGTAGGTCGAGAGCGAGAGCCCCTTCTTCCGCGCCGCCGCGCCGAGGATGTCGGTCGCGTTCTCGACCGCGACGACCGGCGAGAACGGCACGACTTCCAGCTCCATGCGGCCGGCCTCGATCTTCGAGAAGTCGAGGATGTCGTTGACGATCGCCAGCAGCGACTCGGCCGAGTCGCGCACCGTCGAGGCGTACTCGCGGGCTTCGTCGTCGAGGTTCGACTGCAGGAGCAGCTCCGACATGCCGACGACCGCGTTGATCGGGGTACGGATCTCGTGGCTCATCGTGGCCAGGAATTGCGACTTGACCTCGGCCGCTTCGACCGCACGGTCGTGCGCGAGCCGGATCGCCTCGTCGGCGTGCTTGCGCTGGGTGATGTCGCGCAAGATCAGGATCGTCTCGCCCGACGCGCTGGTCGTGTCGCGCCCGCGCGCGAACTCGACCGGGAACGGCGTCCCGCGCGCGTCGCGCGCGGTCGTCTCGACGACCGTCGCTTCGGGCGCTTGCGCCGCGGTCGGGAACTCCGGCAACAGGCGCGTGATCGGGGTGCCGGTGAGGTCCTCGGCGACGAAGCCGAACAGCGCGGCAGCGGCCGGATTGACCGACGCGACGGCGCCGCGCGCGTCGACGACCACCAGCGCGTCGGCGACGCCGTTGACGATCCCGCGCAAGCGGTTCTCGCTGGTGCCCAGGAAGCGCGCCAGCCGGTTGGTCTCGAGCAGCAGCGCCACCACGAACAAGCACGTCGCCAGGATGACGCCCAGCCGCGAACCGTACCAGCCGACGCTGTACTGCGCTCCGCCGACGCAATTGATGAACGCGTCGACCGCGAAGGCCATCGCCGGCGCGGCGAGCCAGGCGTCGAGCATCGTCTGTCCCTTGCCGCGGCGCAGCAGCGCGATCGCCACCCCGAACGCGAGCAGCGCGACCAGCAGCGTGAGCACGTAGGCCCACGGTCCGTAGCGCGCGTGGTGGACCAGGCTGGGCAAGGTGCGGTCGTATGCGCCCAGCACCGCGATGGCGATCCAGGCCACCACGATGGTGCCGGTCAGGGCGGCGGCGGTGGCGGCGTTCGAGACGCGGCCGCGATCGCCGAGCCGGCGCAGCACGACGTAGGCCGCGAACGCGAGCGGCAGCGCGGTGTGCCACAGCTCCCACAGATAGGCGAACGCGGAGCCGTACGCGCCGAACAGCGCCGTCGTCTCCGTCCCCGGAAAGGTCAGAATGTACGCGCCGAAGATGATCTCGCAGAACAGCACGCCGCAGGTCAGCGCCAGCAGCGAGGGCTTGCGCGAGAGCGTGAACTGGACGAACAGGATCGCGCCGGTGATCGCCAGCGTCATCAGCCCGGCGCCGCCGTACAGGGTCAGGAAGCCCGGGAAGACGCCGGCCGGGATGCGTGCGAAGGGAGCGATCGCCAGCGCGAAAATGCCAAGCGCGCCCACCGCGATCAGCGCCAGGCGCCGTTGCTCGTTGGACGCGGGGAGGGTCACGATGTCGACGCCCCAGCCAGTCACGCTAGGCCTGTTTTTCTCAGCTCACGGGCGCGACGCCCGCACCCGGGTGTGAAGAATGGTTTACCTCTCGGATCGCTGGTGAGAGAAGCGGGCGGACGCCCCGCGTTCGATCGCGCCGCGCAGCGACTCCAACTGCACGGGCTTGGCCAAATAGTCGTCCATCCCGGCGGCCAGGCACGCTTCGCGGTCGCCGTCGAGCGCGTTCGCGGTCATCGCGACGATGCGGATGTGGGTGGTGCCGTGCCGTTCGGCGGCGCGAATCATGCGCGTGGCCGCATACCCGTCCAGACGCGGCATCTCGCAGTCCATCAAGATCAAGTCGTAGTGGCGGGCCAGCACGGCGTCGACGGCTTCTTTGCCGTCCTCGACGGCCTCCGCCTGATACCCGAGCTTCTTGAGCTGCTGCAACGTCAACTTTCGGTTTACCGCGTTGTCGTCGGCGATCAGGATCGCCAGGCCGTCGATGGGCGCCGCGCGGACCGGTTCGACCGGCGCCGCCGGCGCCGGCGTCCCCGCCAGCGTGTCGGCCAGCGCGTCGTGCAGCATCGACTGTTTGAGCGGCTTGCGCACGCTGCCGCTGTAGCCGGCGCCGAACGCGCGCTCGGCCTGACCGGGCTGATCGTTCTCGGTGAGCAGCAGCGCGCGGGCGCGCGTCCCGGTCGCTTCGCGCAGACGCGCCAGTGCCGCGCCCGGATCGCTGCCCGGCTGCTCGGCCATCAGGATCGCGTCGAGGTCGGTGCCGCGGCCCAGCGCCGCCGAGGCGAGATCGATCGCCTGCTGCACGCTCGAACCGCCGATCGCGATCGCGCCCCACGAGAACAGGTACTGCTCGACGACGCCCCGCGTCGCGTCTTCGCCGTCGACGACCAGCACGCGCGCGCCGCGCAGCGCCGGCACGACGTCGCCGCCCGGCTCGTCCTCGGCGCAGCGTTCGAACGGAACGGTGAACCAGAACGTCGCGCCGGAGCCGGGCGCGCTCTCGAAGCCGATCTCGCCGCCCATCAGCTCGACGAGCCGCTTGGAGATCGAAAGACCCAGGCCGGTGCCGCCGAAGCGGCGCGTCGTCCCCGCGTCGGCTTGCCGGAACGGCTCGAACAGCCGCGGGGCGGCGTCGGGCGAGACGCCCGGCCCGGTGTCGCTGACGGCGAAGCGCAGCACCGAGATCCGTTCGCCTTCGGTGCGCTCGACGCTGGCGCGCACGGTCACGTAGCCGGCCGCGGTGAACTTCACCGCGTTGCCGATCAGGTTGAGCAGGATCTGGCGCAGCCGGTGCGGGTCGCCGAGCGCGCGGCGCGGGACGTCGGGCGCGACGTGGGTGGCGAGCGCAAGGTGCTTCTTGCGCGCGGCGGTCGAGATGATGTCGGCGGCGGCCTCGACCGCTTGCAGCGGCGAGAACGCGATGCGCTCCAGCTCCGTCGCGCCGGCTTCGATCTTCGAGTAGTCGAGGATCTCGTTGATGACGCCCAGCAGCGCTTCGGCCGACTCGCGCACGGTGTGCGCGTAGTCGCGCGCCTCGTCGGTCAGCGGGGTCTGCAGCATCAGCTCCGACATCCCGACCACGGCGTTGATCGGCGTGCGGATCTCGTGGCTCATCGTTGCCAGGAACCGGCTCTTGATCGCGGCCGCCTCGGTCGCGCTGGCGATCGCCTCGCGCGCGGCCGCCTCGGCGCGGCGTCGTTCGGTGACGTCGCGCGCGATGACGACGTTCTCGCCCACGCTCAGCTCGAGCGGCACCGGGCTGGTGCGCACGACCTCGCTCGCCAAACGCGCGCGCAGCGCGGCTTCGGGCACGCCGAAGAGCGTGATGGCGGCTGGGTTCGCGTCCACGATGCGGCCTTCGTCGTCGAGCCCCAGCAGCGCGTCGCCGACGCCGTCCACGATGGTGCGCAGGCGCCGTTCGGCCTGCGTCGCGCTCTCCACCAGCCGGCCGGTCTCGCGCAGCAGCGCGAACAGGACGATGCCCGAGCCGAACACCGCGATGCAGCGCGAGAGGTACCAGCCCGCACTGTAGCGGCCCCCGCCGTCGAGCGTGAGCACGGTGTCGAGCAGCATCGCGCCGACGGCGACGGTGACCCACAGCGGCGCGACGGTGCGCGTCCCCGGCAGCGCGACTTGCGCGATCATCGCCAGCGCGGAGAGAACGACGATCGCCGGTCCGACACCCGAGATGATGATGCGGTGATAATCGGAGCCCACCAGCAGCACCGGCAGGCGCGCGGCGTTGCCGAGGACGAGCGCGGCGACCAGCACCGCCAGCACGATCGTCGCCGCCGGCGCGGCCAGGCGCGAGCGCATGCCGCCGCTCGCGGCCAGCCGCGGGTGCCAGCGCGCGAAGATCGCCGACGCCAGCGCGAACGCCGGGAAGCCCGCGTGCCAGGCGGCCCACAGCCAGACCGCGGTCTGCGAGCTCGCCGACGCGAAGCCGGTCGACCCGTAGACGCCGGGAAACGTGAGCACGTGCGGGATGACGATCAGGCCGCTGAACAGGTAGCCCGAAGCCAGCACGTTGAGCGAGAGCGAACGGGCGTTCCACGCATCGCGGTAGAGCAGCGCGGCGGTCAGCAGGTCCGTCACGATGACGAACGTCGTGAAGGTCGGCAAGAACGGCGGGATCGCGAGCAAGTGTCGGCCCGCGATCGGAACGATCGCCAGCACGAACAGGCCGAGCACGACCAGCACCGCGCAGGCCCACGTGCGCTGCAAACGCGAGGCCGGAAACGTCGACAGACTCCCGACGGCCGCAACGCTCCTCATGCCGTCGACGGACCCCGCGTCGTGACGGGTCGCATTCGTTACGTCGGCTGTCCCTCGAGGGCGCCGCGCAGGGCGTCCAAGAGCACGGGCTTGGCGAGATAATCGTCCATCCCGGCGGCCAGACACGCCTCGCGATCGCCGTCGAGCGCGTTCGCCGTCATCGCCACGATCCGCACGTGTCCACCGCGCCGGTGCTCCTCGTCGCGAATGGCGCGCGTGGCCGCCAAGCCGTCGAGCTCGGGCATCTCGCAGTCCATCAGGACGAGGTCGTACCGACCGCGCAAAACGGCGTCGACTGCCGCGCGGCCGTCCTCGACCGCGTCGGCGTGATAGCCGAGCTTCTTGAGCTGTTGGAGGGTGAGCTTGCGATTGACAGCGTTGTCGTCTGCGACCAGGATGACCAACCCTTCGACCGGCGCCGCCATTTCCCGTGCCGGGGGCACCGCGACCGGCGCCACACCGGCCAGCACCTCGGCCAGGGCGTCGTGCAGCATCGACTGTTTGAGCGGTTTGCGTACGTGCGCGCTGTACCCGGCGGCCAACGCCCGCGCCGTGCGCCCCGGTTCCTCGCCGGTGGTCACCAGCACCACCGGGGCGTGACTGCCGCTCTCTCGGCGCAACCGGGTGAGCGCCTCGGCGGGATCCGCGCCGGGCGGCGCGGCCAGCAGGACCGCGTCGACGTCGTGGCCGCCATCAGGAGCGCCGCGCGCCAACGCGATGGCCTGTTCCAGCCCGGCCGCCCCCAGCGGGTGCGCACCCCATGCCTGCAAATAGCGCTCGGCGACCACGCGGGTCGCGTCTTCCGGCTCGACGATCAGGATACGCGCCCCGCGCAGCGCCGGCGCCGCGTCGCGTGGGTGCTCGTCGGGCGCGCGCTCGAACGGGACGGTGAACCAGAAGGTCGCGCCGGCGCCCGGGACGCTCTCGACGCCGATCTCCCCGCCCATCAGCTCGACGAGCCGCTTGGAGATCGAGAGACCCAGGCCGGTGCCACCGAAGCGGCGCGTCGTCCCCGCGTCGGCTTGCCGGAACGGCTCGAACAGGCTCTCGACGGCGTCGCCGGAGATGCCCGGGCCGGTGTCGGTGACCGCGAAGCGCACCAGCGCGCGGCGCGGATCCCCGGCGCGCACGAGCGTCGCTTGCACCGTGACGTAGCCGGCGGCGGTGAACTTCACCGCGTTGCCGATCAGGTTGAGCAAAATCTGGCGCACCCGGTGCGCGTCGCCCAGCACCTGGCCCGGGACGTCGGACGCGACGTGGGTGGCCAGCGCGAGCTGCTTCTTGCGAGCGGTGGTCGCGAGGATGTCGGCCGCCCCCTCGACGGCCAGCAACGGCGAGAACGCGATGGTCTCCAGCTCGGTCGCGCCCGCTTCGATCTTCGAGTAGTCGAGGATCTCGTTGATGACACCCAGCAGCGCTTCGGCCGACTCGCGCACGGTGTGCGCGTAGTCGCGCGCGTCGTCGGTCAGCGGCGTCTGCAGCATGAGCTCCGACATCCCCACCACGGCGTTGATCGGGGTGCGGATCTCATGGCTCATCGTCGCCAGGAACCGGCTCTTGACCTCGGCCGCCTCGTTCGCGCGCGCGATCGCCTCCAGCGTCGCCGCCTCGGCGCGCCGCCGTTCGGTGACGTCGCGCGCGATGACGACGTTCTCGCCCACGCTCAGCTCGAGCGGGACGAGGCTGGCGCCCAGAACCTCGCTGGCGGAGCGCAAGCGGAGCTCGTCCTCGCTCAGCCCCAGCAGCGCGATCGCGGCGGGGTTGGCGTCGAGGATGCGGCCCTGGTCGTCCAATCCGAGCAACGCGTCGCCGACGCCGTCGACGATGCGGCGCAGCCGGCTCTCGGCACCGGTGACGATCGTCAGCAGCCGGCTCGTCTCGGCCAACAGCGCCGAGAGCACGACGCCGGCCGACACCAGCGAGATGCTGCGCGCGAGATACCAGCCGACGCTGTCACGCGCCCCGCCGTCGAGCGAGACCGCGACGTCGAGTACCATCGCCCCGGCCGAGACGCACAGCCACAGCGGCGCGACGGTGCGCGTTCCGGGCAGCGCCACCTGCGCGATCATCGCCACCGCCGACGCGCCCAACAAGAACCAGCCGCCGTGCCAGGTCACGATCGCGTGCGGACCGCTGTCGCTGAGCAGCGCGGGGAGACGGTGGCTGCGCAGCACGACCAGCACGTCGACGCCGAAGCCGAGCGCGAGCGTGCCCAGCGGCGCGACGATGCGCGTCAGCTGTGCCGCGCGCGCGTCGAGGCGCGGCGACGAGCGCTCGAGCGCCGCGAAGACGATCGCGAAGGCGGCGAACCCCGCGTGCCATGCCGACCACAGCCACACGGTGGCCTGCGGCCCGACGCCGAACAGCCCCCCCGGCGCGTAGACGCCGGGAAACGTCGCGGCGTGGCCGATGACGATCAGCGCGCTGTAGAAATATCCGCTGGCCAGGACGGTCAACGATATCGAGCGGGCGTGCGCGGCGTCGCGATAGAGCAGCATCGCGGTCAGCAGATCGGTCAGCGCGACGAAGGTCGCGAAGGTCGGCAGGAACGGCGTCACCGCCGGCACCGGATGGCGCGCCCACGGCAGCAGCGCCAGAACGACCGTGCCGATCAGCGCCAGCACGACGAAGGCCGTCACGCGTTGGCGGCGCGTGGCGGGCAAGGTCGAGAGGCTGGGGTTCTGTGGCGGGCCCGTCATCCCGCTTGCGAACTCCCGCGCGGCTAGGCGTTTTCCCCGTCGCGTTCGACCAGCATGGCGTCCCCGAATGAAAAGAAGCGGTAATGATCGGCGATCGCGGCCCGATATGCGGCCCGCACGCGCGCGTAGCCGCCGAACGCCGCCACCAAGACCAGCAGCGTCGAGCGCGGCAGATGGAAGTTCGTGAGCAAAACGTCAACCACGCGAAACGGGAAGCCGGGCGTGACGAACAGCGCCGTCTCGCCCTCGCCGGCCGGCGGGAGACCGCTCTCCACGGCGGCGCCTTCCAACGCGCGCAGAACGGTGGTGCCCGCCGCGATCACGCGGCGTCCCTCGCGCTTCGCGTCGGCGACCGCGCGCGCCGTCTCGGCCGGGATCGCGTAGCGCTCGGCGTGCATCACGTGCTCGTCGATGCCGGCGCCGCTCATCGGCCGAAACGTCCCGATGCCGACGTCCAGGACGAGCGGCGCGAGCACCACGCCGCGCGCGCGCAGCGCGGCGAGGATCTCGGGGGTGAAGTGCAGCGACGCCGTCGGCGCCGCGACGCTGCCGGGCACCCGCGCGAACACCGTCTGGTAGCGCGCCTCGCGCGCCGCGTCGCCCGGGCCGACGTACGGCGGCAGCGGGACCTCGCCGTGCGCCTCGAGCAGCGCCCCGACCTCGACCCCCTCGTCGAAGCGGACGACCCGCGGGCCGTCCGGCAATACCGCGACGACCTGGGCGCCGGCTTCGCCGATCCGCAACCGCACGCCGGCCCGGACCCGCCGTCCCGGCTTGACCAGCGCCAGCCACTCGCGGGCCGAGGGATCGAACGCGGCGTGCGCGTGCGGGCGCAGCAGCAGCAACTCCACGGCGCCCCCGCCCTCGCGCTCGCCGCGCAGGCGCGCGCGCACGACCCGCGTCTCGTTGAGCACCAGCACGTCGCCCGCGCGCAGCAGCGTGGGGAACGCCGCGAACGTCGCGTGCTCGAGGCTGCCGTCGGCGCGCAGCACCAGCAGCCGCGCCGCTTCACGCCGGTCGGCGGGCTGGCGCGCGATCAGCGCGTCGGGCAGCGCGTAGTCGTATGCGGCGACCTCGCGCGGCCCGTCCTCGGCCGCCACCGGGCTACGAGGTCGGAACGCGCTGGCGCTCGATGTCGAGAAACGACTGCAGGCGCTTGCGGTCCTCGTCGTCGACGTCGACGAACTGGATGCCGCACTGGAACGTGTCGCGCTCGAAGGCGCGAATCCAGCGCACCTCGCCGCGCAAGGTGAGCATCGGCGCGCGCTTCATCTGAAACGTGTAGCGCGTCCCCTTGGGCAAGTACTGGTCCGAGATCAGCCGCATCCCGGTCACGCTCAGGTCGGCGATGGCACCGCGGAACAGCGTGAACGAGAGCTTGTCCTCGACGACGACGTCGATGAACTTGCGTAGGCGGACGCTTCCGTCGGATCGTTTTTCCTCAGGCACCGTTCACCGACGTACCCGGAAAATAGAACGCCAAGATCTGTGCCGCCGACGCGCCCGCGGCGGCGCAATATCGCGCTCCCCACTGGCAGAGGCCGACACCATGTCCACGGCCGGACCCTTCGATGACCAGGCGCGCCCCCGCCTGCGTACCGTCGACGCGAACGGTGCGCACCCAACTGCTGCGCACGACATCGCCGCCGACCGCGCGGCGGAACTCTTCGATCGAGAGCGTCGCGTCGCGCGCGCCTTCGAGCGTCACGCTGGTCGGCCGGCCGGTGTCGTCGGGCGCGCCCAGCGCCGCCCCGACCAGGCTGCCGCCGATGCGATCGCCCACGCTCGCCAAGACGCGCTCGACCGGCGCGGTCCGGCTCCAGCGATAGTCGGGTGCCGGAACGCAGTACGGGTCGGCGACGCCGCGCAGGTACGGGATCGCGCTGTGGCCCCAGATCGCGGCGACGTCGGCGGTATGGCCGCCGCAGCAGGCCGAATAGAAGATCGCGGCCGGGCCGCCCGCGTAGCCCAGCACCTGTCCGGTGGTCGCCTGCACGGCGGCGGTGGCGGCCGGCGCTTCCGCGTCGACGCCACCCCAACGCTGGTCGCCCTCGTCGGCGGTGACGTCCCACGGCCGGGAGAGCGTCCGGTGCGCGAGCGCGTAGGTCCGGGCCACGATCGCCTGCGCCTGGAGCGCCGCCGCCGGCCAGCTCGGCGAGAGCTCGAGCGGGACGACCCCGAGCAGGTACTGGTCGACGTCCAGCGCGGTCACCAGACCCAGCCGGTCTCCATTCACCGGGACGGTCGAGGGCGCGCCACGCCAACGCCGGCCCCCGAAGGCGAAGGTCCCGTCCGGGTAGAGCGTGGGCTGCTCGCCGCGCAGATCGCTCGCGACCAGCACCCGGATCTGCGTGCCGTCGGGCTCCCACACGTCCAGGCCGCCGGTCGCGACGACCCCGGCGCCCAGCAGCTGCAGGAAGCCCAGCCGATCGATCACAGCAGCCGCGGCTGGCTGCCGCCGCGCGGCGCGATCCCCAGGTGCGCCAGCGCCGCCGGCGTCGTCTTGCGGCCGCTGGCGGTACGCTGCACGAAGCCGATCTTGAGCAGGTACGGCTCGACGACGTCCTCGAGCGTTTCGAGGTCCTCGGTCAGGGTCGCGGCGATCGCGTTGATCCCGACCGGGCCGCCGCCGTACTGCTGCGCGATCGTCTCCAAGTACGCCCGATCCAGGCGGTCCAGACCGGCCGTGTCGACGCCTTCGCGGCGCAGCGCTTCGTCGGCGACGGCCGCGGTGACGACGCCGTCGGCGCGCACCTCGGCGAAGTCGCGCACCCGGCGCAACAGGCGGTTCGCGATGCGCGGCGTGCCGCGGCTGCGCGCGGCGATCGTGTGCGCGCCGGCGGGCTCGATCGCGATCCCGAGCACGCGCGCGCTGCGCTCGACGATCGCCTGCAGCTCGGCCGGCTCGTAGTACGCCAGGTGGTGCACGATCCCGAAGCGGTCGCGCAGCGGCGCCGAGAGCATCCCGGCTCGCGTCGTCGCGCCGACCAGGGTGAAGCGTTTGAGCGGCAGCTTCAACGTCTTCGCGTACGCGCCGCGATCGACGACGAAGTCGATCTGGAAGTCCTCCATGGCCGGGTAGAGATACTCTTCGACGACCGTGCCGAGGCGATGGATCTCGTCGATGAACAGCACGTCGCCCGGCTCGAGCGCGGTCAGGATGCCGACCAGGTCCTTCGGCTTCTCGAGGGTGGGCCCCGAGGTCGGGCGCAGCGTGCCGCCGGTCGCGCGCGCGATCAAGTTCGCCAGCGTCGTCTTGCCCAGCCCCGGCGGTCCGGAGAACAGCACGTGCTCGAGCGGTTCGCCGCGCCGTGCCGCCGCGTCGATCGCGATGCGCAGGTTCTCGACCAGTTGCGTCTGCCCGACATAGTCCTCGAACGTGCGCGGCCGCAGCGTCGCGCCGTAGACCTCGTCTTCGAGGCTCGCGTCGGCACCGACTACACGTTCGGCGACGTCTTCTTCTTGGTTTTCGAATGATGCCGGCGTTGCGTCTGTAGGCCCGACGACCTTTCTGCGCACAGGGCGCTCCGCCCCAGGCTCCGCGCCCCCCACGCTACGCGTGGGTCCCCCAGCCGGAGCGCGCGCTCACGAATGTCACCGGGGGACATTCCCCGAGGGCGCGCGCAACACCACCCTGCCTGCCGCTCATGCGGTGATTCCGGCGGCGTGGCGTTGGCGGTAGATCTCGGCCAGCAGCGTCTCGGCGTCGGCGATCTGCGGCGCGCGCTCGAGCGTCTGCGCGATCATCGCCTCGGCCTCGGCGCGCTTGTAGGCCAGCTGCAGCAACACCGCCAGCGCTTCGCCCGCGAACTCCGGCATCGGCGGCGCGTCGGGGACGGCACGTGCGGGCGCGTCTTGGATCAGCAAGAAGCGCGCGACCTTGCCCTGCAGCTTGGCGACGATGTCGCGCGCCTTCTGCTGCCCGATCCCCGGCAGCGTCTTGAGGAAGACGTGGTCGCCTTCGTCGATCGCGCGCGCGATGCGCGCCATCGGCGCGGAGAACGCGCGCGCCGCCGACTTCGGTCCGATCGACGCGACCGAGAGCAGCGCCTCGAAGAACTCGCGCTCGATCCCGTTGCTGAAGCCGAAGAACGTGAACCGGCCGGCGTTGCCGTCGAGCGCGAAGTGTGGGAAGATCTCGAGCGTCGTCTCACCGCTCGCGGGCACCTTGGCGGCGACGCTGGGCGGCACGGTAACGTCGTAGACCAGGCCGCCGACGTCGATGCGCACGAGCTCGCCCGTCTGTTCGAGAACGGTGCCGGTTATTCTAGAGAACATGGTGTTGGGGGGCGCCCTCGGGGAATTGCGCTTCGCCGCAATTCGTCAAGCGCCCCGTAGCGCGGGGGGCCCGCGCCGAAGGCGTGGGGGGCGCGGAGCCTGGGGCGGAGCGCCTTCAAACCGGAACGCGAACGCGATCGCCAAGGCCAACGCGTCCGAGACGTCGTTGGGACGCGGGGGCGCGGTCAGGCCGAGCAGCTGGACGACCATGCCGCTGACTTGGGACTTGCGGGCGGCGCCGCTGCCGGCGAGGGCGCGCTTCACCATGGCGTGGGCCAACGCGTGGACGGCGACCCCGTGCGCGCCGGCCGCCAGCGCGATCACCCCGCGCGCGTGTCCCATCAGCACGGCCGTCTGCGGGTGGGCGTAGTCGGTCCACAGCTCTTCGATCACCACGCAGGCCGGCCGGACGGCGCGCAGCACCTCGACGATCCCGTCGTGCAGCTGCAGCAGCCGTTGCTCGAGGGGCAGCCCCGGGTCGGGCTGGACGACCCCGCCCTCGACCAGCCGCAGGCCGGCCGGCCCGGCCTCGATCGCGCCGTAGCCGGTGGTACGCAGTCCCGGATCGATCCCCAGGATCACCCGGCCGCTCATCGCGGCTGCTGCTGGTCCTGGTTTTGCTGCTGCTGCGGCTGCTGCCCGGGAGCGCCGGGCGTCGCGGCTTGGAACACGGTCAGGTTCACCGACTCACCGGGGCGCAGCGAGCTGTTGGCCTCGGGCTCGGTCCGCACGACTTGGCCGGGCTGGCCGGTGCCGTCGGTGGTGTAGGCGATGTTGCCGATCTGGTAGCCTTGCGCGCGCAGCGCGCGCTCCGCGTCGGCCAGCGGCATCCCGGTCACGTCGGGGACGCTGCCGGGTACGTTGACGTAGATCGTCACCGCCGAGCCGCGCTTGGCCTGCGTCCCGCCGTCCGGGCTCTGCATCGCGATCTTGCCGTCGGCGTCGGTGGCGTCGACGTTGTAGGCCAGCTGCGGCGAGAACCCGGCGTTGCGCAGCGCCGTCTGCGCCGCGTCGGGATCCTGGCCGACGACGTCGGGGACGGCGACGGCGGTCGGCCCGGTGCTGACGACGACGGTGATCGACGAACGGGGCGGGACCTGCGCGCCGGGCGGCGGCTCTTGCGAGGCGATGACGTTGGCCGGGACGGCGTCGCTGGCGGTCTGCTGGCCGACGGTCAGGCTCAGGCCCTTCGCGCCCAGCCGTTTGCGCGCGTCGTCGAGCGACAGGCTGACCACGCTCGGCACGTCGATCGGCTGCACGCCTTTGGAGACGGTCAGGGTGACGACCTGATCCTCGCGGACCTGGGAGCCGACGTCGGGGTCGAGGCTGACGACTTGGCCGGCCGGGACGGTCGAATCGTAGACGCTCTTGATGCTCGAACGCAGCTTCGCGTTCTGCAGGCTGCGCTGGGCATCGGCGACCGCGAAGCCCTTGACGTCGGGGATGCCGACCTTCGGCAACCCGTCGGAGACGACCAGATTGACCTTGCCGTCGTGCGCCAGCTTCTCGCCCGCCGCCGGCGTCTGGCTGATCACGTGGTCGGGCGGAACCGTCTCGCTGTCGGCATCGGTGATCGTCGACTGCAAGCCGAGGTGGAAGAGTGCCTCGCGCGCCGCGTTGGACTCCTGGCCGGTCAGGTCCGGCACGGCGATGTTCGGGACCGGGCCGAACATGCCGCCGCGCGCGATGAAGAACCCGAGCGCGATCGTCAGCAGCAACAGGATCGGCATGACGACCCAGCGGCGGTCGAACCCCTGCGTCTCGACGACCTCGATGCCGTGCGCCGGCGTCGCGGAGCGGTCGGGCGATTGCGAGGCGCGCGGCGGCGGCGGCTTGGGCGGCCGGCCGAGCGGTGCTTCCGGCATGACGAACTCGCCGCCGCCCTGCGGGCGCTCGCGCGCCTCACGCAGCGCGCTGGCCAGCTCGGTCGCCGACGAGAAACGCTCGTCGGGGCGCTTGCGCAGCAGCCGTGCGACGATCGCCGTCAGCGCCGGGCTGACGCCGGTCGCGCGCGGATCGATCGGCGGCGCGGGTTCGGCCACGTGCTTGAGGGCGACCGCGACCGGCGTGTCGCCGGTGAACGGCAGCGTTCCGGTCAGCATCTGGTAGATCACGACGCCCAGCGCGTAGAGGTCGCTGCGCTCGTCGAGCTCGTGGTTCTGCGCCTGCTCGGGCGAAAGGTACGCGACGCTGCCCATCACCATGCCGGGCTGCGTGACGCCCATCGTGTGCTCCGAGACGGCGCGCGCGATGCCGAAGTCGCTCAGCTTGACGACGTCGTCGGTGGTGACCAGGATGTTGGCCGGCTTGACGTCGCGATGCAGCAGGCCCTGGCGGTGCGCATAGGCCAGGCCGCTCGCGACCTGGATCGCGTAGTCGATCGCGACCGGTTCGGGCAGGACGTGCTCGTCGCGCAACAGGTCGGCCAGCGTCACGCCGTCGACCAGCTCCATCACGATGTAGTAGGCGTTGTTCTCCTGCCCGAAGTCGTAGATGTTGACGATGTTCGGGTGCGAGAGCTTGGCCGCGGCTTGCGCCTCGTACGAGAAGCGCTTGACGAAGTCGTCGTCGGAGGCGTATTGGTCGCGCAGCACCTTGATCGCGACGCGCCGCCGCAGCAGCGTATCCGTCCCGACGTACACGATGGCCATCCCCCCGTTGCCGAGGAGCCCGTCGACGCGATAGCGGTTGTTCAGAAGCTGTTCTTGTTGCACGGGGAGGTGGCTGCTAGCTTCGCGACCGGCTCAGCGCGACCCGCAGGACGTCGCGCGCGACCGGCGCCGCGTAGGTTCCACCGTACCCCACGTTCTCGATCACGACCGCGACCGCGACGCGCGGGTGGCCGGCCGGCGCGAAGGCCACGAACCAAGCGTGAGAGGCGCCGTGCGGGTTGGTCGCGGTGCCGGTCTTGCCGGCGACGACCACGTTCGGCAGCTGCGCGGCCGTGCCGGTCCCGCGCTTGACGACCTGGATCATCAGATCGCGGACCTCGTTCGCGACGTCGGTGTCGATCGGCGTGGCCAGCGGCGCCGGCTGCACCGCCAGCGAGGTCTCGGCGCCGGCGATGCGGCGCACGATGTACGGCCGCGGCGTCGTGCCGCCGTTGGCGATGGTGGCGCCGATCAGCGCCATGCGCATCGGCGTGACGAGCAGGGAGGCTTGGCCGAAGCCGAGCTGCGCCAGCACGCCGGGCTGCAGCTCGGCGCGGGTGGGGATGCGGTCGCGCACGACCGGCAGGTCGAACTCGACGCTCTTGCCCAGCCCCCACTTGGCGGCGTCGGCCAGCCAGTTGTCGACGCCGATCTTGAGCGCGATCTGCGCGAAGTCGACGTTCGAGGAGAGGGCGAACGCGCCGGCCAGGTCTTGCGTGCCGGTGCGCTCTTCCTCGTCGTCGTGGATCGTCGCGTTGCCGATCGTGAAGTAGCCCGGATCCTCGAAGGTCGACTGCGGCGTCACGACGCCGTTCTGCAGCGCGCTGGCGGCGGTGAAGATCTTGAAGGTCGAGCCGGGCGGATACAGACCGTTGGTCGAGCGGTCCAGCAGCGGCGCCGCCGGATCGTCGACCAGACTCTTCCAGCGCGCGTCGAGCCGGTTGGGGTCGTAGGAGGGGATCGACGCCAGCGCCAGCACCGCGCCGGTGCGCGGATCGAGCACGATCCCGGCGGCGCGGTGGAAGCGCGCCAGGCCGGCGACCAGCGCGCGCTGCGTGGGCAGATCGAGCGTCGTGACGACGTCCGCGCCGCGCGGTGTGCCGCCGCGACCGCTGAACATCTCGCGCAGCTGATCGATCGGGTCGTCGGACTTGCGGTGCGCGGTCAGGTCGGCGTCGAACGCGCCCTCGATCCCGGTCGTGCCGTAGCGCGGCGAGGCGTAGCCGACCGCTTGCGCGACCAGCGCGCCGAGCGGATAGGTGCGCCGGTTGCCGTGACTGACGGCCAGCGGGGTCCCGTCCGAGGCCAGGATCGAGCCGCGCCCGACCGCGATCGCCGTCGTGCGCGGATTGTAGCGGCTCTCGGCCAGCTGCGGGCCGCTGACGACCTGCAGCCATACCTGCCGGAGTGCGAGCAGCGCGAACAGGGCGAGGAATAGGACGCCCAGCCGCGCGATCGCCCGGTCGGTCAAGCCTCCTCGCTCGCCGCGGCCGCGGGCCGCTCGCGCAAGAGCGTGTAGCCGGTGGCGCCCGTGCGCACCGCCAGATACGCGCCGCCGCCGGCACCGGCGGCGATGACCTCGTTGATCAAGCGGTGCGCCAGCTCGTCGTCGACGCCGTCGATCGCGAGCACCGCGTCGACGCCGACCTCCTCGAGCAGCGGGCCGGCGACGTACGCTGCGCGCGGCAGCGTTTCGAACAAACGCTCCTCGTACGGTTCCTCGCGCCACGGTCCGCGCTTCCCGAACACGCTGGCGTGATAGTCCCACGCGCACAAGCGCCGCTCGTTCCACACGAAGTCGTCGCGCACGCAGGTGCGACGGCAGATCGCGCACTGCGCGAGCGCCTCGGCCGGCCGGCCGAGCGCGTCGAGGATGTCTTCCGGGACGTCGTCGGCGTTGACGACCGTCTCGTCGCTCAAGGTTTCCGGCACGGCGGCCTGCCAACCGACGCGCGCCAACAGCTCGAGCTCGCGCAGCGACGAAACGAACGAGCGCTCGTCCGACGGCTCGAAGGTCTGATCGGTCCACGCGGCCAGGTTGTCGGCCGCGATCCCGACGCGCTGCCATGCCTCGCCGAGCACGACGCCGATCGGCGTCCATGCCAGCGGCACCAGCCATGCCGTCACCTGACGGTTTTCCGCCACCAGGCTCGCGGTGAAGGCGAGCGTACTCGCGTTGCCGCCCAGCACGAAAGCGCGGGCGGCGGGCTCGTCGGGACGCTCGTTCATCGGCCCTGGCGTACGGCACCCGGCGCAAACGCTCCCGCTGGAAGGGCCACCGCGCGCGCGGCATGCGTTATGTTCCGGCGGATATCGCGTGGGGGCGTCGAAGGCGGCGCGCCATGAAGAGATCCTCCGCACTCGTCGCCGCGCTCGCGGCGATCGTGACGCTCGGCGCGCCGGCGACCGCCGCGCCCGGCTCGATCACCGTCTTCGCCGCCGCGTCGCTGAAAGAAGCATTCGACGCCGCGGCGCCCGCCTTCACCAAAGCCACCGGCGTGAGCGTGACGTTCTCGTACGGCGGCTCCGACACGCTCGCGACGCAGATTCGTCAAGGCGCGCCGGCCGACGTCTTCGCCTCCGCCAACGAGAAACAGATGGCGGCCGTGGCCGCCGCGGGACTCCTGGCCGCGCCGGCGCGCACCTTCGTGCGCAACCGGCTCGTGCTGATCGTCCCCAAGGCGAATCCGGCCCACATCACCGGCCTGGCCGATTTGGCGCACCCCGGCGTCAAAGTCGTGTTGGCCGCGCCGACGGTCCCGGTCGGCAGCTACGCGCGCACCTCGTTCACCACCGTCGCCGGCAAGCCGGGCTATCCGGCCGACTTCGCCGCCGCCGTCGCCAAGAACGTCGTCTCCGAGGAGATCGACGTCAAGGCCGTCGCGACCAAGATCGCGCTGGGCGAAGGCGACGTCGGCATCGTCTACCTGACCGACGTGACGCCCGCGCTGGCGCCGCAGGTGACGATGATCCCGTATCCGCCGGGCGCTTCGCCCGACGCGGTCTATCCGATCGCGGCCCTCAAGGCCGCGCCGAACCCGTCCGGCGCGAAGGCGTTCGTCGCGTTCGTCCTCGCTCCCGAGGGACAGCGCTTCTTGCACGACCGCGGCTTCGCCGCTCCGTAGCGCCTCGTGGCACGGCTGACGATCCGCGTCGTCTTCGGGGAAGCCGCCGCCGTGGGGCCGGGGAAGATCGCGCTGCTCGAGGCGATCGCCGAGTCGGGCTCGATCTCGGCCGCCGGTCGCGCGCTCAAGATGTCCTACCGGCGTGCCTGGACCCTGGTCGAGGAGCTCAACGCGCTCTTCCGCACGCCGCTCGTGCGCGCTCGGCCGGGCGGCGCGCAGGGCGGCGGCGCGCAGGTGACCGCGCTGGGCAAGCTGGTGGTGCGCGAGTATCGCGCCCTCGAAGCGCTCCTGCGCGAGGACGGGCAGCCCCACGTCGCGGCGCTCGAGCACGCCGTGCGGCGGGCCCGCCGCGGATCCGTCGTTATATCTCGTCGGACATAACGGAGGACCTGCCGACGGCCGCGGGGAACCGCACCACCGGACCGCCCTCGTACGCCCTCCCTGAGCGTCCGAGGGCGGTGCTGCGTTTGGCGGCAGGGCACGCTCGCGCGCATCGGCAAGCGTGCGCGATGGAACCCATCGCCGAGCACGTGCACACGCACGCGGACGGGACGACGCATCGTCATCCGCACGATCGCACCGATCCCGACCACCGTCCGCGGCGCGGCAAGATGGGACCGACCCGCTCGACGCGGTTGCCCGCCGAGCTCGACGCATGGCTCGAGTCGCGGCTGCTCGTGCATCGCGACCGCTCGGTCAGCGAGATCTTGCTCGAGCTGATCCACGGCGGACTGCGTTTGCGCGAGGGCTACATGGCCGTGCACCGCCGCGTGCTGGAAGACCTCGCGGCCGGCGAGCCGGCGCGCTACCAGACCTATCGCGGCTGTCTGCTCGACACGTTCGGTCCGGCGTACGTGGCCCACCTCGATCGCTGGCTCGAGGCGGACGGCGTCGTCGCGCGCAGCGCGGCGACGACGCCCTGATCGCCGGCGGCGTCAGCCGAGCTTGCCGCTGTACTCCTCGAGCAGTCCCCACGCCGTCGGCCCGAACTCGTCCTTCCAGCGGCCGTAGAACGCGCCCAGCTTGGCGCGCAAGCCTTCCCGGTCGACCTCGTTGATCGCCATCCCCTGCGAGCGGAGCTTGCCGGCCAAGCTGTTGTTGTAGTTGACGACGGCCGTGCGCTGCTTTTGCGCGGCCAGGCGCGCGTTCTTGCTCACGATCGCCTGTACGTCGGGCGGCAGGCCCTTCCAGACGTCGGCGTTGCCCATCAGCCAATAGCCGCTCCACATGTGCGCCGACATGCTCAGGTACTTCTGCACCTCGTAGAAGCGCGCGAACTCGATGTTGAGCAGTGGGTTCTCCTGTCCGTCGACGACGTGCGTCTGCAGCGAGGTGTAGAGCTCGCTGAAGTTGATCGGCGTCGGCGCCGCGCCCAGTGATTTGAACAGATCCAGATACAGGCGGCCTTCGGGCGTGCGAATCTTGAAGCCCGACAGGTCGGCGGCGTTCTTGACCGGATGCGTGGAGGAGGTGATGTTCCGCATCCCGTTCTCCCAGATCAGGTCGAACGCGAAGAGCCCTTTGCTCGCGATGTCGTTGCGGATGTACGCGCCCAGCTTGCCGTCGAAGGCCTGGAAGGCTTGAGCCGAGTCCTTGAACGCGAAGCCGACGCCCTGGATCGCGGCGACCGGCACGACGGAGGCCAGGATCGCGCCGTCGAGCGTCATGAACTGCAGCGCGCCCGAGCGCATCTGCTGCAGCATCGCGGTATCGCCGCCCAGCTGGTTGTTGGGGAAGGTCTGGACGTCGAGCTTGCCGCCGGTCTCCGCGCGCACCGTGTCCCACAGGTTCTTCATCGCGACGCTGAGCGGATGGTCGACCGGCTGATTCGTGCCCGCCTTGTACGTCCATTGCGCCGCGCGCGCGGGGCTGCGCACGACGGCGATCGAGGCGAACGCCGCCGCCGACGACGTGATGAATGCACCGCGCGTGGTCTTGCCTTGCATCTCTGGCCTCCCCGATGAGCTCGGTATAATGTGCACCAAGGAGTAGCGTCTCGCCGAAGAAATCTCCTCCGCCATGCCCACGACGAGCCTTCCCCCGCTGCACGGCCTCCGGGTGGTCGAGGTCGGCAACTTCATGGCGGTCCCGTTTTGCGGGATGCAGCTGGCCGATCTCGGTGCAGATGTGGTGAAGGTCGAGAACCCGCACGGCGGCGACCTGACGCGCGCGACCGGCCCGTTCGTCGCGGGCGAGAGCTCGAACTTCGTGCGGCTCAACCGCAACAAGCGCAGCCTCGCGCTCGACTTGAAGGCGCAGGCCGGCAAGGACGTGTTCCGCCGGCTCGCGGCGCGCGCCGACGTCGTGATCGAGAACCTGCGGCCCGGCACGATGCGCGATCTGGGGCTCGACGAGCCGGTGCTGCGAGCCGGCAATCCCGGCTTGATCTACTGCGCTGCCTCGGGCTTCGGCGCCGACGGTCCGTACGCGGATCGACCGGGGCTCGACATCATCGCGCAGGGAATGTCCGGTCTCATGAGCATCACCGGCGAACCCGGTCGGCCCCCGGTCAAGGTCGGCGTTCCGATCGCGGACCTGACCTGCGGCTTGTACGCGACGATCGCCGTCCTGGCGGCGCTGCGCGCGCGCGAGCGCGACGGCCGCGGACAGTCGATCGACGTCTCGCTGCTCGAGTCGGCCGTCTCGTTCGCGGTCTGGGAGGCCGGACGCTGGTTCGCGACCGGCGAGGTCCCGCAGCCGACGGGCTCGGCGCATCAGTCGATCGCGCCGTACCAAGCCGTGCGGGCCGCCGACGGGTTCTTCACCTTCGGCGCCAACACGCAGGCGCACTGGTTGCGCGTGTGCGAGGTCTTCGGGGTGCCCGCGCTCGCCGACGACGCGCGCTTCGCCGACAACCAGCAGCGGGTGGCGCATCGCGACGCGCTGATCGCCGCGCTCGAAGCGGTGACCGTGACGCGGCCGGTCGAGGACTGGATCGCGGCGCTGACGCAGGCCGGGATCCCGTGCGGACCGATCTGGAGCTACGACCGCGTGTTCACCGATCCACACCTGCAGCAACGCGGGTTCTTCAGCGACGCGCCGCATCCGACGCTCGGCGCGGTGCGGCAGATCGGCTCGCCGCTGCGTCTGAGCGAAACGCCGCCGCGGATCGAGCGTGCGGGACCGCTCTTGGGAGCGGACTCGCTGGCGGTCTTGCGCGAGCTGGGCTTCGCGGACGGTGAGCTGGACGCGCTGGCCGCCGCCGGCGTGACGGTGCAGGCGTGATTCGGGTCGAGCACGACGGCGAGGGGATCGCGACCGTCACCATCGACAACCTGGCCGCGCGCAACGCGATGACGTTCGCGATGTGGGACGCGCTGCGCGACCACGCGCGCGCACTCGACGCCGATCCGAGCGTGCGGGTCGTCGTCATCACCGGGGCGGGCGGCGCGGCGTTCGTCAGCGGGACCGCGATCACCGAGTTCCGCGGCTTCACCGCCGACGACGGCGCCGCGTACGAACGGCGCATGGACGCCGTCATGGAGGCGCTGGAAGCGATCCGCGTCCCGGTCATCGCGGCGATCGCCGGCGCCTGCACGGGCGGCGGCGTCGCGATCGCCTCGACCTGCGACCTGCGCATCGGCGAGCCGGCGGTACGCATCGGCGTCCCGATCGCGCGCACGCTGGGCAACTGTCTGTCGATCGCCAACCTGGCCCGAGTCGCCGACCTGGTCGGCGTTCCGGCGGCCAAGGCGCTCTTGTTCAGCGCGCGGCTGCTCGACGCGCAGGCGGCCTTGCACGCCGGTCTGTTGAACGAGGTCGTTCTCGACGTCGACGCGCTGCTCCCGCGCGCGCACGAGATCGCGCGCGGGATGCTTGCGCTCGCGCCGCTGACGCTGCGCGCGACGAAGGAGGGCTTTCGCCGCCTGCGCGCCGCGCGCGCGCTGCCCGCCGGCAGCGATCTGATCCGCGCGTGCTACGGCAGCGACGACTTCCGCGAAGGCGTCACGGCCTTTCTCGAAAAGCGCGCGCCGCGCTGGAGCGGCACCTAGCCCGACCGGCAGAGCGAAGGCGGCGTCAAGCGGTGCGGGTGCGCGTGCGCAAGAGGACGATCCCGAAGACCGCCATCAGTGCCAGCACGAGGGCCAAGCTCAGGGCGAGGTCGCCGAACGGCGACTGCCACCCACACAGCTGCGCCGCTTCGTACGCCGCCACCAGCACCGCCAGCGCGCTGACCGTTCCGATCCACAAGCGCATCACCGCGGGAAGCTGCGTGCCGTGGTGCGAGACGAGCCGGTGCACGAGCAGCGAGTCGAGCGTGTCGGTGACGATCATCCCGACCGAGAACGTCGCGCCGACGATCAGCGCGCCGGCGATGCCGGCGTCGGCGCCGAACACGACGGCATACGCGGCGATCTGGCTCGAGGTCTCGAAGCCGAAGCCGAACAACAGCCCGATCGGAATCGCCCACAGCGCGTTCGCACTCTCGCGCCACGCGCGCGGGACGAGCCGCGCGCGCAGGCCGGCCGGCTGCGGCGCGCCGCCGCGCAGCGCGCGCAGGTTCAGCACCGCGACCAGCAGTAGCACGACGATCGAGATCCACGTCCCGACCGTCTCGATCAGCGCGCCGTGCCCGGCCAGGCGCGCGCCCAGCGCGCCCAGCAAGATCGAGATCGCCAGCACCATCACGCTATGGCCGCCGGCGAACAGCGCGCCGACGAAGCGGCTCAGCCGCGGCGTGCGCGGATACGCGTTGCGCGTCACGTTGTCGATCGCGGCCAGGTGATCGGGATCGGCGCCGTGGCGCAGCCCGAGTGCGAAGACGGTGAATGCGGCCGCACCGATCATATCCGCTTCCCCTACGCCACGCGGCGAGCCGGCTGCTGCCGGCGGGCCCGTTTGTCTACGCTGTAGACGGTTCAGAAGCTCCGCTCGGTGTCGATCAGGATCGTGACCGGACCGTCGTTGACGAGCGCGACCGCCATGTCGGCGCCGAAACGGCCGGTCTGAACGGCGATCCCGGCCGCGCGCAAGCCGTCGGCGACCCGCAGGTACAGGCGCTCGGCCGGCTCGCCGCGCGCGGCGGTGATGAACGAGGGCCGGCGGCCTTTGCGCACGTCGCCGAGCAAGGTGAACTGCGAGACCAGCAGCACCGCGCCGCCGACGTCCGCCAGTCCCAGGTTCATCGCGCCCGCGCCGTCGTCGAAGACGCGCAGCCCGGCGACCTTGCTCGCGAGCGCGGCGGCGGCGCGCTCGTCGTCGTCGACGGCGACCCCGACCAGCACCAGCAAGCCGCGTTCGATGCCGGCGATCCGCTCGCCCGCGACGGTGACCGCGGCCTGCGTGACGCGCTGGACGACCGCCCTCACGGAATGCGCAGCGCGTCGGTGAACAGCTCGACCAAATGCTCGCGCTCGACCGGCAAGGGCGCGTTGGCGAGCAGCCGCTGCTGCGCGTACGCGCCCTCGACCAGCGCCGGCACGTCGTTCGGCGCGTAGCCGAGCTCGCGCAAGCTGACCGGCATGACGGTCTTGCGCATCAACGCGATCAGCGCGCCGGCCAGCGCCTCGCCGACCTCGTCGTCGGCCAGGCGTTTGTGGTGCGCGAACATGCCGAGCACGCGTCGATGCTTCTCCGGCGCGGCCGGTGCGGTGAAGCGCACGACGGCCGGCGCGCTCACGATCACCGACATGCCGTGCGGCACCATCGGATGATCGGCATCGTAGCCCATGGGATGGAAGTCGCGCACCAGGCCGGCTACCGCGTACGCCATCCCGTGCGGCACGTGCACGCCGGCGTTGCCGAAGCCGATGCCGGCCAGCGTCGCGGCGTACATGACCTTCTCGCGCGCCTCCTCGTCGCCGGCGTCGACGACCGCGCGTTCCAAGTGCCGCGCCAACAGCTCGAGCGCTTCGACGCAGGCGAGATCGCTGTACGGGTTCGCTCCCTGCGAGAGCGGCCGCGCGAGCGGCGTCGCCGGCCGCACCCGCTGCCGGTAGGGTTTGGCGGTGAACGACTCGAGCGCGTGCGCGAGCACGTCGAAAGCGCTCGAGGCGACGACCCCGGCCGGCAGCGTGCGCGTCGCGTCGGGATCGACCAGCCCGAGCGTCGGCCGCAGGCGGCGCGAGGAGATCCCCGTCTTCACCGCGTGCGCCTCGAAATCGAAGATCGTGATGCCGGTGCACTCGCTGCCCGTCCCCGAGGTCGTCGGGCAGGCGATGTGCGGCGCGAGCGGGCCCGGCACCGCCGCGCCCTCGCCCAGCGGCGCGTTGACGTACCGTTCGAACGGCGCCGGATGGGTCGCGTACAGGTTGGCCGCCTTGGCGGTGTCGATCGTCGAGCCCCCGCCGACCGAGATGTACCCGTCGACCTTGGCGTCGATGGCGAAGGCGGCCGCATCGCGGAACGAGCCGTCGGTCGGCTCAATGCGAACGCGATCGAACAGCGCGACGTCGACGCCGGCCGCGCGCAAGGACGCCAGCGCGCGCGCCGTCAGCTCGAGCTTGGCGACGTTGCGATCGGTGAACAGCGCGACCCGTCGCAGGCCGAGCGCGGCGGCTTCGGCGCCGAGCTCGTCGATCGCCCCGCGACCGAACTTGACTCGCGGGGCTTCGATCTCCAGGACCGTCTCGTGCACGGTGGGAAGTCCCCCTCGTGGCCGAGCCGATCCTCTCGACGCGCAACGTCGTCAAAGTCTACGCGGGCTTCGTTGCGCTCGACGGCGTCTCGCTGGACGTGGCGGCCGGCGCGATCCACGCCGTCATCGGCCCCAACGGCGCCGGCAAGACCACCCTCTTCAACGTCCTCTCGGGGTTCGCACCGGCCACCCGCGGCAGCGTGCGCTTCGGCGGTGAAGAGATCGTGCAGCTCGACCCGGCCGCGATCGCGCGCTTGGGGATGGTGCGCAGCTTCCAGATCAACAGCATCTTCCCGCACCTGACCGTGCTCGACAACGTCAAGCTCTCGCTGCAGGCGAAGACCGCGCTCTCGCGCCGGCTGCTGGCCTCGCCGGGCGTGACCGCGGTCCTCGACGACCCCGCCCGCGCCGCGCTCGACGCGGTCGGCCTGGACGGCGAGCGCGACCGCTTGGCGGTCAATCTGCCCTACGGCCGCAAGCGTTCGCTCGAGCTGGCGATCGCGCTGGCGCAAGAGCCGCGCGTGCTGCTGCTCGACGAGCCGACGGCCGGGATGGGCCTCGAGGACGTCGACGCGACGGTCGCGCTGATTCGCCGCATCGCGCCCGGCCGCACGATCGTGCTGGTCGAGCACAACTTGCAGGTCGTCAACCACCTGTGCGATCGGGTGACCGTCATGCAACGCGGCAAGGTGCTGGTCGAAGGGACGTACGACGAGGTGCGCGCCGACGCGCGCGTGGTGACCGCGTACCTGGGCGCGGGGACGCACTGATGCTGGCGCTGCGCGACGTACAGGCGTACTACGGCGAGTCGCACGTCCTGCACGGCATGACCTTCGAGGTCCGCACCGGCGAGGTGGCGACACTGGTGGGCCGCAACGGCGTCGGCAAGACGACGACGCTGCGCACCATCATGGGGATCCTGCCGCCGCGCAGCGGTACGATCGAGCTCGACGGCGTCTCGCTCACCGATCGCCCGTCCGACCGCATCGCGCGGCTGGGCGTCGGGTACGTGCCCGAAGAGCGGGGCATCTTGGCCAGCCTGAGCGTGCAGGAAAACCTGACCTTGCCGCCCATCGTCGGCGCCGACGGTTGGAGCGTCGAGCGCGTCTACGAGGCCTTCCCGAACCTGCGCGAGCGCGCGCGGGCGCCCGGCACGACGCTCTCGGGCGGCGAGCAGCAGATGCTCGCCATCGCGCGCGTGCTGCGCTCGGGCGCGCGCACGATCTTGCTCGACGAACCGACCGAAGGCCTCGCGCCGGTGATCGTCGAGCGCATCGGCGAGCTGATCCGCACCATGAAGGCCGACGGGATGACCGTCTTGCTGGTCGAGCAGAACGTCCGCTTCGCGACCGGGGTCGCGGACCGCCATCACATCGTCGTTCACGGCCGCGTCGCGCAGACGCTCGACAACGCGGAAGTCGTCGCGCGCGAGCGCGAGCTGCTCGATCTCCTGGGCGTCTGACTGATCCGCGCGCGCCGCGGGCGCCGTACTCCTCGCATCAACACCCTCTCTTCCATCCGAGGACATGATGCGACTCACTCTCGCGGGGCTCGCCCTCGCCGCGCTCCTCACCACGCCGACCGCCGGCTTCGCCGACGCGAGCGCCGGCGCTTCCGCGTGTCGAGCGGCCGATGCGCCGCCGGCGCCCGCGCCGCACGCGATGCGCGAGGCCAACCCGATCGACCCGCTCCTGTATCCCTTCGACCATCAGATGACGACGTACGGCGGCTGAAGGAACTCCGCGTTCCGGCGCGTAGCGCGAAGGTGCCGAAGGATTCGGCGGGGCTTGCCACTCCGACCAGCGTTCATCCACGAAAGGGAGTGGGGATGAGTTCTACGCACCTTCGCGCCGGTATCGCCGCCGTCGCAGCCCTCGCGGGCTTGAGCTTGGCCGCCTGTTCGGGCGGCGCGTCCGGCGGCGCGAACACGCCGACCGCCGCGCTCGACGCGACGCACCAACAGCGCTCCGCGCAAAGCGCGAGCCTGGGCACCTATCACATCAACACGTCGTCGATCATGGTCGCCGGCCTCTCGTCGGGCGCGTTCATGGCCGTCCAGCTCGACTACGCGTACTCGAAGACGTTCAAGGGCTCCGCGATCTTCGCCGGCGGCCCGTACTTCTGCGCCGAGGACAACGAAGATCTCGCCCTCACGCAGTGCACCGACGACTCGCCGACGATCCCGCTGGGCACGATCGAGACCGACTTCAACAACGCCGCCGCTTTCGGGTACGACAACCCGACCTCGAATCTGAACGGCCAGAAGAGCTATCTCTTCTCGGGCACGCAGGACACGACCGTGTACCAGAGCGTGGTGAAGGCGCTCAACACCGAAGACCAGCACTACGGCATCGCGACGACGACCAACTTCACCACCGCCGCCGGCCACGGCTGGGTGACCCCCGACGTCTCGACCGCCTGCGGCACGACCGCCAGCCCGTACCTGATCAACTGCGGCTTCGACGCGGAACAGACGTTCCTCACGCTGCTCTACGGCACGCTGAACGCGCGCAACAACGGGACGCTGACGGGCTCGCTGCTGGAGTTCAACCAGAACCCGTTCGTGGCCGGCGGCGTCGCCGCGACCTACTCGATGGACAGCAACGGCTGGCTGTACGTCCCCGCCGCGTGCGCGAGCGGCACGACCTGCAAGCTGCTGGTCGCGCTGCACGGGTGCGCGCAGAGCTACACCGACGTCGGCAACGCGTTCATCACCAAGTCGGGGCTCAACGAGTGGGCCGACACGAACGACTTGATCGTGCTCTACCCGCAGGCGATCCCGACGTCGTACAACCCCTACGGGTGCTGGGACTGGTGGGGCTACACCGGCTCCGACTATTCGGCGACCGAGGGTATCCAGATGGAAGCCATCGACGGGATGGTCCAACACCTGATCTGACCGCCGGCGGTGCGGCGCGCGGGGTCAGGTCTCCGCGCGCCGTCCCAGCTTCGCCAGCAGCTCGCCGACGATGCCGCGCCGGAAGAGCAGCACGCACAGCGCGAAGATGGTCCCCATCACCAAGTTCGTCTTGTCGCCGATCGGCGTCTTCGAGACGAAGTAGTCGAGGGACTCGAACAAGCCGGCGCCGACGATCGGGCCGACGATGGTGCCGATGCCGCCCAACACGGTCATCATGACGACCGCGCCCGAGGTGTGCCAGTCGACCATGTCGAGCCCGGCCAGCCGGTTGCCCAGCGCGTAGAGCGCGCCGGCGAAGCCCGCCAGACCACCGGCGATGGTGAACACGGCCAGCTTGTAGCGGTTGACCCGGTAGCCCAACGCGACCATGCGCTGCTCGTTCTCGCGCATCCCGCGCAGCACCATGCCGAACGGCGAGGCGACCAGCCGCAACGTCAGCCACACGCTGATCGCGACCACCGCGACCAGGATGTAGTAGAACGCGACGTCGTTCTCCAGCGGCAGGCCGAAGTAATGGCCGCGCGAGCTCAAGGAAAGCCCGTTCTCGCCGCCGGTGACGTCGGTCATCTGGAACACGCAGAAATACTGGATCATCGCGATGCCCAGCGTCACCATCGCGAAGTAGATGCCCGAGCGCCGGACCGAGATCAGGCCGACGACGAACGCCAGCACCAGCGCGTAGGCCACGCCGATGCACAGCGCCGGCACCGCGTCCAGCTGCGTGCGCGCGAGCAAGATCGCCGTCACGTAGCCGCCGCCTCCCCAGAACATCGCCTGACCGAACGAGAGCAGCCCGACGAAGCCGAACAGCAAGTCGAGCGAGACCGCGAACAGCCCGAAGCACACCAGGTCGATCGCGACCACCGGGTAGACGCGAATCGGCGGCAGCGGCAGGACGATCGCCAGCAGCAACAGCGCCGCACCGATGAGCAGCAGCGGCCGCTTCACCGGCTCCCCTCCGCTCGCCCGAACAGGCCGGCCGGCCGCAGCACGATCACGATCACCATGACGATGAAGATCAGCGTGGTCGAGATGGGCGCGTAGAACACGCTGCCCAGCGCCTGAAGCACGCCCAGCGCGAAGCCCGCCACGATCGAGCCGAGCACCGAACCGAGGCCGCCGATGACGACGATCGCGAACGTATAGATGATGATGCTGTCGCCCATGCTGGGCTGGACGTTGGTGGTCGGGGCGGCCAGCACGCCGGCCAGCGCGGCCAGTGCCACGCCGCAGCCGAACGTGAGGGTGACCAGGCGCCGGGTGTCGATGCCGAGCGCGCGCACCAGCACCGGGTTCTCGGTGGCGGCGCGGATGCGCGCACCGACCGGCGAGCGTTCGACGATCCACCAGGTCCCCGCGCAGACGAGCAGCGCGACGATGATGACGAACAGCTTGTAGAGCGGGTAGAGCGTGAAGCCCAGGTTGACGATCCCGCTCAGCGCGTCGGGCGCCGAGTAGGGCGAGCCCAGCGGTCCGGCCAGGATGCGCATCAGGTCTTCGATGACCAGCGTGAGCGCGAAGGTCAGCAGCAGGTTGTAGAGCGGATCGAGCCCGTACAGGCGGCGCAGCAGCGTCGTCTCGAGCAGGATCCCGAACGCGCCGACGACGACCGGCGCCACGATCAGCGCCGCGTAGAACGGGAGGTGCAGCTCTTGCGCGCCGTAGTAGGTCGCGAACGCGCCGAGCATGTACATCGTGCCGTGCGCGAAGTTCACCACGCGCAGCATGCCGAAGATCACGCTCAGCCCGAGGGCGAGCAGCGCGAAGAACGCGCCGCTCGCCAGCCCGTTGAAGACCTGGGTGACGAGGTAGTCTGGGCTCAGGCTACCAGTCCTTCACGCACTTGGACTGCGAGACGGGACGGAAGGCCTCCTCGCCCGGGATCGTCTGCAGGATCTTGAACCACGCGTGCGGCTCCTTGACTTCGCCCTTCGGGAGCACGTCGACGACGTACATGTCGTGCAGAACGCGATGGTCGCGCGCGCGCCACTCGCCGTGGTGCGCGTAGAAGTCGTTGAACTTGCGACCGTCCAGGTACGCGACGACCTTGTCCGCGTCGGTCGAGCCGACCGCCTTGACCGCGTTGAGCCACTGCGTCGCGGCGGAGTAGTCGGCGGCCTGGATGTCGGTCGGACGAAGACCGTGATTGCGCGCGCTCCAGCGGTCCGCCCATGCGCGCGCGGCCTTGTCCTCGTCCCAGTACCAGGACGTGGTGATGCGCGATCCGGCGAACACGTCCGGCAACGCGTCGACGTCGCTGAGGAACAGCAACCCGACGGCGATCTTCATGTCGTGGTCGAGGCCGAACTGATGCGCGGCCTTCATGCTGTTGACCGTGTCCGCGCCGGCATTGAGCAGGCCCAGCACTTGCGCGTGCGAGTTCTTCGCCGCGATCACGTACGAGCTGTAGTCGGTCGTACCCAGCGGAATCTCGCTGTTCGCTATGAACGATCCGCCGAACGGCTGGATCGCGGCGCTGAAGTCTGCCAGCATCTGCTTGCCGAACGCGTAATTGGCGACGAAGCCGTACCACGTCTTCCCACCCGTCTTGGCGATGTACGATCCGGTGGAGTGAGCCAACGCGTACGTGTCGTAGGCGTAGTGGTAGGTGTACTTGCTGCAGTTTTCGTTGGTCAGCGCCGACGACGCGCCGCCGGTGACGATCTCGAGCTTGTGCTTCTCCTTCGCCACGCCGTCGACGGCCAGCGCCGTCGCCGAGTTGGTCAGGTCGAGCGCCAGCTCGGCGCCGCTGTCGAACTCCTCGCGCGCTTTCGCCGCGGCGGTGGGGCCGTCGTTGCGATGATCGATCCCGTCGACGACCAGCTCGCGCCCGAGCACCTTGCCGCCGAAGTCCTCCACGGCCATCTTGACCGCGTCGACTGCGCCCGGTCCCGACAACGCGGAGTAGACGCCGCTCATGTCGGTGATGACGGCGATCTTGATGGGCCCGTTGTCGGCGGCGGCGACCGGCGTCGGGCCGCCCAGGGACGTCACCAGCAGCGCCGTGGCCAACGCCGCCGGGACGGAAGAATGAATGCGCATTCGAATCACCTCGTGAAGATGAGTTGCGTCGTCGGTTTCCCGCCGGTGCGCACGTTCCTCCGGTGGCGGTCCGAATGCACCCGTTCGGGTGTATCGGTGCGCGCTCGCGCTACCCGCGCCGGCGCGCCGTCGCCAGCACCGCGACCAGCGCCGCGGCGCACGCGATCCCGGCCGTCGCGCGGTGCGTCGACAACCATAGCTGCGAGCTGGTCGTGCGCGCGCGGTCGTCGAACGCGCCGTGCGCGCCCCAGTCGCCCGGCAGCGGCCGCTCGAGGTTGTCGGGCCGCCCCGGCGGGTCGCCGCCGTCGTACTGCTGGCTGGCGTAGCCGGTCCGACCGAGGTAGCGGTCCGTGTAGCCCGGTGCGAGGATCTGCCCGACCAGCGCTTGCAGCGCCGACCACCCGATCACGAGCTCCCGCCGCCGGTGCTCGGCGAGCCAGACCACGCCGCGCGCGATGACCTCGGGCTGGTAGATCGGCGGAACCGGCTGCGCCTTGCGCGGCAGCTTGTTGCGCAGCCAGCTGAACTGCGGCGTGTTGACGGCCGGCAGGATCGCCATCGTGATGCGGACCTTGCTGCGGCGATGGTACAGCTCGCAGCGGATGCTGTCGGTGAAGCCGCGGATGGCGGACTTCGCGCCGCAGTACGCCGCCTGCAAGGGGATGCTGCGGTAAGCCAGCGCCGAACCCACCTGGACGATCGTGCCGCGATCGCGCGGCAGCATGCGCCGCAGCGCGGCCTGCGTTCCCCACACGTAGCCCAGGTAGCTGACCTCGGTGATGCGCCGGTACTCCGCGGGCGTCAGCTCGACGAACTCGGCGAAGACGCTCGAGAACGCGACGTTCGTCCACACCTCGATCGGCCCGAGCGCGGCTTCGATCTCCGCGGCCGCGCGCTCGACGGCGTCGGCGTCGGCGACGTCGGTGGGGACCGCGTGGGCGCGGCCGCCCAGCGCTTCGACCTCGCGCTGCGCCGCCGCCAGGCCGTCGACGCCGCGCGCGATCAGCCCGACGTCGTAGCCGGCTCGCGCATACTCCCGCACGACGGCGCGCCCGACGCCGGCCGAAGCGCCGGTGACGACCGCAACCTTGCGCTGGCCGCTCACCGGCGCCCCCGTGCGATCAGCGTGCCGAGCACGCCGCCGAGCACGAGCGTCGCGGCCGCCAAGCCGACGGCGGCGTCGCGCTGCGCCCGGCGTCGTTGCGCGCGCCGGTCGGGCATCGCGGCCGACTCCGGATATGCTCCCGCCCGGTGCGCCCCCGGGTGCAGCGCCAGCCACAGCACGTCGGCCAGGTGCAGCGGTTGCCGCTCGCCGGTCTGCATCACTTGCTCGCGGCACGAGAAGCCGTCGGCGACGACGAGCTGCTCCGGCGGCGCTTCGCGCACCGCGGGCAGATACGCCAGCTCACCGGCCGCGATCGAGACGTCATAGTGCTCGCCGGCCTCGAAGCCGAACGCCCCCGCCATTCCGCAACAGCCGTCGTCGAGGAAGCGCGCGCGCACGCCGCTGCGTTCGAGCGCGCGCTGCGTCCCGGCCATCCCCAGCGCGCGCTCCGCCTTCTGATGACAATGGCCGTGCAGGATCGCCTCGCGGTCGAGCTGCGGCGGCGTCCAGTCGGGATCGCGGGTCAAGAAGTCGCCGAGCAGCGTGACCTGGCGGCTCAGGCGCTTCGCGTCCTCATCGTCGGGCAGCAGGTTCATCAGCTCGTCGACGAAGACGCTGGCGCACGAGGGCTCCAGCACGACGATCGGCGTGCCGGCCTCGATCTCCTCGCGCAGCCCGTCGAGGATCTGCCGCAGCATGATCTGCGCGAGGTCGAGCATGCCGTAGTCGTAGAGCGGGCGCCCGCAGCAAAAGGTCCCCGCCGGCACGCTGACCGCGTAACCCGCCGCCTCGAGCACCTCGACCGCGTGCTGCGCCGTCGTCGCGTGGAGGTAGGTGTTGAACGTATCGGCCCACAGCACGACGCGGCCCTTGCGCCCCTCGCCACGCGGACCGCGCGCGCGCCACCACGCCCGGAACGACTGCTCGGCGAACAGCGGCACCGTGCGCCGCGGTGCCATGCGCACCAGCGCCTTGGCCACGCTCGAGAACGGCGGCGTCTGGCTGACCGCGTTGACGACCCGCGGCGCGAACGAGGCCAGGTGCGCCCACCACGGGATGAGCCCGAACGCATAGGCCCAGATCGGCCGGCGTTTGCGCTCGTAGTAGTGGGAGAGGAACTCGGCCTTGTACGAGGCCATGTCGACGTTGACCGGACAGTCGCCCTTGCAGCCCTTGCAGGCCAAGCACAGGTCGAGCGCCTCTTTGACGGCCTCCGACTGCCAGCCCTCGCGCAGCGGCTCGCCTTCCAGCATCTCGAACAGCAGCCGCGCGCGGCCGCGCGTCGAGTGCATCTCTTCGCGAGTCACGCGATACGAGGGACACATCGTGCCCTGCTCGTGCCGCCGGCATTTGCCCACCCCCACGCACCGGTTCGCCGCGTACGCGAACGAGCCGTAGTCCTGCTGCTGGAAGCGCAGCCGCGTGCGCGGGTTCCAGGGCTCGTAGTGCGGGCCTTCGCGCAGGTTGCTCTCGGGCGGATACGGGTCGACGACCTTGCCCGGGTTCATCTTGTGCTCGGGGTCCCAGGCATGCTTGAACGCGCGGAACGCGTCGACGATCGCGTCCGAGTACATGATGTTCAGATAGGCGGCCTTGGCCTGCCCGTCGCCGTGCTCGCCGGAGAGCGATCCGCCGTAGCGCTTGATCAGGTGCGCGGCTTCGAGCATGAACGAGCGGTACGCGGCCACGCCCGGCGCGCTGGCGAAGTCGAAGGTGATCCGGCAGTGCACGCAGGCCTGTCCGAAGTGACCGTACATCGGCGAATCGTAGCCGTACTTGTCGAACAGCGCGCGCAGGTCGCGCAAGTACGCGCCGAGCTTGTCGGGCGGGACGGCGGAGTCTTCCCAGCCCTCGTGGTTCTCGGGCTTGTTGGGCCGCTTCGTCGACGCGCCGAGCGCCGCTTCGCGCAGCTCCTTGAGGTCCTGCTGCGGCGCGCGATCGGCGTGCAGGATCGCATGCTCGTACTCGCCCCGCAAGGCGTGCTGACACGCCTGCGCGGCTGCGATCGCCGCGTCCTTGTCGTCGTCGCCGAACTCGGCCATCAGCCACGCCGCGCCGCGCGGGAGCAGCTGCATGTCCTGCAGCTCGATCTTCTTCAACCGCATGTCGTCGATCAGCGTCTCGTCGAGCCCCTCGAGCGCCAGCGGGCGGAACGCGTTGATCTGCGGAACGCGGTCGGCCGCTTCGAAGATGTCCGCGAAGCCGAGCACCAGCAGCACGCGATGCGCCGGGTTGTGGACGAGCCGCACCTTCGCCGAGAGCACGAACGCGCAGGTGCACTCCGTTCCGACCAGGGCGCGGGCGACGTTGAAGCCGTGCTCGGGCAGCAGCTCCTGCAGCGGATAACCCGAAACGCGGCGCGGGATGTCGGGAAAGACGCGCCGGATCTCCTCGGCGTAGGCGTCGCGAATCGCGCGCATCTGGCGGTAGAGGTCTCCCACCCGGTCCGCTCGCCCGCACAGCGCCGCCAGCTCGGCGTCGCTCGTCGGACCGACGGTGAGCCGCACGCCGTCGTAGGTGACCACGTCGAGCTCGAGGACGTTCTCCTCGCACTTGCCGGCCATCTGCGCGTGCATCCCGCACGAGTTGTTGCCGATCATCCCGCCGTACGTGTTGTGATCGTGCGTCGCCGGGTCGGGTCCGAAGATCAAGCCGTATTGCGCGACCGCTTTGTTCAGCTCGTCGGTCACCAAGCCCGGCTCGACGCGTGCCCAGCCTTCCTCGGGGTTGATCTCCAGGATCCGGTTGAAGTATTTCGAGCAATCCAGCACGACGGCGACGTTGCAGCACTGCCCGGCCAGCGAGGTCCCGCCGCCGCGCGCCAAGATCGGCGCGCCGAACGTACGGGCCACCGCGAGCGCGGCCAGCACGTCGTCGGCGTCGCGCGGGACGACCACGCCGATCGGCACTTGGCGGTAGTTCGACGCGTCGGTCGCGTAGAGCGCGCGACTGCCGGCGTCGAACCGGACCTCGCCGGCCACCCGCGCGCGCAACGCGGCCTCGAGGGCCGCCGTATCACCGTGCCAGGCGCCGCGCGCGTCCGGCCGTGCCCCGGACGGCGGCGGCGTCAGCGCGGCCAGCCGCGTCCGTTCGACGCCGGCGATGAGGTCGATCAGCACGGCGAGGCCCTCCGCTCGGTGGTGGCGGCCGCGCGCCCCTCAGACGGCGTAGCGCTGCGCGTCCGCACGCTTGAAGGTCAGGCCGTGGCCGGGGCGCGAGCGATCCGGCCGGAGCACGCCGCCGACGGGCTCGACGAAACCGTCGAACAGCTCGCGCTCGATGCGGACGTGATCGGCGAACCACTCGACGTGCCGCAGCCGCAGCAGCGCGGCGGCCACGTGGAGATGCAGCGCCGGCGCGCAGTGGGTCGAGAGCGGAGCGCGCACGACCTCGCAGTACCCGTCGATCGCCGCCAGGCCGGTGTACCCGGCGCAACGGGTGGCGTCGGCTTGCAGCACGTCGACGTTCGGCGCGACGCGGGCGGCGTCGGAGCTGTCGGTGAGGTACTCGCCGGAGCTGATCGCCATGCCGGCCGGCGCGCGTTCGCGCACGCGGCGCAAGCCGGCGTGATTGGCCGGATCCACCGGCTGCTCGAACCAGGTGACGTCATGGGCGGCGAACCGTTCGGCCATCGCCAGCGCTTGCGGTACGTCGTACGCGCCGTTGGCGTCGACGAACAGCGCACACGCCGGCCCGATCGCGCGCCGCGCCGCGGCGACCCGCGCGGGATCGGCCTGCGGATCGCGGCCGACCTTCATCTTCACCGCGCGAAAGCCGTCGCGCGCCCAGCCGGCGAGCTGGTCGCACAGCGAGCGTTCGTCTTCCGAGGTGAAGCCGCCGCTGCCGTACACCGGCACGTTCTCGCGCGCGCGGCCGAGCAGGTCGCACAGCGGAACGCCGTGCAGCCGCGCGCACAGGTCCCACAGCGCGACGTCGACCGCCGCGATCGCGTACGACGCCAAGCCCGGCCGATCGTCGTTGCGCACCGCGTCGATCAGCGTACGCCAGAGCGCGCGCACGCCGAGCGCATCGGCGCCGCGCACGACCTCGGCCAGCCGCTCGTGCACGAACAGCGCCGCTGCCGCGCTGGCGTACGTCCACCCCGTCCCGACGACGCCGCCGGCCTCGAGCTCGACCAGCGCCAGCGTGGTGGCGGACCAGCGCGCGGTCCCGTCCGACTCCGGCGTCCGCGTCGGGATGCGATACGCGCTGACGGTGATGCGATCGATCGGAAGCGTCCCGGCCGGGGCCGCCGCGACGCTCACCGCTTCGTTTTCTCGCCGCGGCCCGGCATGATGCCGGCCAAGACGCCCTTGACGGACTGCACGATGGCCGGCCCCGCCTCGGGATCGTGCTGCAGCATCGCAGCCGTGAAGCTGCGCGCCTGCTCCGGCTCGATGTACGGGGGCAGCATCGAGATGTTCGGATCGGTCATGACCTCGACCACCGCCGGACGATCGGCGGCCAGCGCGCGCGTGAACGCCGCCGCCAGGTCGTCGACGTGCTCCACGCGGATGCCCTCGAAGCCCAGGGTGCGCGCGAACTGCGCCATCGAGACGTCGGGCAGGTGCTGCGAGGCCGGGAAGTCCGGCGCGCCGCTCTCGATGCGCATCTCCCAGGTCACCTGGTTGAGGTCGCGGTTGTTGGCCACCACGAACACGAGCCGCGGATCGCTCCAGGTCTTCCAGTAGCGGGCGACCGTGATCAGCTCGTTCATGCCGTTCATTTGCATTGCGCCGTCACCGGTGATGGCGATCGCCACCCGATCGGGAAACGCGAACTTGGCGGCGATCGCGTACGGGACGGCCGAGCCCATCGTCGCCAAGCCGCCGGAGAGCGACCAGCGCATGCCGCGCCGCATCTGCAGATGGCGTGCCGACCAGTTCGTCGAGGTTCCGGCGTCGGCGCTGAGGATGCAGCGATCGGGCAGCTGCCGGTTCAGCTCGACGAAGACGTCCTCCGGGTTGACCTGCCCGTCGGTGCCCGAAATACGCGCGCGGCCGGCGTCGACGCGCGCTTGTTCGTCGCGGTGCCGGGCGATCGTCGCCCGCCACGACGTGTCGGTCTGCTCGGCCAGCAACGGATACAGCGCGGCCAGCGTGTCGCGCGCGGTCCCTTGCAGGTTGACCTCGGTGGCGTACCGCACGCCCAGCCGCGAGCCGTTGACGTCGATCTGCACGCCCCGTGCCTGACCCGGCCGCGGCAAGAACTGCGCGTACGGATAGTTCGTCCCGACCATCAGCAGCGTGTCGCACTCGCGCATCAGGTCGCTCGAGGCCTTGGTGCCGAGCAATCCGATCGTGCCGGTCACCCAGGGCAAGTCGTCGGGCAGCACGGCCTTGCCGAGCAGCGCCTTCGCGCAGCCCGCTTGCAGCCGATCCGCGACGGCGATCAGCTCCTCCTGGGCGCCGAACGCGCCGGCTCCGACCAGGATCGCGACCTTGCTCCCCGCGTTGAGGACGTCGGCCGCGCGCCGCAGGTCGGCATCCGACGGCAGCATGCGGCCGAGCGCGATCCCGATGCTCGAGGAGGTGAAGTTCATGGCGTGCGGCGGCTGCGCGATCGCCTTCTCTTCCTGCACGTCCTTGGGGAAGATCAGCGCCGTGACCGTGCGCTCGGACAATGCGCCGCGCATCGCGCGATCGATGGCATGACGTGCTTGCGCCGGGTTGGTAACCGTGACCAGATACTCGCTCGCGACGTCTTTGTAGAGCGCGTGCAGGTCGACTTCTTGCTGGTACTCGCTGCCGATCGCGCTGGTCGCGGTGTGACCCGCCAGCGCCAGCACCGGCGTGTGATCGTTCTTCGCGTCGTACAGCCCGTTGAGCAGATGGATCGCGCCCGGACCCGAGGTCGCCAGGCACACGCCCAGCTCGCCGGTGTACTTGGCGTGCGCGGTCGCCATGAAGGCGGCTTGCTCCTCGTGACGCACCTGGACGAAGTCGATGCGATCGTGCGCGCGATCGATTGCGGCGATGATGCCGTTGATGCCGTCGCCCGGATAGCCGTAGATGCGCTTGACGCCCCAAGCGATCAGGCGTTCGATCAGAAAATCGCTGACGGTAGCAGACACGGCTCGTTCCTCTTCAGGCGGCGCGGTAGTGATGCTGGTGCGCGGCGCGTTCGCGGGCCGCGATCACCCATACCGTTCCCCCGATCGACTGCACGCGCGTTCTCCTCGGGGGCTACGTACCCCGACGATGACGCGGTTCAATCGGAACGCTCGCGCGTCCGCAGGCGCTAGGTCGCGAGCGCTCCGCGGTGCGCCGCTTGGTACTCTTGCAGCGAGCGGGGCGGCCCGGCTTCGGACTCCAACGCGGTGACGAGCGCGCGCGCGGTGTCGAGCGAGGTCAGCGAAGCGATCGACGCCTCGACGGCCGCGCGGCGGATGCGGTAGTTGTCCGTCGGACCGCGACCGGTGCGGAAGTCGTTGATGACCAGATCGACGGTGCGCTGCTGGATGATCGTCAGCACGTCGGGCGTGCCCTCGCCGATCTTGTCGATCCGCTCGGCGAGGATGCCGTTGGCGGTCAGCACGTCGTACGTGCCGGGCGTGGCGACCAGCGTATGGCCGAGCGCGACCAGGCGCCGCATCAGGTCGACGGCTTCGCCCTTCTCCTCGTCGCTGATCGAGACGAGCACGCGCCCGCCCTCGCGCGGCAGCCGAATGCCGGCACCGACGAAGCCCTTGCGCAGCGCGCCGGCGTACGTCTCGTCGATCCCCAGCACCTCACCGGTCGACTTCATCTCCGGCCCGAGGGCGGTCTCGACGCCACGCATCTTGGCGAACGAGAAGACCGGCACTTTGACGACGACGTAGTTCGGCTTGGGCGCCAAGCCGGTGCCCCAGGGCAGATCGCGCAGCTTCTCACCCAGTGCGATGCGCGTCGCCGCCGCGACCAGGTTGATCCCGGTCGCCTTCGAGATGATCGGCACCGTGCGGCTGGCGCGCGGGTTGGCCTCGATGATCAACAGCTCGTCGGTGCCGGCCGGGATGACGAACTGGATGTTGATCAGCCCGCGGATGCCCAGCTCGCGCGCGATCGCCTCGGTGACGGTGGCGATGCGCGCCTCCATCGCGTCGGAGACCGTCTGCGTCGGGTAGACGCTGATCGAGTCACCGGAATGGATGCCGGCGCGCTCGACGTGCTCGAAGATGCCCGGAATCAGGACGTCGTCGCCGTCGAACACCGCGTCGACCTCGACCTCGCGGCCGCGCATGTACTTGTCGACCAGCAGCGGCGCGCCGGGCGTGATCGGCGGAGCGGACTCGACGTACGAGGCCAGCTGGCCTTCGTTGTAGACGATCTCCATGCCGCGGCCGCCCAGCACGTACGACGGCCGCACCAGCACCGGGAAGCCGATCTCGCGCGCGATCGCGCGCGCTTCGCGGAACGTGTTGGCGGCGCGTCCCTTGGGGCGCGCGACGCCCAGCTTCTCGAGTACCGCTTCGAACTTCTCGCGATCCTCGGCCAGGTCGAGCGAACGGCGGTCGCTGCCGACGATCGCGATGCCGCGCGCCGCCAGCTGGCCGGCCAGATTGATCGCCGTTTGTCCGCCGAACGCGAGCATGACGCCTCGCGCGCCGGTCGCGCGCGCGACCATCTCGACCTCGTCGGCGCCCGGCGGCTCGAACACCAGCACGTCGGAGACGTCGAAATCGGTCGAGACGGTCTCGGGATTGTTGTTGATGACGACCGCGGCGCGGCCGGCCTGGCGCAGCGCCCAGGCCGCGTGCACGCACGAGTAGTCGAACTCGATCCCTTGGCCGATGCGGATCGGACCGCTGCCGACCACGACGACCGCTTCGCCGGGCGCGGGGCGCATCTCGTCGCTCTCGCCGCGCGAGAGGTAATAGTAGGGCGAGCGCGCGGGGAACTCGGCCGCCGCGGTGTCGACCATGCGGAACTGCCCGTTGTCCGGCAACACGGTGGCGCCGCCGGTCAACGAGGCGATGCCGCGCGAGGAATACCCCGCCCGGACCGCCGCGGTGAGATCGGCGTCGTTCGCGCCGGCCCGCAACCGCTCTTCGAGGGCCACCAGCTCGGCGAACTCCCACAGCCAGAAGCGGTCGATCGTGGAGAGCGCGTGCAGCGCGTCGAGGTCGCGGCCGCGGCGCAACAGCTCGGTCACCGCGAACAGCCGGTCGTGCGTCGGCTCCGTCGTCGCGCGCTCGAGCTCGTCGTCGCTCCACTGCTCGTACGTGCCGCCGGTCAGCGTCTCGAACTTGAGGTCCAGGCCGCGCACGGCTTTCATCAGCGCCGCTTTGAACGTGCGGCCGATCCCCATCGCCTCGCCGGTCGACTTCATCTGCGTGCCGAGCCGGAAATCCGCCAGCGGGAACTTGTCGAACGGCCAGCGCGGGAACTTCACGATGCAGTAGTCCAGCGTCGGTTCGTAGGCGGCTTTCGTTCGGCCGCCGGTGACCGGGTTGGGGATCTCGTCGAGCGTCTGGCCGAGCGCGATCTTGGTCGAGATCTTGGCGATCGGATAGCCCGTCGCTTTGGAGGCCAGCGCCGAGCTGCGTGAGACGCGCGGGTTGACCTCGATGATCTGGTATTCGTTGCGATCGGGGTGCAGCGCGAACTGGATGTTGCAGCCGCCCTGCACGTTGAGCGCGCGGATGACGTTGATGCTGGCGGTGCGCAGCATCTGGTAGTCGAGATCGGAGAGCGTCTGCGAGGGCGCGACCACGATCGAGTCGCCGGTGTGCACGCCGACCGGATCGATGTTCTCCATGTTGCACACGACGATGCAGTTGCCGGCCCGGTCGCGCAGGACTTCGTACTCGATCTCTTTCCAGCCCAGCAGCGAGGTCTCGACCAGCGCCTGGTGGATCAGCGAGGCGTCCAGACCCGTGCGCAGCGTCGCCCGCAGCTCGGCCTCGTCGCGCACGATGCCGCCGCCGGTCCCGCCCAGCGTGTACGCCGGGCGCACGACCAGCGGATAGCCGACCTCGGCCGCGAACGCGACGCCTTCCTCGACCTGGGTGACGATCTCCGAGCGCGGCACCGGCTCGCCGATCTCGATCATCTTGGCCTTGAAGCGCTCGCGGTCTTCGGCCAGCTTGATCGTGTCGAGCGGCGTCCCGAGCAGCTCCACGTCGTACTTCTCGATGACGCCGGCCTCGGCCAGCTCGACGGCGAGGTTCAACCCCGTCTGCCCGCCCAGCGTCGGCAGCAGCGCGTCGGGGCGCTCCCGCGCGATGATCCGCTCGACCGACGCGACCGTCAACGGCTCGAGGTAGACCGCGTCCGCGATCTCCGGATCGGTCATGATGGTGGCCGGGTTGGAGTTGACGAGGACGACCCGGTGGCCTTCCTCGCGCAGCGCCCGGCACGCTTGCACGCCGGCGTAGTCGAACTCGGCGGCCTGCCCGATGACGATCGGGCCCGAGCCGATCACCATGACGGTTCGCCGGGACATCCAGTCCAGGATACGGCCGGCTGATGCGAGGTCCTGCCCCGCTCTCTCGCTCGCTCGGCGAGAGGAGCCCTGGCCCGGCGCTCGCAACCGTGCTCGTCGATGCGTGCCGTCATCACCGCCGGCGGAACCGTGGACGGCGCGTTCGCCGAGGCGATCGGCACGCCGGTCAAAGCGCTCGCGCCGTGGGGAACCGGGACGCTGCTCGATGCCGTGCTCGCCGCATGTGCCGGTGCGGGCGTCGAACGCACGGCGGTCGTTGGCGGCGCGGCCGTGCGCGCGCACCTCGCGGGGCGCGACGACGTGCGCGTGCTCGACGCCGTCGACGACGGATCCGTCAACGTGCTGCACGCGCTCGACGCGTGGCCCGGCGAACGCATCGTCTACCTGACCTCGGACTTGCCGTTCGCCGGCAGCGCGGGCGTGCGCGACCTGATCGCGCGCAGCGCGCCCTACGCGCTCACCATGGGCATCGCCGGCGCGGGCGCGTATCGCGCGCGCTTCCCCGGCGCGGCGGATCGCGCGGTGCGGCTGGGACGCGAGCGGGTCGTCAACGCCTGCGGTTTCGTGATCGCGCCCGAGGCGGTCGCGCCGTTGCGCGGCTTCGCGACGCGGTTCTTCGCGGCGCGCAAGAGCTTGCTGCGGATGGCCCTGCTGCTCGGCCCGGCGATGACGCTGCGCTTCGCGCTGCGGCGGCTCGAGGTGGCCGGCGTCGAAGCGTTCGCGGCGCGGCGACTGGGCATCCCCGTCGGCGCGATTCGCGATTGCGACCCCGGACTCTGTTACGACGTCGACGCGCTCGACGACTACCGGTACGCGTGCGCGCTGCGCGCTTAGCGGGCCTGTGGTTCGGCATCCAAGCGGTCTGGACGGCGATCCTCGGCGTCGTGCTGCAAGACCGCGTGAGCGCGTTGGCGCCGCACGCGGTCGACACGTACGCGCTGCTGGCCGCGGTCGGGGCCGCCCTCGCGTCGGTCGTGCAAGTCGCGGCCGGCTTCGCCTCCGACCGGATGCGCACGTCGGCCGGCGGCCGGCGCGCGTTCTACGCCGCCGGCGTGGCACTCGCGCTGCCCGCGATCGTCGCGTTCCCGGCGGCCGGCTCGCTGGGCTGGCTGTGGGTCGCGACGATCGTGCTGCAGCTGGGGATGAACCTGGCCGGCGGCCCGTACCAGGCCGTCGTCGGCGACTACGTCGCGGCGGATCAGGTCGGACGCGCGTCGTCGTGGATGAGCACGGCGCAATTCTGCGGCAGCGTCGCCGGTTTGGTGCTGGCGACGCTGCTGCACGGGCTTCCCCTGGGTGTGACGCTCGCGGCCTGCCTGCTCGCCGGCTGGGCCGTCACCGACGCGCAGGCGCGGCGGCTGCCGTTGATCGCGGACGCGCACGTCCCGCTGCGCCTCGACGCGAGCGCGCGCACCCTCATCGCGGCACGAGCCGCGATCAACGTCGGCTTCTACACCCTGTTCGGCTTCTTGTTCTTCTTCGTGCGCGAATCGCTCGGCGTCGCCGACGCGCGCACGACGACCGGCATCCTGTTCTTGCTCTTCACGGTCGCCGGCGTGGCCGGCGCCGCGCTGGCGGGTCGCCCGGCCGATCGCCTCGACAAGCGCGTGGTGGTCAGCATCGCCGGCGGCGCGATCGCGCTCGCCGTCGGTGCCTTCGCGGCGGCGCCGACCGTGCCGGTCGCACTCGTCTGTGCCGCCGGCGCGGGCGCGGCCTGGGGCGCGTTCTTCACCGCCGACTGGGCGCTGGCGTACGCGGTCTTGCCGCGCGGCGCGCTGGCGGCCGCGATGGGCGTCTGGAACCTCGCGGCGGCGATCCCGCAAGTGCTCGCCCCGGCGATCACCGCGCCGCTGGTCACCGCGCTCGACGCGCGCGCGCTCGGATGGGGCCCACGGGTCGCGCTCTGCTGCGTGATCGTCGAGTTCGCGATCGGCACCGCGTGGCTGTGGCGGCTGCCGCGCACGGAGGCGCGCTAGCGCTCAGGCGCGCAGCTGGATGCGCTCTTCGGCGGAGCGACCGCCGAGATACCGCACCTCGGTGACGACGCGCGAACCGGTCCATCGGTGCAGCGCGAACCCCGGTGCTTCGAGGCGCAACCCATAGAGCACGCCCGCGCGGTCGAGGACGAGCTGTGGCGCGGTGCTGGGCGCGGTCGACGCGGCCGAGCCCGCAAAGGCGACCGTCACCGCGCGGTGGACGTGACCGCAGACGATGCGCGCGACCTGCGGGTGCGCGGCGATCAGCTCGGCGAGGGCCTCGACGCCGCGGAAGCCGTGCGCGTCGACCGGAGCGACCCCGATCGCGAACGGCGGGTGGTGCATCGCGAGCAGCGTCGGTCGCGTCGGCGCCTCTTCGAGCCGCTCGGCCAGCCATGAGAGCCGTTCGGCGTCGAGCTCGCCGCCGGGGTGCTTCTTGCGCACCGTGTCGAGGCCGATGACGCGCAGCGGCCCGGCGTCGACGCACCACTGCAGCGGGCCGTGCGCCGGCAGGTAGGCGTGGTCCGCGAACGCGGCGCGCAACGCCGCGCGGTCGTCGTGATTGCCCGGCAGGACGAAGACCGGAACGCTCGCGTGCGCGAGCAGCTTGCGCAGGCGCTTGTACTCCTTGGGCTTGCCGCGATCGGTCAGGTCGCCGGTGGCCAGCACCAGATCGGGTCGCGGCTGGAGCGCATCGATCGCTTCGAGCGCGCGCCGCAGGTACGGTGCCGTCGGCACCATGTGGTGCACGACGGCCCCCTTCGGGCGGACGTGCAAGTCGGTGATCTGCGCGATCAGCACGCCCCTATGATCGGTCGGCGACGTGCCAACTGGGTGGCACGCGGGCCCCGCGTTCGTTGGCCAGCGAGGTCAGCGCCAGTGTGGTCGTGAGGATGCCCAGGCACGTCTGCGCCCAGCCGATCCCGGCCGGCGGCACGAAGATGCTGGCCGAGACGATGACCCAGATCCCCAGCCCCACGTTGAGCGCCGACCAGTAGTTGTGCGGGACCTGGCCGTGCGCGATCAGCGTCGCCAGGGCCACCCCGACGATCGCGATACCGCACCAGAATAGGTTCTCGCGCGGCGCGGTCGCGGGCGTCGCCGTCCAGTGGGACGCGAAGACGAGCAGACCGCAGACGATGTTGTTCAACGCCGCCCGGTTGGGGCGTGGCGACGATGCCTCGGGCATGCGGTGACCTCCAGCCTTCTTCTTCCCCACGGCGCGGGTTCGACCACCGCTTGACAAACACATAAGTATCAACTTATATATCAGGCGTGACCCCGTCGCCGCACGTCTCGATGCTCATGCGCACGCTGTCGGATCCGACCCGGCGCGCGATCTTCGAACGGATCGCGCGCGGCGGCGAGACGACGGTCGGCGTGCTCACCCGGGCCGGACGCGTCTCACAGCCGGCCGTCTCGCAGCACGTCAAGGCGCTGCAGGACGCGCGCTTGATCGTCGGCCGACGGGAAGGCCGTAACGTGTTCTACCGCGCCGACCCGCGCGGACTGGCCCCGCTCGCGAATTGGATTCGCTACTACGAGCAGCTCTGGGCGCAGAGCTTCGATCGCCTGGACGACTACCTGCAGACGATGCAGAGAAACGAGACGAATTCGTGATCGACCATAGCCCGACCACTCCCGCCGCCGACGAGCGCATCGTGATGAAGCGCGTCTTCGCGGCCCCGCGCGAGCGCGTCTTCGCCGCCTGGACCACCGCCGAGCACTTCGCGCGCTGGTTCGGTCCCGACGGCTGTACGACGGAGGCGTGCACGCTCGACGCGCGCCCGGGCGGCAGCCTGCGCTTCCACATGCTCTGCGAGGGCATGGAGCCGTGGATCGGCGGCACCTACCGTGAGGTCGTCGCCCCGGAACGGATCGTCTTGCGGTGGGGCTTCCAAGACGAAGCCGGCAACCGCGTTCATGCGACGACGTACGGATTGAGCGAACAGCATCCGCTCGAAACGGTCGTCACCGTGACGCTCGTCGAACGCGACGGCCGGACCGAGATGACGATGGAGCAGACCGTCCCCCGCGACTTCCCCGAGCGCGACCAGATGCGCGCGGGCTGGACGATGGGCTTCAACCACCTCGCCGCGCTGCTGGCGACGCCCTGACCGGCGCGGCGCGCCGCCGCTAGCGCGACGCGGCGCGACGCACCCGGCCGTCGTGCTCGGCGACTCCCAGCGCGCCGAGGATCGCCGCGCGCGTCGCATCCTCGCCGACCGTCCCCGCGAAGGCGATCTCGGCCGGCGTGCCCGCGAGCACCACGACGCGGTCGGCGAGCGCGAGCGCGTCGTCGACGTCGTGCGTCACCAGGATCGCCGAAGCGCGGGTGAACTCGAGGATCTCGCGCACGGCGCTGCGCAGCTCGATCCGCCGCAACGCGTCGAGCGCGGCGAACGGCTCGTCGAGCAGCAGCAATTGCGGATCGCGCACGAGCGCCCGCGCCAGCGCCCCCCGCTGCGCCATCCCGCCCGAGAGCTGCTTGGGCAAGCGTTTCGCCGCGTGCGCGAGCCCGACCAGCCCCAGCACGCCGTCCACCCGCGCGCGCTCCGCGTCGGTGCGGGCCGGGAACGCGACGTTGCGCGCGACGTCCAGCCACGGGAAGAGCCGTGGCTCTTGGAAGACGACGCCGACCTCACCGCTGGTCGCGATCGTGCCCGCGTCGGGCGCGTCGAGTCCCGCGATGCAGCGCAGCAGCGTCGACTTGCCGCAGCCGCTCGCGCCGAGGATGGCCACGCGCTCGCCGCGCGCGACATCGAGCTCGAGTCCGTCGAACACCAAGTGGTTGCCGTACGCCTTGCGCAGGCCGCGAATGCGCGCCGCCAGACTCATGCCGGCACCGTGTCCGTCCAGCCCACCAGCCGCCGCTCGAGCCAGCGCATCCCGCTCTCCGAGAGCTTGCCGCACGCCGCGAACAGCAGGATCGCGACCAAGATCTCGTCGGTGCGCGTGGTCTGCTGCCCGTCGGTCAGCAAGAACCCGATGCCGTTCGTCGCCGCCAGCAGCTCTGCCGCCACCAAGAACAGCCACGCTTGCGTGAGCCCGATGCGCGCACCGACCAAGAGCTGCGGCAGCGTCGCGGGCACCAGCACGCGCGCGATCAGGGCGGCGCGCGAGAGCCCCAAGCTGGTGCCGACCTCGACCAATTTCCGGTCGACGCCGCGAATGCCGGCAACGAGCGCGACGTAGATCGGAAAGAACGCGCCGATCGCGACCAGAGTGATCTTCGCCGACTCGCCGATGCCCAGCCACAGCAAGATCAACGGCACCCAGGCCAGCGAGGGAACCGCACGGATCGCCTGCAGCGTCGGATCCAGCGCGCGTTCGAACGTGCGCGAGCCGCCCACCACCGCGCCCAGCACGATCGCCGCCGCCAGCGCGATCGCGAACCCGGCTGCGACCCGCGCGACGCTGGCCGCCAAGTCGTGCCACAACGCGCCGGTCGCCGCGAGGTTTCCGAGCTCGGCGAGCACGTCGTGCGGCGAGGCGAACTGGTAGGACTTCACCCAGCCGCGCGCCGTCGCCAGCCACCAGCCGGCGAGCAACGCGAGCGGCAGCGCGAACCTAGCCACGGAGCGCCAACGTCGCCGGCGCCGCGTCGGCCAAGCTCGCCGCCGAAGCGTCCAGGTCCGCGTCGGGCCGCGCGAGCTTCTCCGAGCGCACGAAGCTGACCACTCCGCCGATCGCCGCGCGGAAGTCCCGGTCCGGGACGCCCGTGCCCGGGTAGCTCGTGCGCTCACGCAGCTGCAGCTCGGCGACCCTGCGGTCCAGGTGCGAGGCGTCGGCCAACAGAGCCGCCGTCTCGTCGACGTGCGCGGCCGCATATTGCCGAGCGCGCGCGTACTGCTGCAACACGATGCGCGTCAGATCGGGATGCTGCGCGAGGAAGTCCTCGCGCGCGTTGAGCGTGCCGTAGGTGTTGAACGCGACGTTGCGATAGAGCAGCCGCGATCCGGCCTCCAGCTGTGAGGCCGCCATGTGCGGGTCGAGGCCCGCCCAGGCGTCGACCTGGCCGCGTTCGAGCGCCACCCGCCCGTCGGGGTGCTGCAAATCGACGATGGTGACCTGGTCCTGCGTCAGGCCGACCGTCGCCAACGAACGCAGCAGGAAGAACCACGGGTCGGTCCCGCGCGTCGCGGCGATCTTCTTCCCTTTGAGATCGCGCAGCGAGCGCAGCGGGGAGTCCTTGGCCACCACCAGCGCGGTCCACTCCGGCCGCGAATAGAGGAAGACCGTGTGCAGCGGTGTGCCGTTGGCGCGCGCGAGGAAGGCGGCGCTGCCGGCCGTCGAGCCGAACGCGACGGTCCCGGCCTGCACGAACTGGTTGCCCTTGTTGGATCCGAGCGAGAGCACCCAGTCGACCGCGGTCCCGCGCTTGAGGAGCGCCTCTTCGAGCCAACCCTTGGACTTGAGCACCAGACTGGGCGGGTTGTAGTAGGCGTAGTCGACGCCGATGCGGTCCGGCTCCGCCGCGCGCACGGCGCGCGGGACGGCCGCGGCGAGCGCGACGCCGCCGGTTAGGCCGAGAAATCGAGAGCGAGGGAACGAGGTCACGGTGGACGCCTCCTGATGCGATGGGAAAGCGAGCGGAGCGAAAACGAAAGCCCCCGCCGGTCGGCGAGGGCTCTGTAGACGGTGGTCGCGCGGCGCGCGATCAGCTCATACGGACCCTGGCCGACCCCCGGGGGAGCAGCACATGGACATTGCGAGCCGACAGCTCATCGAACGCATGAGTGCGCCGACCATACCATGTGCCCGGCGCGGCGTCAAGTTGTTCGGTCGGAGGCCGGCCGGAGCGGCGCGGGACGTCGAAAAGACGAGGCTGCTCGTTAGCAGAATCGTCAAGGATGACCACGGCTCGGATCGGCGCGGCGGTGAGCGCCGCTCTGGTCATCCACCCGGGGTTGGCCCTGCGCGAGGCGACCGATTTCTGGGCGCGTGGCGCTTTCGAGCGCTGCCTGGAGGCCCTCGACGCTCTGGAGGCGAGCGGTGGCCTCGTGGCCGGGACGGCGACGGCAGCGGATGCACTCATCCTGCGCGCGCGCGCGCTCCTGCGCCTACGCAGGTATAGCGAGACGCTCGCGCGTTTGGACGCTGCAACGGTGACGACCATCGAGGACGCCGCTCGCGTACAGCTGCAACGCGCCGCGGCGCTTACACGCACCGGCGACGTCGAACGGGCGCTCGACATGCTGGCGGAACTTCGCCGGACGCCGGGCGCCCTGGACAACCCGCGCCTGGCTGCCGAGTGCGCCTACCGCGAGGCGGTCATGCATTGGGTGCTCGGTGCGGAGGACGCGAGCGTCCACGCCGCGCTGACGTGCGAAGCGTTCGACGATCCGCACTGGTCGGTCTCGAGCAGAGAAGTGCGCGCGTGGTGGCGACAGCGCCACGGCGACTATCCGGCTGCGCTGCGACTGCTTCGGGACGCGCTCGCCGCGTACGACCGCGGCCGCGAGCACGATCGCGACGACCATCACGAGCTGCTGCTGGTCGCTCACGTCGCGGCACTCGAACTGCACCTGCGCAGCGCCGGCGTTGCGGGCGCCTACGTCGCGCGGCGCGAGGCCGGCCTCGACTACACCGCATCGCTCGTATCCCGCAGGCTGGCCAGCACCGTGTGCGGCGTCGACGCCTGGCTCGCGGCGTTGAATGGCGACCGTCCGGCAGCGTTCCGACTGCTGCGACGAGCGGTCGACCTCAATCCCGAGCCCGAGCGGAGCATCTGGCCGATGGCCACGCGCGCGGTCGTGATGGACTTGCTCGACAACGGAGAAGCCGCCGCGGACGTTGCGGCGGAAGGGCTCTCGTACGCGCGGCGCATCGACTGGGCGCAAATGACCGAGGGACAGGCCTACGGGCCGCTCTTCCTGGCGGAGTTCTTCGCGCGGCGAAATCCGGCGGTCGCGCGTGAGCTCCTCGGGATGTACGAGCTGGCGGTCAAGACGATCGAACAGTACTCGACCAACGTCGACGATCGTCGCAATGCCGGCATGTACGCGTTCGTTTCCGGCCTCATCCGTCGCACCGAGGGCGATCACGCCGGCGCACACCGGGATCTGCTCGACGCGAGTCGACTCTTCGCCTCGGTCACCTTCCTGTGGCGTGAAGTGCACGCCCTCATCGAGCTCGACACCGTTCCGGTTCCCGATGGCGACGCCGCGGAACTGCTCGAACGCGCCGTGCAGGCAGTACGCTTTCACTTCCCGCGGTCGTTTCTCGCCGACTTGCTCGGCCCATGGCTGCGCGCATACGACGACCCCGTGACGGCCGCGTTCTCACCGATGCGTCGCCAAATCTTGCGGCGTCTGCTCGACGGCGTGAAACCGAAGGAGATCGCCGCGCTGCTGGGCCTGGCCATCGGTACGGTACGCAACCACATCGGCGAGATCCAGGCAGCCTTCGGGGTGCACTCGATGCAAGGGCTGCTCGTCGCCGCGCGCCTGCGCGGCCTCGGTCCGCCGCAGTCTTGGAACCGATGAACGCGGCGATCGCCGTCCATCCCGAGCGCGCCCTGCGCGCCGCGCGCGAGCTCTGGTCGCGCGCGGCGTTCGAGCATTGCTTGGAAACCCTCGACGCACTCGAGGCAAGCGGCGGCCTCACCGGCTCAGCCGCGGCTGACGTCCTCGTCCTGCGCGCGTTCGCGCTTTGGCGCACGCGAGCGTTCAGCGCGATGGTGGCCTGCCTCGACGTCGACCCCAGGGTGTTCGCAGATCCGCGGGACGCCGCGCGCGTACGGCTGATGCTCGCGGCCGGACTCACGCGCAGCGGTCAGCCGGATCGCGCGCTCGCCCTGCTCGCGGAGCTTCGCCGAACCCCCGGCGCGGTCGACACGCCGGATCTCGAAGCGCAGTGCGCCTATCACGAGGGGTACGCCTATTTCGTCGCCGGCGACGACGTGACGTGCGAGGAGCGCGCCTCGATCGCCCGGGCGTACGAGCATCCGACCTGGTCCATCCACGCGCGGTCGACCCTCGCCTCTCGCAGGCTGAGACGAGGCGAATACCATGAGGCACTCGCGCTCTTCCGCGAGACCGTGGCCGCCTACCAGCGCGGTGGGGATCGCGACGACGTGGCTGAAGCGCTGTACCACTCGAACATCACACAGCTCGAGCTGGTCTTGCGATCGGCAGAGGTCCGTGACACCAGACCGGTGCGGCGTCGGAGCGCGCTCGACTATACGGCCTCGAAGCGTATGCGCTTCCTGGGCCACATCACCTTCGGCATGGATGCGTGGCTCGCCGCGCTCGACGGTGACCGCGCCGAAGCATTGCGCCTGAGTCGGCGTGCCGTCGACTTGGCGGACTCGCCGGCCAGACTCGTCTGGGCGTTGGGCCAACGCGCGCTGCTCGCCGACGTCCTGGCCAATCGCGAGGCCGCTCTCGATTACGCGAATGAAGCCCTTCAGCTGTGCCGGCGGATCGATTGGGCGCGTCACGACGAGTTCGACGGTCACGCTCCGGTTCTGGTCGCCGAGACGCTCGCAACGCGCAACCCTGCGGCCGCGCGTGAGCTGCTGGGGATGGTCGAGATCGCGTTGCGAACGCTGGATCCGAATACGAACAATCGCGACGACGACCGGATCGCCGCGCACTTTGCGTTTATCGACGGCCTTGCGCGCCGGACGGACGGTGACCTCGCTGGTGCTCACCGCTCCTTCCTGGACGCCAGCAATCTCTTTGCCCGGATATCGAATCACTGGCGCGTCGCCCGAACGCTCGTCGAGCTCGATACGGTGCCGATGCCGGGTGGGGATGCCGCAGCGCATCTCGACCGCGCAGCCCGGTTGGTTCGAAGCGACTACCCGGCCTCGTTCCTCGCCGATCGTCTCGGACCGTGGCTGCGCGCGTACGACGATCCCATCGTCGCGGCGTTCTCGCCGATGCGTCGACACGTCTTGCGCCGCCTGCTCGACGGCGTCAGCCCGAAAGAAACGGCAGCGTTGCTCGGCCTGGCCATCGGGACGGTGCGCAATCATATCGGCGAGATCCAAGCAGCCTTTGGTGCCCACTCGATGCAAGAGCTCATCGTCGCCGCGCGACGCCGCGGCATCGGCCCGCCGAATCCCCCGTACGGCAGCCCTGGCGTACCGGTGGTATCGGTGAGCGCAGAACCTACATGGCCACGATCCGGGTGATCTAGAGCGTCGTCAAGAACGCGTCGACCGCGGCCAGGAAGCGGTCGGGCTGATCGAGCATCACGAAGTGTTTCGCGGGCGCGATCGAGACCACGGTCAGCTTGCGGGCGTGCGCGAAGAGCGCCTTGTACGCTGCGGCCTTCTCCGGCTCGGTATAGTGGACGGCGACCTGCGGGTTCGCCTCCGACGGATCGTAGGGTACGATCTCCTCGATCGGCGCGGTGATCGCGCCCAGGCGCGGGCGCAGGTCGACCTCGAGATCGGCCGCGATCCAGTCGGCAGCGGTCGTCGCGTCGCTTTGTGCGGCGAGTGCGGCCATCGCCGTCGCCAACGCCGGATCGGTCACGCCCTGCGCGCTCATGAACCCCGTCTCGTATTCGACCAGCTGTGCGGGTGTTTGCAGCCGTAACGTCGAGGCGCTGCGCCCGGCGGCCTCTTTGCGCTGCGCGGGCGTGAGGTCGTCGGTGTCGGGGAAGATCGGCAGCGCGTCGACCGCGACGACGCCGCGGACCCGCGTCGGATGCTGCTCCGCGAAGGCGAGCGCCAGCGTGCCGCCCAGGCTGTGCCCGATGAGCACGGCCTTCTCGACGTGTGCGCGATCGAGCACCGCGTTGAGGTCACGCACGAAGCCGGCAACGGAGGGCGTCCCCTGCGGCGGCTGACCCGCGAAACCGGCCGGCGTCACGGCGTACACCGTGTGCGTCGCGGCAAGGTGCGGGATCAGCCCGTACCACTCCCAGGTGCCGCAGGCAAGCTCCGGCAGCAGGACGATCGGCTCGCCGCCGGTCCCATACGTGTCGACGTGGAGCGTGCCGACTTGGAAGGACGACGCCGCGAGCGGCGCGGGCGGCAGCGTCGCCGCCATGCCGACGCACGGAGTCGCCACGAGCAATGTCGTCGTCAACACGACGACGTGAGCGAGCCGCATGCGAACCTCCTACGGCGAGAGCCGGATCAGCCGCCAGGCGGCGCCGTCGCGCTCGTAGACCAGGCGGTCGTGGACGCGGTTGGGCCGGCCTTGCCAGAACTCGAAGCGCTCGGGGACGACGCGATAGCCGCCCCAATACGGCGGCCGCGGTACCGCGTCGGGGAAGCGCGCTTCGGCGTCGGCCATCGCGCGTTCGAGATCGCTCGCGGCGGCGACGGGCGTGCTCTGATGTGACGCCCACGCGCTGAGCCGATGACCGCGCGGGCGGCTGGCGAAGTACGCGTCGCTCTCGGCGGGAGCGACGCGCTCGACGGTGCCCTCCACGCGCAGCTGGCGCTGCAGGATGCCCCACCAGAACAGCAGCGCGGCGCGCGGGTGCGCGGCGAGCGCCGCGCCTTTGCGGCTCTCGTAGTTGGTGTAGAACACGAAGCCGCGCTCGTCCCAGCCGCGCAGCAGCACGATGCGTGACGAGGGCCGGCCGTCGGGATCGACGGTCGCGACGCTCATGCCGTACGGCTCGTCGATCTCCGGGGTCTCCAGCGCTTGGGCGAACCACGCGCCGAACTGCGCGAACGGATCGGTCGCGACGTCCGCCTCGTCGAGGTGGCCGCGCTCGTAGTGCACGCGGCGGGCGCTGAAGTCGTCGCTCATGGAAATTTCCCCGCCACCATCCCGCCCCCCAGGCCGAGCACGAGCACGACGCCGCCCGCCAGCGCCAGCGGCAACGACGCGTCGACGCGCCGCCGCTCGCGCGTCGTCGACGAGGCCAGCGACGCCAGCCGGCTGCGCAGGCTGCCGGCGTCGGCGACGCGCGCGTACGCGCCGTTCGCGGCGGCGGCGATCTGCCGCAACGCGTCCTCGTCGATCGTCGCCTCTTCGTCCGTGCCCGGCACCAGCTGCCCGGAGTCGCTGGTACCGATCCCGATCGTGTCGATCTCGATCCCGGCGGCGCCGATCTGCGGCGCGACCGCGAGCGGGTCCGCGCCCAGGTTGTTCACGCCGTCGGTGATCAGCACGATCGCTCGTTTTCCGCTCGCCGGCAGCAGCCGCGCCGCGGTGATCAGCGCGTCGCCGATCGCGGTCCCGCCGTTGGGCGGCGGGATGCGCGCGACCGCGTCGCGCAGCGCGTCTTTGTCGTCGCTGAGCGCCTGCACGACCCCCGCCCCGCTCGAGAACGCGACGATCCCGATGCGGGTTCCGGCCGGCGCCTCGTCGATGAACGCGCGCACCGCCGCGTCCGCGGCTTCGGCCCGCGTCGGCGTGACGTCGGTCGAGCGCATCGAGCCCGAGACGTCGACGCACAGCACGACCGCGCCGCGCGCGGGCAGGTTGGCGACGATGTGCGGTCCGGCCAGCGCGCCGCCGAGCAGCACGATCCCCGCCGCGCACAGCAACGCCAGCACCAGGGCCGGGTCGATCCGGCGCGCCGTCGCCGACTCGAAGAACGCGAGGTCGCTGTAGGCGAGCGCGGCCGCGGCACCGCGGCGCGACGCGAGGTGGGCCAGCGCGAGGAAGGCCGCCGCCGCGAGCAGCCCGATCAACAGCCAGAGCGGATGCGCCAGCGTCACGGCGCGAGACCGAAGGCGCGATGGAGCGAGCCGCGGCCGTCGCCTTCGACCAGCGCGCCGACCCGCCAGCCGGCCGTGCGGAAACGCGTCTCCAATGCGCGCGCGCGCCGCTCGCTGGCGGCGCGGTAACGGGCACGCGTTCGCGTGCCGACGAACGCGCGACGCACGCGGCCGCTCTCGGCATCGCGCAAGCGGACGAAGCCGCGCAGCGGCAGATCGTCCTGCCAGGGGTCGCGCGCGAGCAGCACCGTGGCGTCGAACCGCAGCGCGGCGCGGCCCAGCAGCTCGTCGTCGGGCAGATCGAAGCCGTCGACGATCGCCAGCAACGAGGCGCCGCGCGGCAGCGCGCGCAGCGCGAGCGTCAGCGCGGGCGCGAAGCGGAACGGCGCCGCGGCGTGCACGAGCGGCGCGGCTCGCTTGTCGCGCACGACGCGCTCGTCGACGACGCGGGCGGCCCGGTCTTCGCCTTCCGCCGCGCCGAACCACGCGCGGACGGCGTCGTCGGCGGTGGCCGCCAAGGTGCTGCGCCGGCCGACGCGCATCGAGCCGGACTCGTCGACGATCGCCGCCAGCACGAGCGCGGTCTCTTCGAGGTACACGCGCGTCTGCAGCGCCCCCACCCGCGCGCTGGCGGCATGGTCGATGCGCCGAGGATCGTCGCCCTCGACGTACGCGCGCAGCTGCGAGAACACGAAGCCGTCGCCCGGACGCGACCCGCGGGTGGCGCCGCCGGGACGCGGGGTGGCGCGGGCGCCGCGCAGGATCGCCGCCCGCAGCGCGTTCACGGCGCCGGCACCGCGGCGATGATCCGCCGCACGACCGCTTCGGGATCCTCGCTGCGCAGCGCGATGCGGTCGTCGTACGAGAGCCGATGACGCAGTACGGACGGCGCGATGTCGCGCACGTCGTCGGGGGTGGCATACGGCCGTCCGACGAGATACGCGCGCGCCCGCGCCAGCGCGATCAGGGCCAGCGCCGCGCGCGGGGAGGCGCCGTGCACGACCAGCTCGGCGCCGCGGCTGGCACGCACGATCGCCACCGCGTAGTCGCGCACCTTGGCGTCCACGAAGACTTCGTGCGCCGCGCCTTGCCAGCGCCGGACGTCGTCGAGCGTGCAGACGTTGGCGACCAGCGGCGGCTCGCCGGCGCCGAAGCGGTCGACGATCGCGCGCTCCTCCTCGATCGCGGGATACGCGACCACCAGCTTGGCCAGAAACCGGTCGAGCTGCGCGCTCGGGAGCGGGTAGGTGCCTTCGGCGTCGTACGGGTTCATCGTCGCCAGGACGACGAACGGCGCCGGCAAGTCGTACGTCTGCGGCCCGATCGTCGCACGCCGCTCCTGCATCCCCTCGAGCAGCGCCGACTGCACCTTGGCCGGCGCGCGGTTGATCTCGTCGGCCAGCACGACGTTGGCGAACAGCGGTCCGAAGACGGTGGCGAACTCGCCCGTCTTCTGGTCGAAGATACGCGTTCCGGTGACGTCGGAGGGCAGCAGGTCCGGGGTGAACTGCACGCGCCGGAACACCCCGCCGACGGCGGCGGCCAGCGCGCGGCAGGCCAGCGTTTTGGCGACGCCGGGCGCACCTTCGAGCAAGACGTGACCGCCGGCGACGACGGCCAGCACCAGGCCTTCGCACACCTCGTCTTGGCCGACGATGGTGGCGTGCAAGGCCTCGAGCACCGCACGCGGCGTGCTCACGACAGCCACCGTTCCGTCGCGCCGATCAGCTCCGCCGACGCGACGTCGCGCAGCGCGGCCGGCCCGAACGCCGCCTGCTCGGCCGCGTTCAGCGCCGCGCGCAACGACGGATCGGTCGCAGCGGCGAGCGCGTCGCGCAGGGTCGCCCCGGCCGGCACGCCGGCCGCCGCGAACAGCGCCGCGCGCAGCTCCAGCAGCACGCCGTTCGCGGGCGAGGTCCGGTAACGCCGCAGGGCCGCGGCGACCTCGTCGCGCGGCGTGCGCACGGGTTCGGGGGGCGCCACGACCACCGGAGCGGCGGCGACGACGACCGCGCGGCGCCGCGCGCGCTCGATGCGCAGGACGGCGATCAGCGCGATCAGGGCGAGGATCATCCCGACCGCCCACTGGACCACGCGCAGCAGCAGCGGCCGCACACCGGCGTCGACGACGCTCGCGCCTAGAGCGGGACGCGCCGCGATCACCGTGACGCGCACCGCCCGGGAGGAGAACCGCGAGGGGCGACCGGTCCGCGCGTCAATCGCGTCCAGATACGCCGGCAGAAAGGCGAACGTGCCCGGCTGGACCGGTGCCAGCGTCAACGTTTCGACGACGTCCGTGCCGCCGCGCGCGTGCGAGACGGTGCGCTCGTCGCCCAATGGTTCCATGCGGCCCAGATCCGGAATCACCAGCTCGTCCAGATTCGACACGTTCTCACGCACGTGTACGTGGATCGCGATGTGGAAGACTTGTCCGACCGGCACGCGCGTGCGGTCGGCGACCATCGAGAGCGCGTCGACGTGCAGCGTACGGTACCGCTGGGCCCACGCCGGACTCACCGACGCCGTCAGCAGCGTCAGCAGCGCCGCGGCGCCCGCAATTACGGGACGCGGTCGAGCCATCGCGCGAACAGGCTCCGCGCGTCGAACGGGCCGGGCGACGCTTCGGGATGGAATTGCACCGCCTCGATCGGCAGCGTGCGATGGCGAAAGCCTTCGTTCGTGCCGTCGTTGAGGTTGACCATCGTCGGCTCGAGCTCGGGCGGCAGCGTCGCGCCGTCGACCGCGTAGCCGTGATTGTGCGCCGTGACCAGCACCTCGTCGCGGATGAGGTCCTTGACCGGCTGGTTCCCGCCGCGGTGCCCGTAGGGCAGCTTGTAGGTCTGGGCCCCCAACGCCAGCGCCAGCAGCTGGTGGCCCAGGCAGACGCCGAACACCGGCGTCTTCCCGACCAGCTCGCGCAGCGTGATCACCGTCTCGCCCAAGTCGCGCGGATCGCCCGGCCCCGGCGAGACGACGACCGCGTCCGGTGCGTGCGAAAGTATCTCGGCGCTGCCGGCACCGTACGGCAGCACGGTGACGCGCGCGTCGAGCGCGGTCAGATCGCGGATGATGTTCTTCTTCACGCCGCAATCGAGCAGCACGACGTGCTTGCGCCCGGCGCCGATCTCTTGACCCGGCGTGTAGGCGTCGACGACCGAGGCGACCAGCCCTTGCGTCGTGGCCGTCCGCGCGTATTCGGCCAGCGTCGCCTCGACGCTCGCGATCGCCTCGTCGCCGACCGCCAGCGCGGCGGCGATCGTGCCGTGCTCGCGCAGCGCGATCGTCAGCGCGCGGGTATCGATCCCGACGATCGTGCGGACGCCCTGCGCGTCCAGCCAACTGCCCAGATCGAAGCGCGCGGCGTGGTGCGAGGGATGCGCGGCGAGGTGCTTCACGACCGCGCCGGCGACGCACGCGTGCGGGTGCTGCGAGACGTCGCCGCTCACGCCGTAGTTGCCGATCAGCGGATAGGTGAACGTGAGGATCTGCCCCGCGTACGACGGGTCGGTCAGCGCCTCTTCGTACCCGGTCATGCCGGTGAAGAACACCGCCTCGCCGAGCGCCGTCCCGGTCGTGCTCAAGCCCTCGCCGTCGAAGCGGGTGCCGTCGGCCAACAACAGGGTCGCCTTCACGCGTGCGTCTCCACGAAGGTCTCGCGCGGTACGATTTGGCCGTGCTCGTAGACGACCGCACCCTGCACGACCGTCGCGAGCGCGCGGCGCGGGAGCGTCATCCCGTCGAACGGCGTGTTCTTCCCCTTCGAGCGGAACAGCCGCGCGTCGACCGTCCACGGACGCTCGGCGAAGACCGTCACGTCGCCCGGGCTGCCGACGTCGAGCGTGCCGCCCGGGACCCCGAGGATGCGGGCGGGATTGCTCGAGAGCATCGCGACGAAGCGCGCCAGCGGCAGCTCGCGCAAGGCCAGCGCGTACGCTCCGACGGCGATCTCCAGCCCGCTGAACCCGACCGGCGCCTGCGAGAGCAGCTGCGCCTTCTCGTCGGCGCCGTGCGGCGCGTGATCGGTCGCGAAGACGTCGATCGTGCCGTCGAGCACGGCGGCGCGCAGCGCGTCGCGGTCGTGCGCGGCGCGCAGCGGCGGGTTGACCTTCGAGTCCGCGCGGTAGTCGTCGAAGCGGTCGTCGAGGAACACCAGGTGGTGCGGCGTCACCTCGCAGGTCACGCGCACGCCGCGCGCGCGCGCCCAGCGGATCAGATCGAGCGAGGTCGCGGTCGAGACGTGCGCGATGTGCCAGCTCTTCTCCGTCTCGCCGGCGATCAGCAGGTCGCGCGCGACGATGACGTCTTCCGCCAGCGCCGGCGAGCCGTCCAACCCGAGGCGCGCCGAGGCCGCGCCTTCGTTCATCACCGCGTCGCCCTTGAGATCGGGGTCTTCGCAGTGCGAGATGAACACCTGGCCCAGGTCGCCGGCGTAGCGGGCGGCGTTGCGCAGCACGCGCGCGTCGCGCGGCGTCGAGCCGTCGTCGCTGAACGCGACACAGCCGGCCGCGGCCAGCAGGTGGTACGGCGCCAGCTCGTGGCCGGCGCGTCCGCGCGTGATCGCGCCGACCGGATAGACGTGCGCCAAGCCCGCCGCCTCGCCGCGCCGCACGACCTCCGAGACGATCGCCGCGCTGTCGAGCGCGGGCTCGGTGTTGGGCATGCAGGCGACGGCGGTGAAGCCGCCGGCCACCGCCGCCGCGGCCCCGGTCGCGATCGTCTCCTTGTGCGTCTGCCCCGGTTCGCGCAGGTGGACGTGCATGTCGATGAAGCCCGGTGCCACGATCGCGTTCGACGCGTCGACGACGCGCGCGTCGCCCGCCTCGAGGTGCTCGCCGATCCGCGCCACGAACCCGTTCTCGATCAGCACGTCGCGGTGCGCATCGATCCCCAACACCGGATCGATCAGGCGCCCGCCACGAATCAAGGTCGTGCTCATTTTAACGGCGCTCCGCCCCAGGCTCCGCGCCCCCCACGCTTCGCGTGGGGCCCCCGAACGCGGCCTCGCAACGAACCGTCATGCCGCGACCGGTGCCCCGTTGACGAGCGTATCGAGCACGGCCATGCGGACGAAGACGCCGTTGTGGACCTGGGCGACGTAGCGCGAGCGCGGGTCGGCCAGGACGTCGTCGGTCAGCTCGACGTCGCGGTTGTAGGGACCGGGGTGCAGGATGACCGCGTCGCTGCGCAGCGCGCGCAGCCGGCTGCGATTGAGCTGGAAGCGTTGCGTGTAGTCGTCGAGGGTCGGCAACAGGCCGCCGGCGATTCGCTCGCGCTGGATGCGCAGCATCATCACGGCGTCGACCTGCGGCAGGACGGCGTCGAAGTCGCGCTCGATCCGCACGCCGCCGCCGCCGAAGGAGTGCGGCAGCAGGGTGGTCGGGCCGACCAGGACGACGTCGATGCCGAGCGCGCGCATCCCGACGATGTTGGAGCGCGCGACGCGCGAGTGCAGGATGTCGCCGACGATCGCGACGCGCAAGCCGGCGAAACGGCCGAATTCCTGGCGCAGCGTCATCAGGTCGAGCAGCGCCTGGGTCGGGTGCGCGTGCGTGCCGTCGCCGGCGTTGATCACGTGGCCGTCGAACGCGTCGGCCAGCCGGCGCGCGAAGCCCGACTCGCCGTGGCGCACGACGATGACGCGCACGCCGATGCCGCGCAGCGTCAGCGCGGTGTCGGCGATCGTCTCGCCCTTGCCCAGGCTCGACGCGCCGGGCGCGAACGAGATGACGTCGGCGCCCACCCGCTGCTCGGCCAGCGTGAACGAGGTCGCGGTCCGGGTCGAGGCCTCGAAGAACAGGTTGAGGACCGGGACGCCGGCCAGCAGGTCGCGCGCGGGCGGCGCGTCGCGAAAGGCGACCGCGCGGTCCAAGACGGCGACGAGCTCCTGCGGCGTGAGGTCGTCGACGTCGAGCAGGCTACGAGGCGGCACGGTCGTCGACGGAGAGCGTCACCGCGTCGGCGGCCGCCTGTTGGGCGGCTAGGACGACGTCGATGTGCTCGCGCCGGCTGGTCGGTATCGCCTTCCCGACGTAGTCGGGCTGGATGGGCAGCTCGCGCAGGCCGCGGTCGATCAGGACCGCCAGCCGGATCGCGCGCGGGCGGCCGAGATCGGTGATCGCGTCCATCGCCGCCCGGACGGTGCGACCGGTATAGAGGACGTCGTCGACCAGCACCACCGTCTGGCCGGTGATCGCGCTGCGAATCTCCGACTCGGGCAGCTCGCGGGCCACGTCGTCGTCACGGTACAGGTTGACGTTCAAAAAGCCCAGCTGGGGAACCGTGCCGCGGATCTCACCCACCCGCGCCGCCAGCCGGCGCGCCAGCGCCTCGCCGCCGCGCCGGATCCCGATCAACAGCAGGCCGTCCTGGGCATCCTCGGGCTCGACGATCTGGTGGGCCATACGCGCGATCGCCCGCTCGATCTCGTCGGGCGACATGAGCACGCGTCGCCGGGCGGCGGTCTGCATCGCGCTGGGCTTCGGCGTGCGCGGGGGGTCAGCCTCGCAGGATCGCGCAGGCGGTGGTGCCGACCGCCAACAGCCGCCGTTCGCGGTCATAGAGCTTGCCTTCGGCGACCGCGGTCGAGCGGCCGACGTGCAGCGCGGTCGCCTCGCAGCGGACGGTTCCGGTGTCCTTGGTCATCCCGCGCACGAACCGTACCTGGACGTCGCTGGTCGTGTAGCCGATGCCGGCCGGCAGCATCGTATGGATCGAACAGCCGAGGGCCGAGTCCAGCAGCGTGAGCGCGAAGCCGCCGTGCACGCTGCCGATCGGGTTGTAGTGCTCCTCTCCCGGCTCGCCCTCGAACACGGCATAGCCGTCGGCGACCTCGACCAGCCGGAAGTTCATCAGCTGCGCGATCGGCGGCGGCGGCGTTTCGCCGGCGACCAGCCGGCGCAGCGCGTCCAGCCCCGCGCTGGTTCGCACCAGCTCGACCACTCCGGCCGGGTCGTCCCAGCGGACGATGCGTTCGCGCGTCGATTGCATGACGCAAGGGACCTATCGCCGTGCCGTCGATACCTCCTGCAAAGGGGGACGCACCGATGGCCCGACGCCGCAGCTTCGAGGACATGAACTGCTCGATCGCGCGCTCGCTCGACGTGATCGGCGAGTGGTGGACGCTGTTGATCGTGCGCGAGGCGTTTCGCGGCGTGCGCCGCTTCGACGTCTTCGCCGACCGGCTGGGGATCGCGTCCAACATCCTGACCGCGCGGCTGCGCCGCTTGGTCGAGCACGACGTCCTCGCCGAGCGCGTGTATCAGGAGCGTCCGCTGCGCGTCGAGTACCGGCTGACGCCCAAGGGGCGCGAGCTCTTCCCGGTGCTGCTGGCGCTCTTGCAGTGGGGTGACCGCTGGTACGCCCAGGACGGGCCTCCGGTCGCGCTCGAGCACATCCCCTGCGGCCACCGCACCCGGGCGGTCATGGTCTGCGACCACTGCGGCGAGCGCATCGACGCGCGCCAAACACGCGCGCTGCCGGGCCGCGGTGCCGCAGAGGACGCGCCCAGCCTGGTTCCGAGCGCCTAGGCCGCGCGCATCTGCGTGCCGTTCGACGTTCCGGTCGTCGTCGCCGGCAGCGTCGTCGGGCGCACGTCGTCGAGCCGCGTCACGGTCGGTTCGGGCAGCAGACCGGCACGCCGGCCGTAGGCCGCGATCGTCTCGCGCCGGTGGCCCGTCTCGTGCTCGATGCGGCGGAGCGTCTTCCCCTCGCGCAGCAGGGCCAGGATGCGGTCCCGCTGCGCGTCCGTCAGCGTGTTCATGAACGGCGCTTCGCCCGCGATGCGCTCGCATCCCCGCGCGCGGTGGCCGCTTTTGCGCGCCTGGCCGCTTTTGGCCGGTGCGGCGTATCCGAGCGCGTGGGCCGCGCGTATACTGCGCGCATGAGCTTGGTTCCGATCGTCGTCGAGCAAACCGCACGCGGTGAGCGCTCGTACGACATCTATTCGCGGCTGCTGCAAGAGCGCATCGTGTTCGTGACCGGTCCGATCGACGACGGGATGGCGAATCTGGTCATCGCGCAGCTGCTGTTTCTCGAACGCAGCGATCCCGACCGCGACATCGACGTGTACATCAACAGCCCGGGCGGGAGCGTCAGCGCCGCGCTCGCGATGTACGACACGATGCAGCTGATCAAGCCGGGGATCGCGACCATCTGCGCCGGCTTCGCCGCGTCGGCCGCGACCCTGCTGCTGACCGGCGGCGCGCCCGGCAAACGTATGGCGTTGCCCTACTCGAAGATCCTCATCCATCAGCCGTCGATCGGTCAGATCGGCGGCCAGGCGACCGACATCGAGATCCACGCCCGCGAGCTGGTCGCGACGCGGCTACAGATCGCCGAGCTGTACCACCGCACGACGCACAAGCCGGTCGACGAGATCCTGCGCGACCTCGAGCGCGACTTCTACATGAGTGCCGAGGAGGCCAAGACCTACGGCTTGATCGACACCGTGCTCAACGGCGACAACCGCAACGGTACGCTGCCGCCGGTCGAGACTTAAGCGCGGCCGCTACTTCATCGTCGGGAAGTGGAACTCGGCGCCGGCGCGGATGCCGGTCGGCCAGCGCATCGTCGTCGTCTTGAGGTGGGTGTAGAAGTGGACGCCTTCGTTGCCGTGGACGTAGGTGTCGCCGAACAGCGAACGCTTCCAGCCGCCGAAGCTGTGGAAGGCGACCGGGACGGGGATGGGGACGTTGATCCCGACCATGCCGGCTTTGACGTTGGTGTCGAAGTGCCGCGCGGTGTCGCCGTCGCGGGTGAAGATCGAGACGCCGTTACCGAACTCGTGCTCGTTGATCAGCGTCAGCGCCTCGTCGTAGGTCTTGGCGCGCACCAGCGAGAGCACCGGCCCGAAGATCTCTTCCTTGTAGACGCGCATGTCACGGGTGACGTTGTCCAGCAGCGTCGCCCCGAAGAAGAATCCGTCGGCGGGCAGGTCGGCGGTGCGGCCGTCGATCGCGACCGTCGCCCCTTCTTCACTCGCCAGGTCGACGAAGCCGCGCACGCGATCGCGGTGCACGCCGGTGACCAGCGGGCCCATCTCGACCCCGGGTTCGAGCCCGGGGCCGACCGCGAGCTTGGCGATCTTCTCGCGCAACCGCGCGACCAGCGCATCGGCCGTTTCCTCGCCGACGGCGACGGCGACGGAGATCGCCATGCAGCGCTCGCCGGCCGAGCCGTAGGCCGCGCCCATCAGCGCGTCGACGGCCTGATCGAGGTCGGCGTCGGGCATGACGACCAAGTGGTTCTTGGCGCCGCCCAACGCCTGGACGCGCTTGCCGGTCGCGGCGGCGCGCGTGTACACGTGCTGCGCGATCGGCGTCGAGCCGACGAAGCTGACCGCGTCGATCCCGGGGTGCTCGAGGATCGCGTTGACCGCGTCCTTGTCGCCGTTGACGACGTTGAACACGCCGGCCGGCAGTCCGCACTCGGCCAGCATCTTCGCCAGCTCGAGCGCGCACGAGGGGTCCTTCTCGCTGGGCTTCATGACGAACGTGTTGCCGCACGCGATCGCGACCGGGAACATCCACATCGGGACCATGGCCGGAAAGTTGAACGGCGAGATGCCCGCACATACGCCGAGCGGCTGCCGGACCGCCTTGACGTCGATGCCGCGGCCGACGTTCTCGCTGTACTCGCCTTTGAGGAGCGTTGGAATGCCGCACGCGAACTCGACGACCTCCAAGCCGCGGGTGACCTCGCCGCGCGCGTCGTCGAGCGTCTTGCCGTGCTCGCTGGTGATCAGGCGCGCGATCCGGTCCGACTCCGTGCGCAGCCGCTCGCGAAACGCGAACATGACCGCTGCCCGCCGCGGTGACGGCGTCTGCGACCACTCGTCGAACGCGGCGCGGGCGGCGGCGACGGCCGCGTCGACCTCGGCGCCGGTGGCGAACGCCACCCGCTTGGTGACCTCGCCGGTGGCCGGGTCGTAGACCTCACCGAACCGCCCCGAGGTGCCCGGCACCTCCGCGCCTGCGACGTAGTGGCCGAGCTCGCGCACCGCTATCTGCATGTCCGCCCGTTCGCCGCCCGGTCGAACGAACGCTCCAACCGGCCGCCCCGGCGGCTGTACCAAGGGACCAGGCGGCCGAGCCGGCCGCACGGAAGTGCGCGCCATGCTCGTCCGCGATGCGCTGGTGGCGTATGCGCACTTCCTGGCCATCTTCGCGCTGGCGTGCGTGCTGGTCGGTGAGGCGCTGCTGCTGCGCCGCACGCTGCCCGCCGGTACGTTCCGGCGACTGTTGGCGGTCGACCGATGGTACGGCATCATCGCGGGCCTGGTCATCGTCACCGGCCTCTTGCGCTTGTTCACCAGCCCCAAAGGCGTTGCGTTCTACAGCGGCAACGCGGTGTTCTGGGCCAAGATCTCGCTGTTCGTCATCGTCGGGCTGATCTCGATCGTCCCGACCGTCGCGTACCTGCGCTGGGAGAAGCGCACCGAGCCCGACGGCTCGCTCGCGCTCGAGGAAGCGGAGTACGAGCGCATCCGCGGCTTGGTCTACCTGCAGATCGGAATCTTCGTCTTCATCCCGCTCTGCGCCACCTTCATGGCGCGGGGGATCTAAGCCGAGACGGTCTCCAGCGCCGAGCGCACGCGCTCGAGGTCGCGCTTGTAGCCGTCGAGCTTCTCGCGCTCGGCGGCGACGACGTCCGGCGCGGCGCGTTCGACGAAGCCGGGGTTGGCGAGCTTCTTCTCCGAACGCGCGACCTCGCCTTCGAGCCGCTCGAGGTCCTTCGCGTAGCGCTCGCGCAGCTTCGCCGCGTCGGCGACGGCGCGAATGCTCGCGACCTGGTCGCGCAGCGAGCCCTGCGCGGCGCCGTCGTAGGCGCTGACCTCGCCGCGCACCAAGGTCGCGATCGCTTCGACCAACTGCGGCGCGCTCGCGAGCAATGCGGCCGGCGCTTCCAGCCGCATCGTCTCCTTGGGCTGGATGCCCCAGGCGGCGCGCGCGTTGCGCAGCTCCTCGACCTTCGCGATCGCCGCGCGGAAGGTGGCGGCGTCCTCGGGGAAGGTCGGGATCTCGGCTAGGTCCGGCCACGAGGTGGTCACGATCGTGGTGCCGTCGTGCGGCAGGTTGAGCCAGATCTCTTCGGTGATGAAGGGCGCGATCGGGTGCAGCGCGCGCACCAGCGCGTTGAGCACGTACGAGAGCACGGCCGCGCGCGTCGCCCGCTGCGCGGGCGCCTTGGTGACCTCGACGTACCAATCGCAGAACGTGTACCAGCCGAACTGCACGAGCGCGTCCGCGGCCACGCCGAACGCGAAGCCGTCGTAGGCCTGTTCGACGGTCGCGACGAGCTCGTGCAGCTCGGTGAGGATCCAGCGATCCGCGACCGTCAGCTGCGCCGCGGGCGGCAGCGTGTACGCCGTCGGCAACCCTTCCTCGAGCGCGACCGTATAGCGCAGCGCGTTCCAGAGCTTGGTGCCGAAGCGCTTGGCCTCGTCGCACACCCGCTCGTCGAAGCGCAGCTCCTGCGATTCGAGCCGCATCTGGCGCAGGATCCCCAAGCGCGTCCCGTCGGCGCCGTATTTCGGCACGAGGTCGGTCATCGGATCGATCGCGTTGCCGAGCGACTTGGACATCTTGCGACCGTGCATGTCGAACACCAGCGGCGTGACGAACACGGTCTTGAACGGGATGCCGCCGGCGAAGCGCATGCCGAGCATCACCATCCGCGTCACCCACAAGAAGATGATGTCTCGGCTGGTGATCATGACTTGATTGGGATACCAGTGCGCCAGCTCGGGCGTCTTGTCCGGCCAGCCCAGGATCGAGAACGGCCACAGGCCCGAGGAGAACCAGGTGTCGAGCGTATCGGGATCGCGGCGCAGCTCGGTCGTGCCGTGCTCGCGCTGCGCGATGGCGCGGGCCTCGGCCTCGTCGTGCGCGACCACGATGTCGTCGTTCGGCGTGTACCAGACCGGCAGCTGGTGCCCCCACCACACCTGGCGCGAGATGTTCCAGTCACGGATGTTTTCGAGACTGGCCGCGTAGGTGCGCCCGAAGCGCTCGGGAACGAAGGTGATGCGCCCGTCGCGATACGCCTCCAGAGCCGGCTTCGCCAGCTCGGCGACGGCGACGAACCACTGCAGCGAGAGCAGCGGCTCGATGATCGCGCCCGAGCGCGAGCTGGTCGGGACCGTCGTGTGGTACGGCTCCTCCTTCACCAGGGCGCCGGCCGCGCGCAGGGCGGCGACGATTCGCTTGCGTGCCTCGAACCGGTCGAGCCCGACGAACGCGGCCATGCGCGGCGCTTGCGCGTCGATCGGCGCGCGGCGCTCGGGCGTCTCGTCGTAGCGCCACAGCGGTGCCGCGATCGTGCCGTCGTAGTCGATGACGGTCGGCATCGGTAAGCCGTGGCGCTGGCCGATCTCGTAGTCGGTCGGGTCGTGGGCGGGCGTCACCTTGACGGCGCCGGTGCCGAAACCCGACTCGACGGCCGGATCGGCGATGACGGGAATCGCGCGCTCGATCAACGGCAGCACGACGTGCTTGCCGATCAGGCTCGCGTAGCGCGGATCGTCCGGATTGACCGCGACCGCGACGTCGGCCAGGAACGTCTCGGGCCGCGTCGTCGCGATGACCAGTCCGTCACCGCCGTCCTGCGCGCGGTAGCGGATGTGCCACAGGAACGTGTCGACGTCTTCGTTCTCGACCTCGGCGTCGGAGAGCGTGCCGCCGGCCTGCGGATCCCAGTTGACCAGGCGCGTGCCGCGATAGATCAGCCCGTCGCGATAGAGCGCGACGAACACCTCGACGACCGCGTTCGAGAGTCCCTCGTCCAGGGTGAAGCGTTCGCGCGCCCAATCGGGACCGAAACCCAGCCGCTGGAACTGCTCGTTGATCGCCCCGCCGTACTGCTCGCGCCACGCCCAGGCGCGGGCGAGATATTCCGCGCGGCCCAGGCCGTCGCGCGTGAGGCCTTCCTTCGCCAGCTCGCGAACCAACACGGCCTCGGTCGCGATCGCCGCGTGATCTTGGCCGGGAATCCAGTCGGCGTTGTCGCCCAGCATGCGATGGTAGCGCGTGAGCACGTCCATCGGCGTGTAGGTCGAGCCGTGACCGAGGTGCGCGCGGCCGGTGATGTTCGGCGGCGGCATCGAGATGATGAACGGCGGCCGCGCCGGGTCGGGCTCCTCGTGGAAGACCCCGGCCGCGAGCGAGCGCGCGTACAGGCGCGGCTCGACCTCGGCGGGATCGAAGGTCTTCGGGAGCTCGGGACGACCGTTCACAACCCGCCAATCTACGGGCCCGGCGGCCCCGACTCCCTCGGGCGCTACTGCTGCTTACGCGCCCGCTCGTCGGACTCGCCGCGCACCGTCCCGCCCGGCGCACCGTACGAAGACGGGATCGCGCCGCTGCGGGGCGGCGGGGCACTCTGGTTGCTCAGGTCGATCTCCTCGCGGACCGTCTCCGAGTTGACCTCGGTCAGATCCGGCTCGCTGCGCGCGCCGCTCGTCACGTCGGTCGTCGATTTGGTCACATCGTCCCGCGTCGTGTCCTCGCTTGCCATGACGTCCGGATTCTACCCGCCGAACGGCGGGCGCCATCCCGGCGGCCGCCCGCTAGACGTGCGCGGGCAGCTCGGCGAGGCTGGTCATGGTCACTTCGGGCGCCGGGGTGAGCAGCTCGGGGGGCGCGCCGGTGCGGTTGCACCAGAGTACGCGGAAGCCGAAGTGCGCGGCGCCCCACGCGTCCCACGGGTTCGAGGAGACGAACGCGATCTCGAGCGGCGCGCAGTCGAAGTGCGTCGTCGCGATGCCGTAAACCCGCGGATCCGGCTTGTACGCGCGCACGGTCTCGACGCTCAGCACGGCCGAGAACAGGCCGCCCAAGCCGGCGTTCGCGATCGCGCGCTGCGCCGACGCCTGCACGCCGTTCGTCAGCACCGCCAGCGGCACGTTGCGCGCCTGCAGCGCTTGCAGCGCGGGCAGCGCGTCGGCGTGCGCCGGCAACGAGCTCGCCGCCTCGAACAGCCGCGCCTTGCCGATCGCGTCGAGCCGCAGTCCCAGCTGCGCGCAGGTGTGCTCGAGCGCGAGACCGGTCAGCTCGTCGAAGTTGCGGTACGCATTGGCCAGCGAGCTGAGGAAGGCGTACTCCAGCTGCTTGCGCCGCCAGGTCGCGACGAACGCGGCCGGGTCGGCCGCGCCGGCGACGGCGGCCGCGTCTTGCAGGCCTTCGAGCCGCAAGACCGTTCCATAGAGATCGAAGACGACGGCACGGGTGGCCACTCAGGGTGTCCTTCCTGCGATGGTGCGTTCGAGATAGCGCAGTACGCGCGTGAGCGGGAAATCGTGCGCGACCAGCGGTCGCGTCAACACGCTGCGCAGGCCGACCAGCTTCGCGCCGAGCACGTCGGTGAAGAGCTGATCGCCGATGACGACGGTGTCGCGGCGCGGCGTGCCGAGCAGCCGCAACGCGCGCAAAAACGCGAACGGCAAGGGTTTGAGGGCGTTCGGCACCACCGGGATGCCGAGCCGCGCACCGACCGAGGCGACCCGCTCGGTGAAGTTGTTGGAAACCAGGACGAGCGAAAAACCGCGTCCCCGCGCGGCTGCGACCCACTCGGCGACGCCGGGCGCCAGCTCCGGCTGGTGATAGGCACAGACCGTGTTGTCGAGATCGACGACGATGCCGCGGATCCCCCAGGCGGCGAGCCGGTCGAGCGAGACCTCGGGCAGCGTGTCCGCGTGATGGTCCGCGCGAAGCCTCTCCACGCTATCCCCGATTCCGTCCACAGGGCCCTCACCCCGCTCGCCGGGCCTCCACAGCGCCCGGTCGGGTTGTCCACGGGAATATGATTCGTGTCCCCCATCATTCACAAGGGACTTCGGACGGTGTACAATATCTAGTACAGCCCGACGGGGACGGCCACCATATCTGGTGCCGAAGCCCGCCCAGGGGCAACTCGGCGGGGATTGACATTCTCGAACGCATGTTCGAGAATGGTCGTCCCTCCGCCACGCATCTCCCTCGTGAGGACGCAGCCGGCATGAAGTTCGCGCGCACCTATTCTCAACCCGGCGATCCCTACGCCGGCATCACCTTCGAGCCCCGGACCTCGCGCATCGCCAACCCGGATGGCAAGGTCGTCTTCGAGGCCAAGGACGTCCAGATTCCGAGCGCCTGGAGCCAGGTGGCGGCGGATATCCTGGCCCAGAAGTATTTCCGGCGGGCCGGGGTCCCGACGGCGACGGTGCGTGTGCCCGAAGAGGGGATCCCGGAGTGGCTCTGGCGCTCGGAGCCGGCCTCCGACGCGACCTTCATCGGCGAGACGGACGCCCGCCAGGTCTTCCACCGGCTGGCCGGCTGCTGGACCTATTGGGCCTTCAAGCACGGCTACTTCGACGACGAGTTCCAGGCGCGCGCCTACTATGACGAGATGTGCGCGATGCTGGCCCGCCAGATCGGCGCGCCCAACTCGCCGCAGTGGTTCAACACCGGCCTGCACTGGGCGTACGGCATCGCCGGCCCGGCGCAAGGCCACTGGTTCGTCGATCCCAAGACGCACGTGCTCGGCCAATCGACGAGCGCCTACGAGCACCCAGCCCCGCACGCTTGCTTTATCCAGAGTGTAAGCGACGATTTGGTCAACGAGGGCGGCATCATGGACCTGTGGGTTCGTGAGGCGCGCATCTTCAAATACGGCTCCGGCACGGGGTCGAATTTCTCGGCGATCCGCGGCGAAGGCGAACGGCTTTCCGGCGGCGGGACGTCGTCGGGTCTGATGTCGTTCCTCAAGGTCGGCGATCGCGCGGCAGGCGCGATCAAGTCCGGCGGTACGACGCGTCGCGCAGCGAAGATGGTCACGCTCGATCTCGATCATCCCGACATCGAGGAATTCATCAGCTGGAAGGTGACCGAGGAGCAGAAAGTCTCCGACCTGGTCGCCGGCTCGATCGTCTGCGAAAAGCACCTCAACGCGATCCTCGCCGCGGCGCACGACGAAACGTTGCCGGAATCGGCGCGACTCGACCCCGCGCTCAATCCCAAACTGCGCTCGGCGATTCGTAGCGCGCTCACGATGGGAATCCCGCAGGCGAACGTCCAGTACGCGCTCGACTTCGCGCGCCAAGGCTATCGCGAGCTGCAGATCGAGACCTATGACACCAATTGGGATTCAAAGGCCTACGGCACCGTCTCCGGTCAGAATTCGAACAACTCGGTTCGCATCTCGAACGAGTTCTTCGCCCGGCTCGACGCTGGGCAAACTTGGGACCTGACCTGGCGCAAGAACGCCGGCGTCGCAAAATCCGTGCCGGCCGAGGATCTCTGGGAGAAGATCGCCGTCGCGGCGTGGCAATGTGCCGATCCCGGCGTGCAGTACGACACGACCATCAACGAGTGGCACACCTGCATCGCCGACGGCAAGATCAACGCCAGCAATCCATGCGTTACCGGCGACACGATGGTTGCCACGGCCGATGGCCTGCACCGCATCGACGAGCTCGTCGGTAAGGCGGCGTTCGTCATCGGCTCCGACGGAAAGCCGCACTTCGTCAACCGCATCTTCCCGACCGGGACGAAGCCTGTCTACCGACTGCGCACGCGCTCGGGCTTCGAGCTGCGCCTTACGGCGGACCACAAGGTCCTGACCGAAGAGCGCGGTGACGTCGCAGCCAAAGATCTCATCGCGGGTGAGCGCGTCATGCTCAGCGGGTCCGGATTCGGCGGTCGGGCGATCGACACGACGCTGGCGGAGGCGATTGGCCTTTCCGTCGGCGATGGCTGCGTAACGAGCGATCCGAATGGCACGCGCTACCTCGCCGTGACGATGGCGCCTTCGGAAGCCGACGTCGTGGAAGGCGTAGCGGCCGCCATCAATGACCTCAAAGTCGGCGCCACCGACGGGCGCACGGCTCGTCGAGTCGCCGTGCGCACGCCACAGACGACTGCTCGCGTTCAAACGAACGCGTCGAGCGTCGTTTCGGCGTTCGAAGAATTCGCTGTGCTCGACAAAGGAAGCCACGAGAAGCGCTTCCGCTCAGCCTTCTTCGGGCTCGACCGTACGTCGACGGCTGCAATGTTGCGCGGACTCTTCACCGCAGACGGCTGCGTCGTCGATATAGGTGAGAAGACCCAGTACGTCTCGCTCGATTCGACCTCGCTGGCCCTCCTGCAGCAGGTGCAGTTGACGCTCCTGTCCTTCGGTGTAAAGGCAAAGCTCTATCGTGACCGCCGAGCCGGTACGGACGCGGCAATGCTGCCGGACGGCCGCGGGGGCACCGCGTCATACCCAGTTCGTGAGATGCACTCGCTTCGCATCACGCGCTCATCGCGCATCGCGTTCGAACAGCAGATCGGGTTCATCGCTGCTTCCGATAAGGCGCTCGCGCTTCGACGCCTCAACGCAAGTGTGACGACGTATCGGGATCACATGACGGATGAGGTCACATTCGTCCGGTATGAAGGCGAAGAGCCGGTCTATGATCTGACCGAGCCCGACACGTCTCACTTCATTGGCAATGGCGTCGTCGTTCACAACTGCTCCGAATACATGTTCCTCGATGACACGAGCTGTAATCTTGCAAGCCTCAATCTCGTGACGTTCCTCGACGATCGTGGGCAATTCGACGCCAAGAAGTTCGCCGAGGCGTGCCGCATTTGGACGTTCACGCTCGAAGTCAGCGTGCTGATGGCGCAGTTCCCCAGCCGCGAGATCGCGCGCCGCTCGTACGAGTACCGCACGCTCGGCCTGGGCTACGCCAATCTCGGCACGCTGCTCATGCGGCTGGGTTTGCCGTACGACTCGGAGGAAGGCTTCGGCTGGTGCGCGGCGATCAGCGCGCTGATGACGGGCGCCGCCTACAAAGCCTCGGCCGAGATGGCGCGCGAGCTGGGACCGTTTCCCTCCTACGAGCGCAACGCTGAGGACATGGGCCGCGTGCTGCGCAACCACCGCCAGGCGGCATACGCGGCGCGGGCCGAGGACTACGAAGGCCTGACCGTCGTTCCGGTCACGCATCAGCCCACGCTCTTCACGCAAGAGACGTGGCAGCTGGCACGCACGACCTGGGACAACGCGCTGGCGATCGGCGAGGTCGCCGGCTACCGCAACGCGCAGGTCACCTGCATCGCGCCGACCGGCACCATCGGCCTGGTGATGGATTGCGATACCACCGGGATCGAGCCCGACTTCGCGCTGGTCAAGTTCAAGAAGCTCGCCGGCGGCGGCTACTTCAAGATCGTCAACCAGTCGGTCGAGCCGGCCCTGCGCCGTCTCGGCTACAACAGCGAGCAGATCGCGGCCATCGAGACGTTCGCCAAGGGCACCAACACGCTCGAGGGCACGCCGCACATCAACCGCGCGACGCTCAAGGCGAAGGGCTTCGACGACGAGGCCCTGGCCAAGATCGAAGCCGGTCTACCCGGCGCGTTCGAGATCGGGTTCGCGTTCAACCAGCACGTGCTGGGCGAGCGGTTCTGCAAAGAGAAGCTCGGGATGACCGACGCGCAGCTGGCGGATTGGAACTATTCGATCCTGCGCGACGCGCTGGGCTTCACCCAAGCGCAGATCGAGGAAGCCTCCGACGTGATCTGCGGGCGGATGACGCTCGAAGGCGCGCCGTTCCTCAAGGACGAGCACCTGGCGGTCTTCGACTGCGCCACCCCGTGCGGGAAGCACGGCTCGCGCTACATCCGTCCGCTGGCGCACGTCGACATGATGGCGGCCGCGCAGCCGTTCATCTCCGGCGCGATCTCGAAGACGATCAACCTCCCGCAAACGGCGAGCGTGCAAGACGTCAAGGACGCCTACCGCTACTCCTGGGAGAAGATGGTCAAGGCGGTCGCGCTCTATCGCGACGGCTCGAAGCTCTCGCAGCCGCTGGCGGCCAGCTACGACGTCGGTGCCGGCGACGAGGAGGAGGCTCCGCAAGCCGCCTACGACACGCCGGTCCAGATCGCCGAGAAGATCGTGTACCGCTACATCGCCAAGCGCCGGCGCATGCCGGATCGCCGCGGCGGCTACACGCAGAAGGCGATCGTCGGCGGCCACAAAGTCTACTTGCGGACCGGTCAATACGACGACGGCACCCTCGGCGAGATCTTCATCGACATGCACAAGGAAGGCGCGGCCTTCCGCTCGCTGATGAACAACTTCGCGATCGCGGTCTCGCTGGGCTTGCAGCACGGCGTCCCGCTCGAGGAGTACGTCGACGCATTCACCTTCACGCGCTTCGAGCCCAACGGGCCCGTCATCGGTCACGAGAACATCAAGATGGCGACGTCGATCCTCGACTACATCTTCCGCGAGCTGGCGGTGAGCTATCTCGGCCGCTACGATCTCGCTCAGGTGCAGCCGTCGACGCAGATGGACGCGATGGGACCGGAGCCCGAGTACGTCGGCGAAGAGGAAGGCGAAGTCCACTACCTCGCGCCGACTGCCTCCACGCCGACCCGTACCGGACCGCCGCCCGCGTTGGTCAGCCGCGTGCCGGAGCCCGTCGGCGCCGTCTCGGCGGTCCGCACGACGACGAGTGGTCCCGCAAAGGGCCAGATCGTCGCCGAAAAGGCGCGCGAAGCGATTGCCAAGGGCTACAGCGGCGACGCGTGCACGCAGTGCGGCCAGTTCACCCTCGTCCGCAACGGCACGTGCCTCAAATGCGACAGCTGCGGCACCACGAGCGGGTGCTCGTAAAAAACGTGCGATAGTACCGCTCTACGCAACTCTGTACAGCCCAAGGATGATAACGGGCGCCGCATAAACGGCGCCCGTTATTGTGTCCGTCGCCGGCATTCACCATGGCCGATACCAACGTAAGCGAAGAAAAACCGTCGCAATCAGTGTCGCCGATCGCTTGTCTCGCTCTATGCTCTACGCGCTTCCCGCACGCACCCGCGCGGCGATGGCATCAGGCAAGGCCGACGTCGCCTCGGACAGCGCGCGTATCGACTGACGAATCTCCACGAGTTCCGGGTCGGCGAAGCGGGCGCCCTTCGCATCCAGCACGTCGAGCGCATCGGCGACGCCATGCGCGAGCGCGAGTAACGCATCGGATTCATCCGGCGCATAGACATCGCCGTCGCGCTTGGCTCCGCAGATGAGCGCGCCCACGAGCCGGCCGCGCGAAATCATCGGAAACGCCAACTCACCGCACAGCGCGGACCCGGCGATCCCGTGCAGAGCGACCGGCTTGTTCCATGCGGCCAAGGCGATGAGAACGGGGTCATTCTCGCTGACGTCGAGACCGTCGCCCTTGGCGGTCGAGACGTACCGCGCCGATCCGCTGCGAACGAAAATCTCGACAACGTCGGCGGCGGTGCGCTCGCGCACCGTCTCTAGCGCGCGTTCCAGCAGAATCCCAGCGTCGGTAATGTATGCCGACTCGTGTGCGAACCGACGCAGCGCCAATTCATCGTCGTGACGCTTGCGAAAGAGCACGGTGTCGACGACGCGATCGACGTACTTGTGGATCGAGCGCAGCGAAAACCCGAGCGCTAACGCAACGACCATGGCGACCACGGCGCTCGTCGTGTGGCTCGCGTTGACGAGCCATGCGCCGACGGCCCATTCCACCAGCACGAATGCGCCGACCACGATCGTCGAAATGATGGCGAAAACGACCGTGCGGTTGACGACGAATCCGAGATCGATGAGTCGCCGATTCAGCGCAACGTAGGTGAGCACGAGCGGCGTGACGACCGCGACGATGCTGTAGAACTCTCCCGTGACGAGCAGCGCCGAATACGACAGGAAGTGAAACGACAGCGTGCTCACCCCGCGAACGCCGTCCAAGACCGCAAGGGGGGCCAGCAGCCACACCGCGCGTTGGCGATCGACGCCCCGTCCGGCCGCGATCGCCATGGCGCTGCCCAGCAGTGCCATCAGGACGGCTGCCTCCATGGGGATGATCCAAAGCGGTCCAAGAAACAGCGTCGGATCGAACCATAGCGTGAGCGTGGCAATCAGCGGAGCGATCCCGCTGCTCAGATCGGGTGTGCCGTCGCCGGTAACGACGGCGACGGCGACCAGCGCGTAGCAGAGGGCGAGCGCACCGCGCCTGGCCGGCGAGAGGGGACGCGCGAATCGGCTTGCGAGCGCGGCCCACAGGGCGATCGACAACGGGAGAGCTTGACCTGCGATGCTGAGCGCGACGTAGGCCGAAGCCCACGGAAATCCGAAAAATAGCGGTCGTGCGCTAACGCCGATCCCCGTACATGCCAAGACAGCCGAGAGTAAGAGATTGCTGTCGACGTACGGTCGCCGCCAAGCGATCAACGCCGCAAAGAACAGCAGCCAGAGGCTGGCGACCTCCCAGATGGCCAAATTCCAAAACCGCGATAAGACGAGCGATTTCGGAACGATAACCACGTCCGAGCGTGCCGACCCGCGCTCTACCCGCAACGTCACCGGTCGATCGGCTTGCGGCTGCCCCATCAGCGAAAGGCGCTCGAGCAGCGAGGAGGCGCGCAGGTCGATGAGGTCGCCCTCGTGCAGCCCGCTGCGATCGGCCGGTCCGCCCGGATCGACGCCGCGAAGCGTCATATGGTATGGCGCCGCCGATCCATCGAAGTAGGCGCCCCAGACGCCGTATCGCGCCGGCAAGCCGCGCATCCCCGTCTGGTCCACCAAGGCCCCAACGGCGAGGAGTATCCCAACCGCGCAGAGCGTCAAAAGCATCGCGCGCCACGTCGCGGGTTTCACCGTTCGAGACGTTCTGCGAGAATCGCCGACGACGGACCCGCGCTAAAGGCTTCCCAAGGCATGCGCCCGGTTTCTTGCACGAAGGCAGGGACAACCTCTGAGCGAGCATGTAATACCCGTCCGGAGCGTTCGATGGCCCTCGATGTGCCGTCCGCGTAGCCGCCGAAAGCTGCTTCGATGCTTCCGGATCCCTTGATCACCCCACGGCTGCGGTGCGAGCGGTTCACCGACGAGCACGTCCCCGAGCTGGCGATCCTCGATACCGACGAGCGCGTGCAGGCGACGATCTTCGGGCACACGTTTGCGCTGGAAGAGACGCGCGCTCGGGTCGCGCGGCGCGTCGAGACGTGGAACGTCCATGGTTGCGGCGACTACGTGGTTCGGTTGCCCAGCGGCGAGTTCGTCGGGTGCGCCGGCGTGTTCCCGGCCGCGGCCGAACCCGGCGCCGTCAACGTCGGCTACGCGCTGCGGCCCGAGTACTGGGGACGCGGCTACGCGAGTGAACTCTGCGCCGCCGTCGCGCAGGCCGTCGCCGCCTCGCGGCCGACCGCGATCCGCGCGGTCGTGCTCGAGTCGAACCTCGCCTCGCGCCGCGTGCTCGAGAAGTCGGGCTTTCAGCTCGTCGGACCGAACCCGGACGATCCCGAGACGCTGCTGTACCGCTATCCGCTCTAGCGGTCCGTCAATCCGCCGCCGACGTTCGGAGGTGCGCGAGGAGGAACGTGTCGGCGTCGACGATCGGCGCGATCTGCGCGGCCAGCGTGCCGCCGCCGACGTGACCGGTTCCGCGCACGGCGTCCAGGAGGATCGGTGCGTCGCCGCCTTGCGCCCGTTGCAACGTCGCCGCGAACTTGTAGGCATGCGCAGGTGATACGCGCTCGTCGTTCTCCGAGGTCATCACGAGCGTCGCCGGGTAGCGCGTTCCTTGACGAATGGCGACGAGCGGCGCGTACCGGTAGAGCCACGCGAACTCGCGCGCGCTCTTGGTCGGCGAGCCGACCTCGGTCGTCCAGATCGCTTCGCTGCCGTACGTCTCGCCGCGCAGGACGTCGACCGGCCCGGCCGCCTCGACGACGGCCCCGAACAGGTCGGGATGCTGCACTTCGGTGACGCCGACCAGCAAGCCACCGCCGGAGTAGCCGTACAAGCCCAAAGTTTTCCGCGTGGCGTAGCCGCGCGCGACCAGGAGGCGCGCCGCCGCGGCGAGATCGTCGAAGGCGTGCTGCTTGTTGCCGAGCATCCCCGCGCGGTGCCAGGCCTGCCCGTACTCGCCGCCGCCGCGCACGCACGCGATGGCGAGCGTGCCGCCGGCGGCGATCCACGCTTCGTTCGGCGTCCACCACTCCGGCCGGTAGCTGTCGCCGAAACCGCCGTAGCCGGTCAGCATCGTCGGATGTGAGCCGTCGAGCCGCAGACCGCGCCGGTGCGCGACGAAGACGGGAACGCGCGTCCCGTCGGCGGAGCGTGCGAAGAGCTCCTCCGTGACGAACTGCGCGGCATCGAACACGGCGCGCTGCCGGCCGACCAAATGCGTGCGGCCGTCCCGGCTGTCGTACGCGAAGACGCTGGGCGGGGTCGTCGGGCTCGAGAAGTCGTAGTACGCGCTCGCGTGCGACGGGTCCGCGGCGACGTTCGCGACCGTTCCGATGCCGGGCGTCGGTAACGCGCGCAGCCGCGCGCCGTGACGGTCGAAGGCGATGATCTCGGAGCGCACGTCGTGCAGGTACCGTGCGAGGAACTGGTCGCCGGCGGCGCTAACGTCTTCCAGCGTTCGCGAGCTCTGGGGGATCACGTCCCACTGATGCGCGGGTTGGCGAAGATCGATCGCGACGAGCTTGCCGCGCGGTGCGCCCGCATTAGTGAAGAAATACGCGATCGGTCCGTCGCTCGTGACATATGAGTACACCGACGGGGACAGCTGCCGGATCGTGCGGATCGCACCACGCGGGTCGTGCGCGTCGCGCACGGCGACGAGATTCCCGCCGCCGCCGTCGATCGCCCCGAGGATCACATAGCGCCCGTCGTCGCTCTCCTGCGCGTAGGGGAGCCACGTCGGGCGCTGCGGCAACGCGTACACGACGCGGTCGTCGCGCTGATCGCCACCGAGCCGGTGGAAGCGCACGGTGTAGCCCCGGCCGATCGGCTCGCCGGGCGCCCGTGCCGCCTCGCTCGCGTAGCCGCCGTAATAGAACCCGCGACCATCCGTGCTCCACCCGATCGGGGCCCAATCGGGCGTTCCGACGACCAGATCCGCCAAGTCGCGTCCGGTCGCGAGCGAGCGGACGTGCCAGCGCACCAACCCCAGGCCGGCGCGCTTCGTCGCGTAGGCGACGTGCGTTCCGTCCGGCGCGAGCTTCCAGTCGGCCAGCGTGACGGCCGGATCCCAGCCGACGTTCGGATCGAGCACGACCCGATCGCCGTGCGCTCCGGTCGCGACGAGCACGGCTCGTCGCCCGCTGCCGTCGGTTCGCGCGACGACCGCGATCGGACCGCCCCGCTGCGGCAAGCTCCGGCTGGGCATCGAGAACAGGCGTCGTGTCGTCGCGCGGAGCGTGTCGCGCAGCGGTACGCTCGCGAGCGTCGCTTCGGTCAGCGCATCCTGCCGCGCGACCCAAGCACGCACGCGCGGGGCGTGCACTGCCTCGAGCCACCGATACGGGTCGGCGACCGTCGTTCCGAAGAAGGTCTCCCGCACGTCGTCTCTGGGCGTTGCCGGGTACGCGACACCCAGCGCCACCACCATCAGGACCAGTCCCGCGATCCGCATGGGCCGCACCTTCGCCGCCGCCAACGACCGCACCGCCGCGCAGCTTCGCTCGGGGTCGGCCAGGAACCGCCGTGTAACGACGTACGCGTCCGTCTCGTGATAAGCGACTTCATGGACGCCGCCGCCGTCGAACGAGAGAATCTGCGCGCACGCAGGAAGAACCCGTCGCGATGCCTCTTGCCGTTCACGGATCGCGCGCACGTTGAACGGATAGCCCGTCGGCAGCGGCGACCCGCCACGGCGCAGCGCGATCGAGCGAAGCCGAGCGCGCAGGGCCGTCACGGTCAGCTGCCGGCGCCCATCGCCCGTTTGACCGCATCGGTCGTCGCGCGCGCCGTCGGGCGCAGCTCGTCGGCGCAGCGCTGCAGGATCTCGCGCACGACGCTCGGGTCGCGCGAGAGGTCCTCGTAGCGCTCGCGGATCGGGCGCAGCGTCTCGACCAGCAGCTCGGCGATCTCTTTCTTGAGATCGCCGTAGCCGCGCGCGTTGGCGAAATGCGCTTCGGCCTGCGCCGGCGTCTGGCCGGTCGCGGCCATGTAGATGCCGAGCAGATTGCTCACCCCGGGCCGCTGCGGGTCGAGCTTGATGTCGCGCCCGCTGTCCGTCTGCGCCGACATCACCGTCTTGCGGATCTGATCGGGCGTGTCGAGCACGCGCACCGCATGGTACGAGCCCGGCGCGCTCTTGGACATCTTCTTGGTCGGGTCGTCGAGCCCCATGATGCGCGCGCCGGCCGCCGGGACGGTCGCCTCCGGCAGCACGAACGTCTCGCCGTAGGTCGCGTTGAAGCGCTGCGCGAGGTCGCGCGTCAGCTCGATGTGCTGCTTCTGGTCCTCGCCGACCGGGACGTGCGTCGTGCGGTAGAGCAGGATGTCCGATGCCATCAGCAGCGGGTAGATGAACAGGCCGACCCGCACCTCCCCCTTCTGCTGCTCGGACTTCTCCTTGAACTGCGTCATTCGGTTCAACTGTCCCATCGACCCGACGCACGAGAGGTACCAGGTCAGCTCGCCGTGCTCGCGCACGTCGCTCTGCACGTACAGGCGCGACTTCTGGGGGTCGATCCCGGCCGCCAGCAGGACCGTCGCCGTTTCGACGATCTGCGCGCGCAGCGCGGCCGGTTCTTGCGGGACCGTGAGCGCGTGCATGTCGACCAGGCAAAAGATGTTCTCGGCTTCGTCTTGACCCGCGACCCACTGCTTGATGGCACCGAAAAAGTTGCCGATGTGAATCGCACCCGTCGGTTGTATACCAGAAAAAATGACCTTCGAGCGCATATGAGCCAGCCGTTTCGCTGCGGCCACCGCGCATTCCGTTCGTTCTTTAACTTGCCATAAGCAGGAAGCGCGAGAACGCCCACCGCAACGCTCGGCGACCCCTGGTTGCAACGCGTACTGACGGGAGAGGCCCTTGCAACGACCGACGATGATTTGCGCGAGCGTCTTGCTCGTCGCCACGATCGCCGCGTGCTCCGGTGGCCGCGACGGCACGGTCCCCACCAACGAGCAGCACCTGACCGGCGGCTCGCGCACCGCGAGCGCCGTCGCGCAAGCCGCGACGAACGTCATGCAAGACCCCGGCTTCGAGTCCGACTCGTACACGTACTGGAAACAGGGCGGTACGGTGAGTGCCTCCATCCAGACCAGCGTCGTGCACAGCGGCTCCTACGCCGCGAAGATGGGTGACACGACGACCGAACCCAACGGCACGTCGGGTCTCTACCAGACCGTCACCGTGCCCGCCGGCGCGACGCTGACGTTCTGGATCGAAGAATCGACCAACGAGACCTCGACGAAGTACGCCGACCAGGAAGCCGACGTCCGCAACACGAGCGGCACGATCCTGAGCACCATCTACTCCGAAGCCAACACCACCAGCGGTTGGGTGCAGCGCTCGTACGACCTGAGCGCGTACGCCGGCCAGACGGTCGAGATCTACTTCGGCGTCAAAGGCGACCCCGACGGCAGCTACCACATCGTGCAGTACGTCGACGACGTCAGCCTCACCGGCACGTCGACGAGCGCACCGACCGCGACGCCCACCGCGGGCCCGACCGCGACCCCGACGCCGATACCGACGACGACCGCGACGCCGACCGCCACGCCCAAGCCGACGGCGACGCCGAAGCCCACCACCACGCCGACGCCGACGCCCACACCCAGCCCGACGCCGAGCTCGGGCTCCGGTCTGACCGTGGTGAGCCAGGCGACGGTCCTCTCGACGATTCAAGCCGGCAAGAAAGTCCAGTTGAGCACGTACACCCTCGAGCCGAGCAGCGGTCTGCTCAACGCGCTCGTGGCGGCGGCCAAGGCCGGCGCGAGCGTGACCGTCGATCTCCCGTCCGATTCGTACGCGCAGAGCATCGGTGTCTACAGCACCGACGAGCAGTCCGCGGCGACGCTCGAGGCGGCCGGCGGCAGCGTCGTTTGGGACGCGGGCACGCAGTCACCGAATCCCGAGCCGCTGCACGCCAAGCTCGCGATCGTCGATGGCGTCGGCTTCCTCGACGGCCGCAACTGGGACAGCGGCGACGTCATTCTGCGCGACACGAACGCGAACGACCTGACGACGATCGGCAACGCGCTGGCGCTGAATCCCGGTGACGGGACGCGCCTCGACACGATCAAGCAGGACTCGCTGTCGATGGAGACCGCTTACATCCAGGCGCACACCAGCGGAACGGTCGACTTCATGACCGAGTCGTTCGGGCCCGGCAACGTCGCGAGCGCGCTGCTGGCCGCCGCGCAGGGCGGCCAGAGCGTCCACGTCATCGTGCTCAAGAGCGACCTCGACTCGGGCGAGGAGACGGTCTTGAGCCAGCTGCAGAGCGCCGGCGCCGACGTCGAGCTCAATCCCGCCTCGGGCGCCGAAAAGATGACCCTGATCGGCTCGGGCACGGGCTGGTTCGGCTCGTCGAACGCGACCGCCGGCGCGGCGTATCAGATCGACTGGGGCATGGACGTCACCGACAGCGCCGTCCTCTCGACCCTCTCGAGCACGTTCCAGAGCGTGCTCGCGACCTGCACGCCGTATTCCGGCAGCTAGTGATCCACGTAGTGCGAGACTTCGTCGAGCGTGCCCACGCGCTCGACGGACTCGTACGCGTACTTGCGGTGCGCCGTCTCACCGTCGATGGTCACCTTAACGGTCACTTCGTGCGGGTGCACGTCGGTGACGGTGCCGACCACGTCGTCGGCCGGGATGCGAACGTGATCGCCGAGCTTGAGCTCGGCCCGCGGGCCCTGCTTCTTCATGCGCCGATCATAGCGCCCCGACGAGCGTCCGGCAAACCCACGCCGGACGCTCGCTTGGGCAAGCCTACTTCGCCTTGCCGAAGATGAACGAGTAGTCCGACGCGTATTCCGTCGGCTCACCCGATTTCGCGTGCATGAGTTTTCGCAGCAGGACCGGGTTGACCAGGTTGATGTGCACGCGCCCGCCCGGCCGGCCTTCGGAGACCGCGGCGCCGGTGTGGCAGCTTTGGCACGCCAAGACGTTCTGGAAGTAGGTCTCCATGGTCGCGTTCGCCACGATCCAGCGCGGCAGCGCCACGCCGTCGCTGAGCGGGATCGGTGCTCCCGGCGGGTTGACGAGCGTGCCTTGCGTCGGCCACTGCACGTCGACCAGCCGATAGTACCGGAACACCGAATTCACCGCGCCGGCAGTCGTCAGCGCTTCGTCGAACGTTGTGTTCTCGGCCTCGGCGAACGACGAACGTGGAACGACGCGCATCGTACGGGTCGGCACGTGATACCCTTGGCAGCCGGGAATCGGCGGCGCCGGACACGGTGAAGGCAGCTTGTTGACCGCGCAGAACGGGCCGGCGCAGTTCGGGTTGTAGTACGTCCACTGCGGCGTTGCCGTCGGCGTCGCGGGCGCCTCGGTCGAGGGAACCTCGGGGTACGGCGTCGCGTCCGGCACGTTGTCGACGTGCTCGAAGGTGGCCCACAAGAACTGCTGGGTGGTCGGCGACTTGTGAATGATGTGCAGCCCGACCAAACCGATCACGACGTTCTTGCGCTCCGTCCCGTCCGGGTAGAGCAGGTTCGCGCGCGAGATCAAGTACTTCCGGTACAGCGCGGGATCGTGCAGCTCGATCCATGCCGCCTTGAGCTCGATCGCGCCGATGTTTTGGCCGTACGTGACCGCGGCGCCGGTGCAGCTGTGATCGGTCCAGGGCTTGGCCGGATCGACCGACGCGCCGGCCGGCAGATTCAAGCCGTACTTGCTCTGCGCGCAGGTGCGCTGCTTGGCCGCCGAGGTGAGCCCGTTGCTGGTGATGTACTGCGCCTCGTCGTTGTCGATCCGCTCTTCGTAGAACGTCAGATCGCCGCCGCGCGTCGTCAGCCAGCCGAAGCTGCCGGCTTGCTGGAAGCCGCTGAAATGCACGTCGTCGCCGTCGCCCTTCGAAATCGCGGAGAGCGTCCGCAGCCCGTTCGAGCTCAACTTCACGTTTCGCAGGCCGGTCGGCGTCGCGAACAGGACGTCCGGATTGGTGTACGTCTCCCACACCGTCGCGTAGGTGTGCGCGCCGTCGACCGGTGCGCCGAAGGCGCTGCCCTTGACGGTGGGGTCGGGGATGCCGTGACCGGCGCTACGCCAGTTGAGGTAGGTGAACTCTTGATACGCGTTGCAGCTGGCCTCGAACTGGCCGTCCACCTTGCCACCGAGCTGCAAGGGGAGAATGACGGGCACGATGACGCCGGTGTACTTCTTGTCGCACGAGGACGGTTTGGAGCCCTCGCCGGGGCGGAAGCTCGCGCTCGGCGCGGCGGCTCCCACCGACGTCCCGAACTGCGAGCCGCTCACGATCAGCACGGTGATCGCGACGAATGCCAATGCGGCCGTTCGCACCTGTTGCATGCCCACCCCCTGAAGACGCAAACTGGCGGCACGGCTCGACAAAGCGAGCCGTGCGTTGCGGCCACGATATCACATCCCTCAGCCCTTGGCCAGTTCCGCCTCGATCGTCTCGATCAGCATCGGATCGTCGGGCGCGACGTCGGGCGCGAAGCGGGCCACGACCTCGCCGTTGCGGCCGACCACGAACTTCTCGAAGTTCCACATGACGTCGTCGGGCTTGCGTCCGGCTAAGAGTCCCTTCGATTCGAGCCGGGCGGCGAGCTGACCGTCGGGTTTGGTGCGCGCCTGCGGCTGCGCGCCGACCAGTTTGTCGTAGAGCGGGTGGCGGCCGTCTCCCTTGACGACGATCTTCTCGAACATCGGGAACGTCACCGAGAACTGCGTCTCGCAGAACTGCGCGATGTCCGCGTTCGAACCCGGCTCTTGCGCGGCGAACTCGTTGGCCGGAAAGCCCAGCACCGCGAAGCCGCGGTCGCCGTAGCGCTCGTAGAGGCTCTGCAGCCCCGCGTACTGCGGCGTGAGACCGCACTGCGAGGCGACGTTGACCACCAACAGGACGTCGCCGGCGAAATCGGCCAGGCGCGTCTCGGAACCGTCGATCCGCCGAAGCGGGATAGTTTGCAGCTCGCTCATGGGGTGCTCTTTCGCCGGGACGCGGCGGCCTCCTCACGCCGCATAGGTCGACCCGGCGCCGGGCACCCTCCGCCGTACATCCGCAAAGGGAGAACGCCGTGCACCCGAGCCGTTCGCGTTCCGGAGAACGCGGTTTCACGCTGATCGAGCTGATGGTCGTCGTCGCGATCATCGCCATCCTCGCCGGAATCTTGATCCCCAACTTCGTCAACGCGCGCGCACAGGCGCAGACGGCCGCCTGCGAGTCGAACCTGCGCTCGATCGCGACCTCGCTCGAGCTGTACTACACCGACAACCAGGTCTATCCGACCGCATCGGCCGCGAGCGTGCAGCCCTCGCTGCTCACCGCCAACGGCGTTCCGTACCTCGACAACACGCCCAAGGACCCGGCCGCGCAAACGGCGACCGCGACGTACTCGCTGACGACGACGCAAGCCTCGGGCGGAAGCCCCGCCGGCTACACGATCACCTGTCCGGGCGTGCACGTCGGTTCGACGCTGGCGAAGATTCCGCTTACCGGCGGCACCAGCGGTTCGGTCTGCGGCACGGGCTGCACGGCGACGAAGATCCTTTACGTCGCTGGCCAAGGGCTGCAGGTCTCGCCGTGAGCGACCTCGTCGTCAGCACCCTCCAGGCGGCCGCCTCGCAGCAGGGGCGCGCGCTGCCGCTGGCCTTCGCCGCCGGCGTCGTGACGAGCGCCGGGCCCTGCGTCGCCCCGCGCTACTTGGCGCTGGCGGCCGTCATGCAAACCGGCGCGCGGCCATGGGCGCTCGTCTGCGCGTACGTCGTCGGCTTGGTCGGTGCGATGGTGCTGCTCGGCCTCGCGGTCGACGCGTTGGCGTCCGTGCGCGGCGCCGCGAGCGTGACCGACGCGCTGCTCGCCGGCGCCTTGGCCGTCGCCGGCATCGTGGTGCTCGCGCGCGGCGGCGCGGCGCACGCCGCACGGCGGACGGCACCGGTCGGCCTCGGCGGCGTCGCGCTGCTCGGTGCGTCCGGTGCGCTGGTCGTCTCGCCGTGTTGCACGCCGGTGCTGGCCGCGATCGCGGGGTTGACGTTGGGCGGCGGCACGACCGCGAGCGCGACGGCGGTGCTGACCGCGTACGCGCTGGGGCACGCGCTGCCATTGGTGGGCGTGGGCGTGCTGGGGACGCGGCTCGCGCGCGGCTTCGCGCGAATGGCCGGCTCGCATGCGCCTGCGACCGTCGGCGGCACGCTGATGCTGGCCTTGGCCTCGTACTACGGAGTGCTGGCGTGAGCGCGCTCGCACGGCCTCGTCGCTTCGCGCTGGCCGCCGTCGCGCTGGCGTGCGCGGCCCTGCTCTTCCGCGGCGAGGTGGCGACGGCGCTGGTGACGCGCGGCGACGACGCGCTGCGCGGCGGTGACGTCGATCGCGCCGTGAACGCGTATGCGCGAGCGACGGCGATCGACGCACGCTCGGCCGTGGCGGCCGATCGGCTGGCCTTCTTCTTGCTCGTCCGCCGCGGACGCGGCGACGCCGCGCTCGCGCTCGCCGTGGCCGTGCGCGCGCTGCGCGCCGTGCCGAACGATCCGCTCTTGTTGGCCGATCGCGGCTTCGCCGCTCAGCGCCTCGGCCGCATACGCGAAGCGGAACGCGCCTTCGCGGCCGCCGCGCTCGGCGCGCGCGACCCGCGCTACGCGCAGCTGGCCGGCCGGATGGCGCAGCGCGCGCACGAGCCGACGGTGGCCCGGCACGACTTCGCCGTCGCGCTCGCCCTCGCGCCCGACTTCGCCCCCGCGCGCGCCGCGCTGCGCGAGCTGACGCGATGACCGCCGCGCCGGCCACGGCGATCGCAGGCACGCTGATCGCCGCCGCGATCGATCTGCGCACCGGGCTGATCCCCGACCCGATCTCCGGCACGACCGCGCTGGTCGCGCTTGCCGCGGCGGCCTTGAACGGCACCCTGCCGACGGCGCTCGCCGGCAGCGTGGCGGCGGGCGGCGCGCTGTGGCTCCTCCACGCCGCCACGGGCGGGCGCGGGCTGGGGTTGGGCGACGTCAAGCTAGGCGCGGCGATCGGCGCGGCGCTCGGGCCGGCGGCGGCGTTCGTCGCGCTGGGTGCGGCGTTCACGTTCGGCGCGCTGGCCGGCATCGCGTTGCTTCTCGCCCGCCGTGCGACGCGACGCTCCGCGCTGCCGTTCGCACCGTTCCTCGCGCTCGGCACGCTCGCCGGTGCCGTGCTGCAGCCGTGGGCAGCATGACCCGTTCGTTGCCGCTCGGCATCGACGTCGGCAGCGCGCGCACGTGCGTGGCGCTGGCCGAGCTCGATGCGGGCGGAACGCCGCGCTTGGTGGCGGCCGCATCGCGCACGACCGGCGACGATCCGTCGGCCGCGATCGCCGGCGCCCGGACGGAGCTCTCGACGCGCGAACGCCGCTGCGTGCTGGCGCTGCGCGCCCCCGACTCGCACGTGCGCGAGATCGCGTTGCCGCCGCTGCGCCGCCGCGAACGCGAGCGCGCCGCCGGCTTCGAAGCCGCGCGCTTCGCACCGCACGCCCTGCACGACGGCGTCCTTCGGTTCGTTCCGCTCACCCCGGGGCGGACGGTCGTCGCGGTCGCGCGTCGTTCGGCGGTCGAGCGCGCCGTCGAGATCGCGCGGGTCGCCGGGCTGCACGCCGTCGCGGTCGACGACGGCGCCCTCGCGCTTTTGCGCGCCTTTGCCGCCGACGCCGTCGTCGACGTCGGCCTGACCGCCTGCACCGTGATCGTGCGCGGCGAAGCGTTGCCCCTGACGCGGATCGTTCCGCTGGGCGGGCGCGCGCTGACCGACGCCATCGTCGCCGGCCTGGGCGTCGACGAAACGACCGCCGAGCTGCGCAAGCGCGGCGTCGGCATGGCCGGGGCCGGCGAGTCGGCGCGCGCGGCGTTGGTCGAGCAGATCGCGAGCGCGTTCGTCGAGCTGCGCGCCGCCGCGCCGCGGGAGCCGGCCGGCGCGGTGCTGACCGGAAACGGCGCGCGGCTGCAGGGTCTGGCGGCCGCGCTCGAGCGTGCCTTGGGCGTCCCGACGCGACTGGGCACCTTCGCACCCGACGCCTGCGTCACGCTGCCGGCCGACGTGGTGCGCGTCGCCGCGCCCGACTGGGGTCTGGCGTACGGCTTGGCGCTGTGGGAGCACGCGACATGACCCGCGTCAACTATCTGCGGCCGCGCCGGGACGTGTTCGCGGCGCTCGCGCGTCGGCTCGACCGACGAACGCGCGTCCCGCTCGCGTCGCTGGCCGCGGCCCTGCTCGCCGTCGCGGCGCTGTGCTTCGTCGACGATCTGCGCTTGCACGCCGCGCGCGCGGCCGGTGCACGGGCGGCCGCGCGGCTGGGCAGCGCGCACGCCGCGCTCGACGCGATGCGCGCCGCCGCGGCCGACGTCGACCGGCTGCGCGCGTTGTCGCGTCACGTCGACGAGCTGGCCACGTCCGGTACCCGCAGCGCGAGCCACGTCGCCCTCTTGGGCAACCGTCTCGCGCACGACGCCTGGCTGACCACCGTGCGCCTCGACGGGCCGGCGGTCGCGCTCGAGGGGCACGGGGCCGCGTTGCGCGACGTCGGCGACGCGTTGGCGTCGCTGCGTCGCGTGCCCGGTTATGGCGCGGCGCGGCTGGTCAGCGTGCGTCGCGACGCCGCACGCAACGAGTACCTCTACGCGGTCGCGCTGGAGGCGCCATGGTGACCGTTCGCACCGGCCCGTTGGAACGCGGCCTCGCGCTGGCCGCCTTGACGGTCGTGCTGCTCGCTACGTCCTCGTGCGCGGCGATCAACGCCGCATCGCCGAGCAGCTCGACGAGAACGCGCGTGCCGCCGCGCATGCCGACGCGTTGGCGCGGGAGCTGGTGCGCGCGCCGGCCGTCGACGGTGAGCGGCGTCGGCTCCAGGGCCGCCTGCGCGGGCTGGACCTCGGCACGGACGCGGCGCGCTCGCTGGCGCGCTTCCTGCGCGGCGCCGATGCGGTCGCGCGGCGCCACAACGCGCTCGTGCTCGCGGTCAGCGCCGACCAACCGCCGCGCGGCACGCGCCACCCGACGACGCCGCTCGCGCTCACGGTCGATCTGTCCGGTCGCTACGGCGATCTGCTGGGCGCCGTGGCGGATCTCTCGCGCATGGGCGTTCCGGCCGGCGTCGACGTCGTCGCGCTCACGCGCGCGCGTACCGCCGGCTCCGACCCGTCGCTGACCGCCTCGCTGCGCGTCGCGTTGCCACGCGTGACGCTACCGGCCGATGATCGCGCTCGGACCCCGTAGCCGCACGGCACTGGCCGCGAGCGGCGCCCTGTGCGTGGCCGGAGCGTTCGTCACCTCGCCGCTCGTCGCGCGCGGCGGCGTCGCCGGCGATCGGTTCGCGTCGGCGGCGTTCGCGCTGACGACGCCCGCGCCGCCCCGAGTCCTCGCGGTGCGGCCGAATCGCGACCCGTTCGCGGGTCCCGAGGGCACGCCGGCACCGGCGCCCAGCGCCGCGCTCGCGCTCGTCCCCTCGCTGTCCGCCGCCGTGCCCGTCCTGCCGCCGAATCCGGGCGCCGGCGGGGCGGCGCCGCCGGACGTCGCTCCGCCGCGGCTGGCCGCGATCGTCACCGGAGCGCGTCCGTTCGCGCTCGTCGACGACCCGCGCGGTCCACGGATCGTGACCGTCGGCGATCGGCTCGACGGCAGCAGCGTGGCGGCCATCGGCGCGACCGGCGTGCGGCTCGCCGACGGCCGTCGCTTCTCGCTGGACGCCGGCCTGGGCGGAGGCGACCGCCAATGAGACGTGCGCTCTGCGCGCTCGCGCTGCTCGCCCTGCTGACGCTCCCCGCGAGCGCACAGACGGAGCGGTTCACGATCGACGCGCGCGACGTGCAGCTGGCCGACGTCATCCGCCTGCTCGGCGCGCGCGCCAACCGCAACGTCGTCGCCGACGGTTCCGTCAAGCCGCAGCGCGTCACCGTGCGGCTCGCCGACGTCACCTTCGACGAAGCACTGGCCGCGCTCGCGGCCTCGTACGCGCTGCAGACGCACCGCGAAGGCACCGTCGTCATCGTCGGCGACGCGAGCTCGATGAGCCGGCGCTTTCCCGACGACGCGGGTCCCGGCGGCACCCGCACGCGCACCTTCGTCCTCGCGCACGCGCACCCCGAGGACGTGGCCGCGGCGCTGCAGGCGGCGCTGGCGCCGGGGACCGTCGTCGTGTCCGACAAGCGGACGGCCGCGGTGCTGGTGACCGGTGCGCCGGCGACGCTGGCCCGCGCGCGCGGCCTGGTCGACGCGCTTGACGCGCCGGCCGACGGGGCCGGCAGTCCCGCCGCCACCGAAGCCGTGCAGCTCCACAACCTGCGCGCCGGCGACGCCCTCAAGCTCCTCAAGGGCGCGACGCCCGACGGCGCGCTGTTCGCCGACGACCGCCAGAACGTCGTGGTCGTGAGCGGTAACCTCGAGCTGCGCGCGCGCGTGCGCGCCTTGCTGGCCGGGCTCGACGCGCCCGGTCGCCAGGTGATGTTCGAGGTCAAGGTCGCCGACGTCGAGCCGATCAACGACAACAGCAACGTCGGCGTCGAGTTCGGCGGCAGCGGCTTCGGCAGCGGGGCGCTCGGCACGATTCCGTACACGCTGACCAAGAGCGCGCTGGCCGTCAACGCGCAGATCGACACCCTGATCCAGCACGGCCGTGCCTCGATCCTCGCGCAGCCGAAGATCGCCACCTTGAACAACCACGAAGCCTCGCTGCTGGTCGGCGAGCAGTATCCCGTCGTCACCGTCAACCAACAGACCGGCTTTCCCAGCGTGCAGACGATCGACGTCGGCGTGCGCCTGCGCCTGACGCCGACGATCGGCGGCGACGGCACGATCACGGCCGAGCTGCATCCGGAGTTCTCGCAGATCATCGGCTTCAACGCCAGCTTCCCGATCATCGCGAACCGCAAGGTCGACGCGACGATCCGCGTTCGCGACGGCGAGACGATCGTGCTGGGCGGATTGTTCCAAGACGTCGACTCCGAGACGATCACCAAGTTCCCGCTGCTCGGCGACCTGCCGATCCTGGGCGCGTTCTTTCGCAACCGCCAATCCTCGCACACCAAGGACGAGGTCGTCTTCTTCATCATCCCGCACGTGCTCTGAGCGGGCCCGGCGCGTCAGACGAGCGCCGTTCCGATGGTCGTCTGGTTCGCGGGCTGCAGGTCGTCGCCGCGCCCGCTCAAGTACCGGTCGGCGACGTCGGCGGGCGAGAGAAAGCGCACCTCGCGATAGCCCAGCGCGCGCAGCATCGTGTCGAGCTCCTCGGGTGCCAGGCGCGTGCGCCACGGCTCGCCGACCGCCTCGGCGGCGGTTTCGATCGCATCTTCACCCGTGCGCGGGCCAGCGAAGCTGAACGCGATCTCGCTCTCGCGCGGCAGCGCGGCGACGGCGCGGAACACCGCCTCGATCGCGCTCGTCCCCAGGTACGGGATGACGCCCAGCCACGAGAAGAACGCCGGCCGCGTGACGTCGATCGCCGCCGGCAGCGCCGCCGCGAGCGGCGTGCGCTCGAAGTCGACGGCGTGGAACGTGACGTTGGGCGGGATCGCGATGCCGGCGCGGGAGAGTCGCGCACGTTTGTCGGCCTGGGTCGCCGGCTGATCGATCTCGACGATGTGCAGCGCCTGGGCCCACGCCGGTTGGCGAAACGCGAAGGTGTCGTAGCCGGCGCCCAGGATCACGGCTTGCCGGACGCCGCGCGCGACCGCTGCCGCCAACCGGTCTTCGGCGAAGCGGCTGCGCACGACGACGTGCGTGCGCAGTCGCGTGCGCTCCGGCGTGCGCCAGCGCTCGGAGTCGGTCCGCAGGGACGCCGCCCAGCGCGGATCCAACAGCCGCGCCGCGACCGGGTCGTCGAGCACCTTCGGCTCAGCGTCGAACAGCTGGTGCGCCGCGCGCAGCGCCGCGACCGAGAGCGCCGTCCGGCTCGGCGTACGCTCGTCCATCGCCGGTCGCCATTGGCGCGGCCGCGGGCAGGCTCCTCGGCAGCGTCAGGGTGAAGCGCGCGCCGCCCAGCGACGCCTCGCCGACGGAAACGCGTCCGCCCGCCCGCTCGACCATCAGCCGCACCAGCGCGAGCCCGATCCCGCTGCCGCCGGCGTGGGTCGTCCCGCGCTCGCCGAGCGCGAAGATCCGCTCGCGCTCGCCGGGCGGCACGCCCGGCCCATCGTCCTCGACGACGAGGCGGACCGTCCGCGCGCTCGCGTCGGCGCGCAGCTCGACCCGGCCGGCGGGCCGGCCGTGCGCGATCGCGTTCTCGACCAGGTTGCGCAGCAGCAACGTCAAGCGGTCCGCGTCGAGCGCGACGTGCAGCGCCGTCGGGGCGGGAAAGACGAGCGTCGTGCCGCGCCGCGACGCGGTCGTCTCGACGGCATCGCGCGTGGCGTCGAGCGCCGCATCGAGCGACCCGCCGGCTCGCGCCGGTGCGCCGCCGTGCAGATCGAGCAGCGAGATCTCGAACATCCCCTCGACCAGCCGGCTCATGCGCACCGTCTCGTGATAGGCAATCCGCACGAAGCGGCGACGCTGCTCGCCCTCGACCGCCTCGTCGAGCACGGTCTCCAGGTAGCCGCGAATCGCCGCCAGCGGCGTGCGCAGCTCGTGGCCCAGGGCGGAGAAGAATCCGAATCGCTCGCGCTCCTGCGCGCCCCGCGCCAAGGCGCGCTCGATCAGCGTCTCGAGCGGCGGCAAGGCTTGCCGTGGCTCGACGCTCGTCCAGCCGGCTTCGGCCCGTACGCGCAGCGCCGCTTCCATCGCGGCGGCGATGCGGGCCAACGCCGCGCGCGCATCGGACGGCGCGCCCGTCTCGCCCCGCATCGGTGCTGCGAGCGCGCAGACGAACACGTCGCTGCCGCGCTCGTGCGCGACCAGATCCTCCGCGCGCAGCACCCGCGCCACCGCCGTGCCGAACGCGGCGACCGCGCGCCGTTCGAGCAGCCGCGCCGCGCGCACGCCGCGGCGCCACGCCACGCGCTCGAGCTCCGGCAGCCGGATCGCGAGCACGGGGACGGCGTCAACCGCGTCGACCCGTTGCAGGCGGGCGAGGAACGCGGCGCCGCCGGCCAACGGCCAACGCCGCTCAGGCACGGCCGAACTTGTAGCCGAAGCCGTGCACGGTGTGCACCAACGGTCCGAGCGCCGCTCGTTCTTCGAGGACCAGCCGCAAGCGACGTACGTGGACGTCGACGGTGCGCTCGTCGCCGTCGTAGTCGTAGCCCCAAACGTGCTCGAGCAGCGCCGAGCGCGAGAGCGCGACGCCGGCGTTCGCCGCCAACTCGAGCAGCAGCGCGAACTCGCGCGGCTTGAGCCCGACGTCGGCGCCGTCGACGCGCGCTTCGCGCGCCGCCTCGTCGATCTCGAGCCGGTCGAACACGAACAGGCGCGCGTTCGTCGCTCGTGCCAGCCCAGCGCGACGCACGATGGCGCGCACCCGCGCGACGACCTCGCGCGGCGAAAACGGCTTGGTGACGTAGTCGTCCGCGCCGAGCTCGAGCCCCACGACGCGATCGACTTCGTCGCCGCGCGCGGTCAGCACCAAGATCGGCAGCGCGTGTCCTTCGCGGCGCAAGGCGCGCACGACGTCGAAGCCGTCGACCGCCGGCAAGCCGAGGTCGAGCACCAGCAGGTCGGCTCCGCCGCGCGCCAAGCGAAGCGCCGCCGGCCCGTCGGCGACCTCGTCGCACAGAAACCCCTCGCGCCGCAGATGGTGGGCGAGCAGCTCACGGATCGCGGCGTCGTCCTCGGCGACGACGATGCGGCTGAGCCCCATGCCCGCAGCGGTGCCCGGAACCCGGCCGGCCCAGTCGGAGGTTGAAGTGGAGGATGTGCGCTCGCTACACGCTCGCGGAGCCCGGTCCCATCCTCGACCGCTGGCCCAGCGCGGGCAAGCACGGTCGGCCGCAATGGCCGCCCCGCTTCAACGTCGCGCCGACCCAGGACGTCCCCGCCCTGCGCGGTGACCGCGAGCTGGTCACGCTGCGCTGGGGCTTGGTCCCGGCCTGGGCGTCCGACCCGACCGGCGCGCAGAAACGCATCAACGCGCGCGTGGAGACGGTGGCCCAGACGCCGCTCTACCGCTCCGCGTTCGAGCGGCGCCGGTGCGCGATCCTGGCCGACGGCTTCTACGAGTGGTCGGGCGCCAGGGGCCACCGCCAACCGCATCGGATCACGATCGACGACGGCGCGCCGTTCGCCTTCGCGGGGCTGTGGGAGCGCTGGCGGCGCGGCGATCAGAGCCTGGAGACCTGCACCATCGTCACTTGTCCGGCGAACGAGCGCATCGCGCCGTTGCACGATCGCATGCCGGCGATCATCGCCGACGACGACGCGCTCGACGCGTGGCTGCACGGCGAGGCGGCCGATGCGTTGGCCGTCGCCGCGCCGTTCGATTCCGCGCGGCTGCGCGTGGTCGCCGTCGGCCCGGCGGTCAACCGGGCGACGTTCGAGGATCCCTCGTGCATCGAGCCGGCGACCCCGTCGCCGGCTCTGCGTCTGTTCGACTGAGCCGAGCGCTCAGATCGGGTTCGTGCAGAACGCCGGTTCCGTGGCGAGCGGCGACGCGGTCGAGGCGCTGTAGCCGCTCGGGGTGACCGAGACGGTTCCCGGGGCCGGTCCGGCCGGCGAGCCCCACCAGTCGGAGTTGGCGGAGACGTCGTAGCTGGTCGCCTCCAGGCCGTAGATCGAGCCGTTGAGGATGCAGTTGTTCCCGCCGCTGCCGAGGCTGCCGCCGCCCAAGTCGACCGCCGAGGTCGTGGTCCCACCCGTCGGCTGATTGTCGAAGCCCAGCAGCACGCCGTTGGTCGAGGTCATGAACAGCGTGTTGGCGGCCTTGATCTGCAGCGTCTGCAGCGGCGTCACCGTGTTCATCCACACGCCGTAGTACTTGGTGTTGATGATCGCGCTGTTCTCGAGGTCCAGCGAGAACAGGGCCGGCGAACCCGCGCCCTGCGCGGTCGGATGATTGTTGGTGACTTCGATCCCGTTGTTGCCGCAGTTCTGCAGCACCGTGTTGTCGAGCTTGAGGATCGTCTGGTTGCCGGCGCCCACCGAGGCGACGCCGAGGCACTCGCCGGTGTTGTCGGGCGTCGTCGCGGTGCCGGCCGGATCGGCGTACGACGGCAGCCCGCCGCTGATCGTCGTGCCTTGCACGGTCACGTTGTCGAGCGTGAGGGTCGTCTGCGAGCCGGTGCCGCGATTGTACTCTTCGAGCATGTCGCCCGGATCGTTGATGAAGGTGCTGTTCGAGATCGTGACGTTGCCGACTTCGTTGGTGCCGTCGCCCACGATGAACTCCATTCCATTGGTCGACGCGCCGCCGATGCCGGTGTTGTAGTAGTTGTACGCGATCGTCTCGTTGAGCTGGCCCGAGCCGCCTTCGTTGACGAAGACGCTGTCCGCGTTGGCGCCCGAGCTGCCGTTGTTCTCTTCGGTGTTGCCGAAGAGGCTGATCGTGAGCGCGCCGTTGACGTTGGCCTGGGCGCCGATGCCCTCGATCGTCCGCACCGCGCTGCACTGCGGCATCGCCGAGACGAAGTTCCCGTTCACCTGTGCCGTCTCGATCGCCGTGCCCATCGAGCGCAGGTCGATGCCGTCGCTGCAGGACCCGTTGTGCACGTAGTTGCCGTCGATCGCGACCGCGGCGGTACCGCTGCTCTCGTCGACCATGATCGCGGCCCAGCCGGCGTTCAGCGACGCGTGCGTCGCCGCGCCTGCGGTGTAGGACTCGAGATAGAACGGGAGCACCACGAACCCGACCGTCTGCGAGGTGTTCGTGCCGGAGACGTCGTTGCCCTGAACGCACACGCCGGTGACGTTGCTTCCGTAAATGCCGCCGCGCGACGCGCCGGCCACCACCACGTTGTAGACCGAGGTGTAGTTCGCCAGCTCGACGGCGTCGCCGTTGTTGGCGGTCGTCGTGTTGGTGATCTCGGGCAGCGACGAGGCGCCGCTCGAACCGACCAAGGGTAAGCTTCCCGTCATCGCCGGCGCGCCTTGCGCGAGCACGGCCGGTCCCGCGCCGACGAGCTGCTGACCCGACTGCAGCACGATCCCGCCGTTGAGCGGCGCCGTGCCGGCCGGTGAAGCCAGAATCGCGATCGTGTCGCCGGGATGCGACGCAGCCTGAACGGCCGCGAGACTATTGAACGGTGATACGAGCGTACCGTTTCCGCTCGTGGTCGCGGCCGCGCTGACGTACCACGTCTTCGCGCCGTAGGTCGTTTGCGGCGTGTAGCACATATCAGCCGCCGGCATGTGCGGCGCGCGCGGTGCGGGCGCGGAACCGCTCGAGCTGCACCCGCTCAGCAGCGTGGCGGACAAAGCGGCGACGAGCGCGGCCGACGCGAGACTTTTCATGAGCCTGGCTCCCATTGCGCGAAAAGTACGTTGTGCACACCCTCGTCTGTAACGATAGCCGTTGACAAGAGGAGGAAACAGTCCGCACAGGCGCTCAATTCGTTGCATGAGGCGTAACGATCACCGGCAGCACGATACGGAGCACCGGCTGGGCTTGCGCGAACTCGAGGTCTTCTTCGCCTTCGCGCAGACCGAGCACATGGGTCGCGCGGCCGAAGCGCTCGGCGTGAGCATCCCGTCGATTCAACGAACGGTTCGCGCGCTCGAGCTGGAACTCGGGATCCCGCTGGTCGTGCGCGACGGCCGGCGCCTGCGGTTGCTGCCGGCCGGTCAGGTTCTCGCCGAGCACGCGACGCAGATTCTGCGCTCGAGAACGGACGCGGTGCGCGCGGCGCTCGCCGCTTCCTCCGGCACGCGCCAGACGCTGCGCCTCGGCCACACCTCGTCGCTCGGCTTCGTGGTCGTGCCGCGCTACGTCGAAAAGCTGCTGCGGCGCGCGCCGCGCACGCACGTCCAGCTGCACCAAGGCTCGACGAAGGAGCTGATCGCCGCGCTCCTCGCGGGCGAGCTCGACGCCGCGCTCGTTTCCGGAACGCCCGACGAGCCGGAGCTGCACGTCGTGCCGCTCTTTCACGAGCCGATCTTGCTCGCGCTGCCGATCGACGATCCGCTCGCGCAGAGCGCCCGGATCGACATCGCCGCGTTTCGCGATCGCAACTTCATCACGCTCGGCGAGAACTCGATCAATCAAGCGGCCGTCATCCGCCTCTGCGGGCGAGCCGGCTTTCGGCCACGCATCGCCCTCGAAGCCGACGATTTCTGCACGATCGAGGGAGCCGTCGCGGCCGGGCTCGGCGTCGCGCTGGTGCCGCGCAGCGCGATCCAGCGCCCGCATCCGCTCGTCGCGCACCTCCCGATCGCGATGGCGATCCCGCTCATCCGCGCCGTCGCCCTGGCTTATCCGCGCGAGGCGACGCGCAACGACGCGCTCGGCGCGCTGTTGGCCGTCGCCGCCCCGCGCGCACGTCGTTCAGTCCGGGCTCGTCAGGTGCTCGCGGCCGGATCCCCCGCCTCGTCGCCGGCGAACAGCACGTCGTAACGCAGCGTCCCCTCGTCGGTGACGCGGACGCCCGCGGTCGGGACGTGCGGACGGTACGTGCCGTCGTGCATGAGGTGCTCGACCTGCGTGCCGTGCAGCAACTGCGCCGCGTCGGCGATCAGCCGCCGGTGACAACGCCACCACAGCGACTCCGAGCACATGATCGCCGTCCGCGACGCCGCCGCCTGCGCCAGCAGCTCGTCGAGTGCGAGCTGAAACGGCGGCTTCTCCATCGCGTCGGCGTAGGCGCGAAAGGCGGGATGCCGCAACGCGACGTTGCTGCTGTTGGGATCCGGCTTGCGGAACCCGCCCAAGCGCGGCTCCCAGCGATAGGCGACGCCGGTCAGCGCGGGGACCCACCGCTCGAGCTCCTCGCGCCAGACGTGCGGATGGCGCCGGCTCTTCGGAACGGTGCGCACGTCGACGAGCGCGTCCAGCTCGGCCTCGCGCAGCAGCGCCGCCAGCTCGTCCTGACCGGCGGTTCCGTGCCCGAGGGTGATGAGCCGAATCGGCTCGCTGCCGGCCATCGCGCCGGCGCGTCAGCGGTCCGCCGACGGCACCGCGTCGACGAGCAGAAACCCCGGCCGCGTGCGCAACCGCGCCGCCAGCTGTGGGTTGCGCGCGGCGGCGTCGGCGGTCGGCCGAATCTCCTCGAGGCGGCGGATGCGAAAGCCGGCGCCGTGCAGATCGTCGGTGATCCGCTGCAGCGGGCGATGGTAGAACTGCACCGGCACCGGCTGCGCGCCGAAGTCGGTCCACTGCTCGCGCACCAGCGTCACGCCGAAATAATCGTCGACTTGGTCGGCGGTGAGCAGCGGATGGTGCGTCGTCAGGACGAGCCAGCCCGGGCGGCGCAAAACCCGCGCGAACTCACGCAGGACCGGCGCCCAATCGCGCACGTAGTGCAGGGTGAGCGAGGAAACGACCAGGTCGAACGAACGGTCGCCGAACGGCAAGCGCTGCTCGAGGTCGGCGCGCACGAGCTGCGCCGCCGCGCCCAGCCGTGCGCGCGCGAGGTCGATCATCGCGGCGCTCGCGTCGAGCGCGACGACGTGCGCGCCGTGCTCGACCAGCCAGGCCGCGTTCTCACCGGCCGCGCAGCCGGCGTCGAGCACCGCGAGCTCCTCGACGTCGCCGAGTGCCGCGCGCAGCGCGGGCCGCTCGTAGGCGGCGTTGCAGACGTTGCCGGTCGTGACGCGGGCGTACGCCGCAGCCAAGGCCGGATCGTCGTAGAGCGGGTTCTTCAGTTTACACCGAAGGCCGGGCCGTCGACGAGATACTGCTGCGCCTGCGCGATGTCGTCGTCGTCCCAGTCGAGCACGACCTCGGCGCGCGCGCCCTCTCCGCGCGAGACGAGCAGCGCGGCGGCGACGACTCGCCCGACGTCGGGGTCCGACGAGCGCAGCGCGTATCCGATCGCGAGATCGTCCAAGCTGCGGATCGCGGCATGATACGCCTCGGCGAGCCGTTCGGGGATCTCGGGCGCGTCCTCGCGCGTCAAGCGCACGATCTCGATCCACGCGGGGAGGTGCAGGAAGTCCAGCGGGACGTCGTGTGCGTCGTCGGCGACGATCGAGGAGCCGATCGTCACCAGATGCGGCAAAGCCGCATACGAAGCGGGGTAGATGTCACCCTGATGCGCCAGCCCCGACCAGAGATGGAACCACGTGTTGCCCTCGACCGCTTCGCTCGGTTCGAACGGCGACTGTGCCAGCGCGCGCAGACGCGATGCGACCGGGAGTCCGGAACCGTAGGCGTCCGGGTAGTGGTCCCAGGCCGGGTCCGAGAGGGGCAGCATCGTCGCGGGGCTCACCGTTCGTCCTTCTGCAGCACGGCGATCCCCTCGACCACGACGTCGCCGCGCTGGTTGACGACCTGCGTGCGCGCGCGAAAGCGGCGGCGCTCGGGGATCAGCTCGACGACCTCGGCGCTGGCGGTCAGCGTGTCGCCGAGGAACACGGGTTTGCGGAAATGCAGCGTCTGCTCGACGTAGATGCCGCCGGGCTTTTGCAGCAGCAGCCCGTTGACGGTCGAGAGCAGGCTCGCCGAGAGCATGCCGTGCGCCGCGCGCTGACCGAAGCGCGTCCCGCGCGCGTACTCGGCATCGACGTGCAACGGATATTGATCGCCGCTCACGCCCGCGAACAGCAAGACGTCCGCCTCCGTGATCGTCTTCGCGAACTCGGCGCGATCCCGACCGCGAACGCTTCGTAGGCTTTGGTGCCGTAGCCGGTCATCGCGCCCGCGCGTCCGGGTCGAGACCGATCGCGGCGATGCCGGCCCGTGCGCACTGCGCGTCCTGCTCGCTGGTCCCGCTGCTCACGCCGACCCCGCCGATCACGCTGCCCTCGGCGACGATCGGCAGGCCGCCGGCGATCCCGGTGACGCGGTCGGCGGCCAGCGCCAACCGAATCTGCACCAGTTGGTCGCCGCCCCCTTCCTCACCCGAGGGGCGCTTGCGGGTGGCGGCCGACATCGCCTTGGTCTGCGCGATCGAGATCGAGCCGATGCGGGCGCCGTCCGAGCGCCCGAAGGCCAGCAAATGTCCGCCCGCGTCGACCACCGCGACGCACTGCGCAACGCCGATCGCATCGGCCTCGGCCAGCGCGGCCGCCAGGATGGTCCTTGCCCCGGCCGCGCTCAGGAACGGGGCGGTGCCGACGTACGTTGTTCGCGAAGAGTCCGACACGATGAGGCCGCCTTTGTGATCCCCGCCGACGTCGCCTTCCGCCTGGCGTGCAACGCTGCCGCCGCCGCCTACGCGCAAGCACCGCCCTACCTCGCGTACCGCACGACGGTGACCGTCGACGTGCCGTCCCTGAACCGCCACGAGTCGATCGCGCGCGCCGTCGAGACGCGCACCGCCGACGACTTTGCGTCCCTGCAGGACCTTCCCCGCGGCCAGCATCAGTACGGGCACAGCTTCCCGATGCCGCCGACCTTCGACGCGCTCTCGTACTTCAATTTCGTCTACAGCGCCCTGCACCGTAACGCGCTGGCGTACGTCCAACAGGTCGAACCCATCACGTTCAAGGAGCCCGCGCACGCCGACGTGATCGTCACGGCGCTGCGCTACTACCACGCCGACTACGCCCCCGACTCGAACGACAAAATCGCCCACATCGTGATGGACCCGCTCCCCTCCCTCACGACGGGCAACAACTCGACCTTCTACCTGCACGACGTCTACGTCGACACGGCGACGAACCTGCCGACGAGCGTGACCTACACCGGCCCGACCCAACAGATGACGGTCGACTACACCACCGTCGACGGCCACTGGCTCGTCCGCCACGCCGTCTACAACGCCACCTTCTACGCCGTGCTCCACCTCGGCCGCATCAGCGCCCACGCCGAAGCCACCAACGAAGACTTCACCTTCCCCACCACCCCAACCGACCCCAAACTCGCCGCCCCACCCCAACCCACCCCCACGCCAAAGCGCTAGCACCACCGCGCGCCCCCACCGCGCCCAGCCCCGCCCCGGACAATCCCACCCCCTAACCACAACGGCCCATTGCAAGCCCCCTCGGGGAATCCCGCCCCACCGCAACGCCCCCGGGCTTGCACGCCCGGGGGGCCCCACGCCCCTAGGGCGTGGGGGGCGCGCAGCCAGGGGCGGAGCGCCTTTCAACCCCCGATCCGCCAGAAGAAAAAGACGAGCTAACAGCTCGTCTTTTTCTTTATGGCGGAGAGGGAGAGATTCGAACTCTCGAGACGCTATCAACGTCTGCCCGCTTTCGAGGCGGGTGCCTTCAACCACTCGACCACCTCTCCGTGGTCACCGCCGCCGGGCGAAGAACTCGCGCAGCTGGGCGGCAGTCTCGTCCGCGAGCACCCCGTCGATGACCTCGACGCGATGGTTCACGGCGGCCGAACCGAGTATATCGATGACGGACCCCGCCGCCCCTCCCTTCGGATCGCGACAACCGTAAATCAACCGTTCGATTCGCGCGCCGGCCAAGGCGCCCGCACACATCGGGCACGGCTCTTTGGTGACGTAGAGCGAACCGCCGATCCGCCAGCGGCCGAGCGCCTGCGCCGCCGCCCGGATGACCAGCAGCTCCGCGTGCGCGGTCGGATCCGGTCGCAGCTCCTTCTCGTTGCGGGCCTCGAAGACGCGGTCGTCGACGACCAGCACGGCGCCGATCGGCACGTCGCCGGCCGCGGCGGCCTGGTCGGCAAGCGCCATCGCGCGCCGCAGGTACGCCTCGTCCGACGCGCTCGCGGCGGCGAGGGAAATTCGCTCCCGGCCCGGCTCGAACGGGCAACCTTCGCCTTCGGAGGGCGACACTCTATCCAATTGAGCTACGGGAGCAGCGTTCGGCTCGCTTTGCTCGCCGAACGGGTCGGCATGACCCGCGTTCGACGCGGGTCAGCCTTCCTACGGCGCGGCGCGGTCGCGGAGCGAGCGCGCTAGCGATTGCCTTCGGTGGCGGTGGGGCCGGTGGGGCCTTGGGTCGGAATGTGCTTGAACAGGTCGAGCTTGTGTTCGACCAGCCCGCGGTAGAACTTGCGAACGCAGTCCGGGTGACCGAAGAAATAGGTCCGGGCGTACGCCAGATCATCCCCCGAACTGTCCGGCACATAATGGCTGATCTCGATCTCTTCCATTTGCGCCCGGTCAACCGGGTGCGGGCAGAAATCGCAGGGGATCGTCGACATGGTGTACTGTACCTCAGGAACGAGCAGGACGTGTCTGGGTAACGCGCCCTGGCTCGGGTTCAAGACCCGTCCGTTCGTAACGCGGTTTCGGGCCCCGGCCGCGACGCGCCTCCGCCCCCGCGTCGGAGCGACAAACGCAACGCCCGCCGCGGACTCGCATCCGGGCGGGCGTCGACACACTGACTCGGGTAGGATTCGAACCTACGACCTAGGGCTTATGAGTCCCCCGCTCTACCGCTGAGCTACCGAGCCGCGCAGGGCTCCGACGTCTCGAACGTGCGCCGATTAGGCAGAACCCGCCGGGACCCTGCCGGGCTGCACCCGCCGGTTTTCGTCTCAAACCGCAGCAGGACGCACACGCCATCCGCCGCCAAGTGCTCGGTCGGCCTGGCACTCTTCAGCCAGATCGTCTTTCGCGCGCAGGCGCCGTCCGAGGGGAATCCATGGTCGCACGGATGGTCGGGACCATCGCTCTGATCGCGCTGGCGCTGTTCGGCATGAGCGGCACGCCCGTCGCCGCCGACGACGCGGCCGCGCTGCTCGCCAAGCACCGCGCGTACGTCGGCTGGCAAGACGGCGACGGCAGCATCACCTCGCTGCGCGAGAGCGGCACGGAGACGCGCGGTGACACCGTCGTCGCCCGCCTCACGCACTTCCGGCGCGGCATCGCCTATCGCAACGTGTACGAGCGGCGGCAGCAAGTCTTCCAGAACGGCTTCACCGGACGCGTGCTCTGGACGTCCAACGAGAACGGGTTCACGGTGCAGAGCGTCGGCGAGCCGGCTCGCTACGCCGCGACCGACGCGAGCTTGTTCGGCGAAGGGCTGGGCGACGCGCCGGCGACCGTGTTGCGCGCCGAGACGCTCGACGGGACGGCGGTCACGTGGGTTCACCTCGCACCGGCGGTCGGCGTCCCCGTCGACGTCGCGATCGATCCGTCGACGGGCGCGTTCAAACACGTCGTGCTCGATCCGGGCGGCGACTACGAGACGGCGCTCGACATTCTCGGCTACACCGACGTCGGCGGGGGGAAGCGCGTGATCAGCAGTTGGCGCTATCGCGGCACGCGCCCGATCTACGCCTACACGTCGGTCACCGCGAATGCGCCCGTCAGCGACGCCGAGCTGCACCCACCCGCGCCGCGTGCGACCTGGTCGTTCGATCCCGCGATGGGAACGGTGCCGGTCGAGCTCACCGAGGAGCGGATCACCGTCGACGCCGTCGTGAACGGCGTCAAAGGGCACTTCTTCCTCGACACCGGTGCGAGCTCGATCGTCCTCACCGACACCTTCGCGCGGCGCGCGAACGCGCACCGCATCACGGAGTCGCGCATCGTGGGCATCGGCGGCGGCGTGGCCAGCAACGTCTACCAGCTCGACACGATCGCGTTCGGAAACAGTACCTTGCGCAACGTCGCCGCGTACACGGGCATCGACGAGGAGGCCGACGCGTGGCGCGGCTTCGATGGCGTGATCGGCTTCGACCTCTTCGCGGGAGCGATCGTCGACCTGAACCTCGATCAGCAGACGCTGCGCATCCTCGACCCGACCCGTTTCGAGCCCGACAAGAGCGTTGGGTTCGTCGTGCCCGTCGATCTGACCAGCGGTCAGCCGCGAGTACCGATGCGGGCGGGCGGCCGTGTCCCGGTACTGGCCACGCTCGACAGCGGCAGCCCCGCGCTGGTGCTCTTCAGCACGGAGCTGCAGAGCCGCGACCACGTCGCGTTCATCGTCGACCCGACCTCGCTCATGCAAGAAGCGTACATCGTCGGCGTCAACGGGCGTGAGCTCGACAAATGCGGGAAGCTCCAAAGCCTGCAGCTCGGGCCCATCGTCTATCAACCGGTGCCGGCCTGTGCGTCACCGTCGATGGGGCACAGCGACGTGCTGGTCGGGCTCGAGTTCTTGCGCGCGTTCAACATCACGTTCGACTACCCCGACGGCTATCTCGTGCTGCGCAAGCGCTAGTACGAAAAACGGCCCGCGCGATCTGTTCGTGCGGGCCGTTTCGTTCGAATACGCGGTCGGAGGGACTCGAACCCCCAACCTACAAGTTCGTAGCCTGTTGCTCTATCCAATTGAGCTACGACCGCGTGCGTCGCCTGCGCGGCGACCCGAACGAATACGCGGCGGAGATGACGGTTCCTGCCGCGTCGACTTCGGAGAGAGAGGGATTCGAACCCTCGATACGATGTTACTCGTATAACGGTTTAGCAAACCGCCGCCTTCAGCCGCTCGGCCATCTCTCCGCGCCGGGTCCCCAGGTTCGGACGCCCAGGGCCCCCTCCCTTTCGTCGGCCGGGCCGGTCGCTGGCGTTAACCCGGTTCTTCGGCTCCGCCCGACTCCTCGGCCAAGACGAAGAAGTCGTCGAGGATCTCCTGCGCCAGCTCCTCGTCGTCCAACAGCTCCCCGAACTTGTCGGTGACGATGAACTCGTCGCCGGCCTCGTTGTAGCAGACCGCGTAGGCGTTGTTCTCCTCGTCCTCGACCAGGCCGACGACCTCGAAGTGGAGCTCGTTGCCGTCGTCGGTGTGGAGCTCGAGCACGTCCTTGAGGTCGAGCGCTCGCTTCTCGCCGTCGCCGTTTGCGCCGGGGCTGCCGTTGGTATCGATGGCGTTCTCCTTACTTGAGGTAGCGGGCGACGTTCGCCTGGTGCTCGGCGTACGTGCGCGCGAACGCGTGGCGACCGTCCCCTTTCGCGACGTAGTACAGATAGTCCGTCGTCGCGGGTGCGAACGCGGCATCGAGGCTGGGCTTGCCCGGATTGGCGATCGGCGTCGGGGGCAGGCCCACGTGCCGGTAGGTGTTGTACGGCGAGTCGACGTGCAGATCGCGCGCGGTGATGACGTCGTGATGGGTCGGAAACGCGTACTCGAGCGAGGCGTCGATCTCGAGCGGCATCTTGCGCCGCAAGCGGTTGTAGATGACCGATGCGATCAACGGCCGCTCGTCGTCGACCTTGCCTTCGCGCTCGACCAGCGAGGCAACCGTCACCGCCTGCGGGACGGTGACGTGCAGCGCGCGCGCGCGCGCGGCGGCGTGGGGCGGCAGCTCCTGGAAGAACTGTCCGACCAGCACGTCGGCGATCGCCTCGGGTGAGTCGTCGACCGGCAAGAGATAGGTACTCGGAAAGAGATAGCCCTCGAGGTCGGGCGCCCGCGTGCCGTCGACGGTCAGCGGCTCGTGCAAGAACACGCGCTCGAAGTCGTCGGCCGGCTTCAACCCGCGCGCGGCGAGCGTCGTGGCGATCTCGCGCGCGGTGAAGCCCTCGGGAATCGTGACCCAGACCGCATACTGCTCGCCGCGCACCAGCCGTTCGAGCACTTCGTCGCTGGACTGGTGCGCCGGAAAGCGGTACTCGCCGGCCTGGACGTCGGCCTCGACCGACCGCAAGCGCGCCAGCAGCCGGAACGCGAGCGGGTGTGCGAGGACGCGATGCGTGTCGAGCAGCGTGACGACCTGGCCGAACGTCGACCCGCGCGGCACGACGACGTCGGTCTGGACGGCCGGCAGCGCACGATCCCCGTAGACGGCGTGCTGGAACCACAGCGAGGCCGCCAACACGATCGTCCCCGCGCTGACCAGCACCGCGAGCGCGACGCCGATGAGGGCGGCGCGGGCGCGGTTCACCGACGTCTGCGGGCTAGCCATGTCTCCAAGATGCCGACGGCGGCGAGTTGGTCGACGACCTGCTTGCGCTTCGCGCGCGACACGTCGGCGCCGATCAGCGCCTTCTGCGCGGCGGCCGTCGTCAGCCGCTCGTCGATCCGTTCGATCGCGCCGTCCCACGCCCGGGCCAGGTGCGCGACGAACGCGTCGATCTTCTCGCTGGCCAGCGCGCGTTCACCGGCCATCGTCAGCGGATCGCCGACCACGATGGTGCGCGCGCCGCGCTCGCGGGCGATCGCGACGATCTTGGCGACGTCGTCGCGCACATTGGTGCGTTCGAGCGTCGCGTGCGGAAAGGCGAAGCTGCCTTCGCCGACGGCGACGCCGATGCGTTTGCTGCCGACGTCGAGCCCGATCACCGTTTCGGTCATGACGAGAGCTCGTGCACGAGCGCGCGCGCCTTCGGCCGGCGCCCGAGGTGCCACGAGATCAGGTCGTCGGCCGCACGCGCGACCTTCGGCGTCGCCAACAGCGCCGCGCCGGCACCGCGCTCGGCGCCCAGCGCGCGGAAGTTGGCGACGTCGCCGGCGTCGAGCGCGTGCGCGTCGCCGCGCGCGCCGTAGCAATCCGGGCAGCCCAGACCGCCGGCGTCGAGATCGAGCCAGGCCCCGGCGTCGAGCGCGTTGCCGCAGCGCACGCACGCGTCGTCGGCCGGCGCCAATCCCAGCGCGTGCAGCAGCCGCAGCTGGAAACGCGGCAGCAGCACCGCCGGCGCGTCGCTGACGGCCATCGCCGCGGTGACGCCGCCGACCAGCGTGTAAATCTCCGGCAGCGCGAGATCGGGCTCGCAGAACAGATCGACCGTCTCGGCGACCAGCGAGGCCGCGGCGAAGGTGTCCGGGCGCACCAGTCCCTCCCAGTGGCTGCGCAGCTCGCGCACTTCGACCACGACGTCGAGCGAGCGTCCCTTGTGCAGCGAGATGCGCACCTCGGCCAGGAGCTCGAGCCGCCCGCCGACGGAGCTGCGCGGCCGGCGCGCGCCCTTGGCGACGGCGTCGACCTTGCCGCGCTCGCGCGTCAGCAGCGTGTAGACGCGATCCGCCTCACCGATCGGACGCGCGCGCAGCACGATCGCGTCGGTGACGGAGCTGCGGGCGGTCAGCGCCGCGCCTCGTCCAGTTGGGCCGGACCGAACGCGCCGGGCAGCAGCGCGTCGACCGAGGTCGTGACGAGCCGGCCCGCGTCCTCGTAGTAGACCGGCATGCGCGGGCCGAATTCGTTGAGGACCTGACGGCACGCGCCGCACGGCGTCGTCGTCACGCCCGGCGGACCGGCGACCGCGCACGCGACGAAGCGCTTCACGCCGGACGCGACGGCGTGGAAGATCGCCGTGCGCTCCGCGCACATCGAGAGGCCGTACGAGGCGTTCTCGACGTTGGCGCCGGTCCATACGCGACCGTCCTCGTCGAGCAGCGCGGCGCCGACGGCGAACTGCGAGTACGGCGAATAGCTGCCGGCGCGCGCGCTCTGCGCCGCGGCCAGCAAGGTGGCGGGATCACTCACGGACGGTGGCGTGTTCGGCCTCCGGCGTGCCGTCGGCCTGGTCGGTCAGGACGCGCACGCTGATGATGCGCCGTCCGCGGGTACGGTCGACCCGCAGCCGCACCCCGTCGACCGCGTCGATCTCCTCGCCCTCACGCGGGAGGCGGCCGAACAGGCCGACCGTGTAGCCGCCGATCGTCTCGAACTCTTCGTGCGGGAGCGCGATCCCGAGCGCGGCGTTGACGTCCTCGATGTTCGTGCCGGCCTCGACCGCGGTCTCGCCGGGGCCGATCTCGCGGATCGGCTCTTCTTCGCCTTCGTCGTGCTCGTCGCGGATCTCGCCGACGATCTCCTCGAGCAAGTCCTCCATCGTGACCAGCCCCGCGGTGCCGCCGTACTCGTCGAGCACGATGGCCAGCGAGAACTTGCCGCGCTGCATCTCGCGCAGCAGCTCGGAGATGCGCTTGTTCTCCGGCACGTGGACGACCGGACGCATGAGCGCGCGCACGCTGTTGGTCGCGATCGTACCGTTGGCCAGCGCGATCAACAGCTCGCGGTCGTGAACGACGCCGACGACGTTGTCGATCGTCTCCTCGTAGACCGGCAGCTTCGAGTACCCTTCGGCGATGACCAGATCGAGCGCGCGGCGCGGCGAGCTGGTGACCGCGACGGTCACCATGTCGGTGCGCGGCGTCATCACCTCGCGCACGATCGTGTCGCCGAACTCGATGACCGAATGGATCAGCTCCCGTTCGCCTTCCTCGAGCACGTTCTGCTCGACGCCGACGTTGACGAGCGTCTTGATGTCCTCTTCGGTGACGTACGGGCCGACGTGCGGCTTGCCGCCGAACAGCCGTACCAACCCGTCGGTGATCCACAGCAGCGTCGCGGTCAGCGGCGAGAGGACGCGCGTGACCAGACCCAGCGCGGGCGCCAGGCGCAGCGCGGTGCGGTCACCGGCGCCCACCGCCACCGTCTTGGGGAGGATCTCGCCCAGGATCAAGATCAGGATGGTCATGGTCACCGTCGACCAGATCGCCGCGTGCGGGATCCGCGCCGCGATGAACAGCGCGGTCGCCAGCGAATCGGCCGCCAGCAGCACGAAGGTACTGCCGATCAGCACCGAGGTCAGCGTTCGGTTACGGTTCTCGACCAGGTGCTCCAGCCGGCGCGCGCCGCCGACGCCCTTCTCGGCGAGCGCGCGGGCGCGGATGCGGTTGGTCGAGACGATGGCCGCCTCGGAGGCTGCGAAAAAGGCCGCCGCTGCGACCAAGAGGACGAGGCCCACGATCGCGGGCCATTGCGGCGTCATCGGCGCGAGGGGCCGCGGCCGCTACTGCCCGCAGGGGAAGGGTCGGTATTCAAGCGGGGCCCATTATAACACACCGCCTCCACCGGTCACGGTCGCAGGATGCTCCATGCCCCGATCAGCAGACCGGCGGCCGCCGCCGCCAGGGCGGCGACCAGGACGGCCGCGGCAGCACAGTCCTTGGCCAGCTTGGCCAACGGGTGGTCCTGGGGCGAGACCAAGTCGACGACGGCCTCGAGAGCGGTGTTGAGCAGCTCGGCGCCCAGCACCAGGCCGACCGCCAGCGCGACGACCGCCCAACCCAGCAACGGCAGCCGGATGACGACCCCGCCGACGACGACCACCGCGACGATCCCGGCGTGGATGCGGACGTTGCGCTGGCCGCGCCACGCCGCCGCCAGCCCCTCGAGCGCGTAGCCGAAGGCGGCCGCCAGGCCGTGGTCGCGGTCATCCGAGGTCGGCGAGCGTGAGATCGCGGCTCCCCTTCCAGTGCGCGCGATAGGCGGCGCGCGCTCCGGGGTCGTCCTTCCCCTGCGCCGTGCGCGCCTCCGCCAAGCCCCACTCCAAGTGCGGATCGTCCGGGAAGCGCATCAGCTCGGCCGCGAACACCGCCTCGGCCTGGGCAGGCTGGTGGTCGGCCAACAGCGCGGCCCCGTAGCCTTCGCCGACCGGGGTCGCCCAATAGGTCTTCGGATCGCCGGGGTCGTCGTTCTTGGTCGCCACGTAGGCCTTCGCGTAGGCCGCGACCCGCGCGGCGAGGTCGCCGGCGTGCTGCGCCAGGGCCGCGTCGATCAGCTCTTGCGCGACCGCGTCGTCCGCGAGCCGAGCGCGAAAGCGCTGCGCCTGGGCCCGCTCGCCCAGACGCGCGGCCGCGATGCCGCGCGGCAGCAGCGCTTCGGCCGGTGCCTCGCGTTCCGCCGTGGCGTCGTCGTGCAGCCGAATCGCGAGCCTGGTCTGCATCGCGGCGTCCTCGTGCCGCGCGAACGCCAGCGCGTCGGCGTCGCGGCCGACCGTCGTCAACCCGTACAGGACGAAGTCGACGTCGTGGTCGTGATAGTTGCGCATGTACGCTTGGCCCGGCCCGTCACCTTGCGAGAACCAGGCCTGATCGTTGGCCACGGCGCGCTCGTTGTCGTCGACCAGCTGCGCGTAGTTGCCGACCCGGTCCCAGATGTGGCCGGGCATGTGGATCAGGTGCGAGGTGCCGGGCGGATACGCGTACGAACCGAGCGCGATCGCGTCGGGAATCGCCTCGCGCGCACGGTGCGTCTCTTCGAGCAGGTGGATGCGCAGGTGGTGGGCGCCCAGATTGGTCGGCTCGAGCTCGAGCGCGTCGTCGAGATCAGCCAGCATGGCCCGCGCCTTCTCGGTCGGTGCGCCGTGCACGGAGAGCGTGTCCTCGGCGTTCCAGCGCGCGTACGCCGCGACCGTCAGCACGTTCGCGTCGTCGCGGTGCGTGCGCGTCCACGCGTCGAGCGCGTCGGCATAGCGCGCGAAGCGCTGCTCCTTGCTGCCGTGCCCGTAGCGCAGCGCGATCGCGTCGATCAGCATCTTCTCGACCGGGCTGGCGTGCGCGAGGTGGCGGCGCCCGGCCGCCACGGCCTCCGCACCGCGCAGATCGCCCTCGCTGCTCTGCGGCGCGTTGATGTCGATCGTGTCGGCTTCGGCTTCGCCCCAGTACGCCAGCGCGAGGTGCGGATCGAGCGCGATCGCCTTGCCGAACGCGACGCGCGCCTCGCCGACGTCGAACGCGTACAGCATCAGCACGCCGCGATCGAGCAGCGCTTGCACCGCGACCGAGGCGCCCTCGACGGGCCAGTGTGCGTGCGCCTCCTGCGCGGTCGCCGGCTGTGGCGCGATCGTCGGCGCACCGACCGGCGTTGGCGCAGCGGGCGCCGGCGTCGCCGCGGGCGGCACCGGGGCGGGCGGCGCGGCGGTCGGCAGCGGCGTCGGCGCGACGCCGAGCAACGCCAGCGCCAGCGCGGCGACGAGCGAACGGATCATCGAAGCGTCGATTCGAGGTAGGGCCACGGCATCCCGATCGCCGCGGCGAGCCGCCGCTCCTCCGCCTCCATCACCGCTCGCTCGCCGGGTTCCATGTGGTCGTGGCCGGCCAAGTGCAGCACGGCGTGGATCAGCAGCCGCTCGACTTCGCGCGCGAGCGGCGCGTCGTAGTCGGCCGCTTGCCGGGCGGCGGTGTCGACGCTGACGACGACGTCGCCCAGCATGCGCTCCGCGCCGTCTTCGTCGTCCGCGCGCAGGGCGCGCGTGCGCCCGCTGCGGTCGAACGCCTCCGGCGGGTGCAGCGGGAAGCTCAGCACGTCGGTCGACGCGTCCTTGCCGCGATGCTCGCGGTTGAGCTCGCGCATCGCCGCGTCTCGCACGAACGTCAGCGAAACGCTGGAATCGGCCTCGCCGATCTCGGCCAGCAGCCGTTCGAGGACGCGCGCGGCGGCACGCGCGTCCAGGCCGCTGCCGCGCGTCTGGTTGTCGAGATAGATCACTCGCCGCGTTCGCGCGAGAGCTGCGCGTACGCCGCGACGATGCGTCCGACCAGCGGGTGCCGCACGACGTCGGTTTCGTCGAGCCGGACGATCCCGACGTCCTCCATGCCCGCGAAGATGCGCTCGACGTCGAGCAGCCCGCTGCGCTGGCCGCGCGGCAGGTCGATCTGCGTATCGTCGCCGTTGACGACCATCTTCGAGTTCTGCCCCAGGCGCGTGAGGAACATCTTGAGCTGCTCGGCGGTGGCGTTCTGCGCTTCGTCGAGGATGACGAACGCGTCGGCGAGCGTGCGCCCGCGCATGTACGCGATCGGTGCGACCTCGATCGTGCCGCGCTCGAGATACTTTTGCGTCGTCGCGTCGTCGAGCAGCTCGGAGAGTGCATCGTAGAGCGGCCGCAGGTACGGGTCGACCTTCTCCTTGAGATCGCCCGGCAAGAACCCGAGCTTCTCGCCGGCTTCGACCGCCGGCCGGCTGAGCACGATGCGCGAAACCTCACGGTTGCGCAGCGCGCGCACCGCCATGACGATCGCCAAGAACGTCTTGCCCGTCCCGGCCGGGCCGATCGCGAACGTCAGCGTGTCGGCGCCGATGGCCGCGGCCAGCGCGCGTTGGCCGGCCGTCTTGGGGCGAATCTCCCGGCCGCGCGCAGTCGTGACCAGCGTCGGCGGAATCGCGCCGTCGCCGTTCCCGGCCGCCGCCGCGCTCGAGCGCACCGCGAGCGCGACGTCGTCGGGGGTCACCTGCGAGCCGGCGCGCGCGGCGGCCAACATGGCGCCCAGCACGCCTTCGGCGCGCCGGACGGCCGCCCGGTCACCGCTGAGGTGAACGCGGTCGCCGTCGAGCCGCAGCACGACCGGGACGAGCGCTTCGAGCGCGTTGAGGTTTTGGTCGCGGAACCCGCAGAAGCGGATCGGATCAGACAGCCCGCCGAGGTCGAACGTCGCCTCGCTGGTGATCGACGGCATCTCCCGTTTTCAACGCGCCGGCTGGCCGGAAGGTGTCACCGCAGCGCCAACGGCGGCCCCAGGACCTCGGCCAGGACCACCGCGGTCCGAATCCGGTCGGGTTGGCTCAGCGCGGTCGCCAGGGCGCCGGACGGGCCGGCGGGGCCGACCTGCACGGGGACGAGGACCGCCCGGACGGGCGGCCCCGGCGGCGCCGCGGCACCCCGCAGCGACGGCGGCACCGTGGTCGGGCGCGGCGGCGCCCCGACGGCCGGCGGCGCGACGGCGGCCGGTCGCGGCGCACTCGGCGGCGCCGCGCCGGCGCGCTGGCGGCCCGCCCGCCCGATCGCGCGGAAGACCGAGCCGCCGATCGCGAAGACCAGGATGGCGAACGGCGCGATTTGCGCGAGGTCGTGCAGGTTCACAGCGTGGTCGTCGGACCGGCAGGCGGCGGCTGCTGGCTGGGGTCGGCCCCGCCCAGGCTCTGCCCGATCGATCCGCGCATCTCGGTGTCGGCCTTGACGTTGTTGAGCTTGTAGTAGTCCATCACGCCCAGGTGGCCCGAACGAAACGCTTCGGCGATCGCTTCGGGGATCTGCGCTTCGGCCTCGACGACCTTCGCGCGCATGCGCTGCGTCTCGGCCTTCTGCTCCTGCTCGGCGGCCATCGCGGCGTATTGCCGTTCCGAGGCCTTCGCCTGCGCGATGCGACGATCGGCTTCGGCTTGCGAGGTCTGCAGGTCCGCGCCGATGTTCTTCCCGACGTCGACGTCGGCGATGTCGATCGAGACGATCTCGAACGCGGTGCCGGCGTCCAGTCCCTTCGAGAGCACCGCCTTCGAGATACGGTCGGGGTACTCGAGAACTTCCTTGTGATCGACCGCGGCGCCGACCGCGCTGACGACGCCCTCGCCGACGCGCGCGACGATCGTCGGCTCGCCGGCGCCGCCGACGTACCGGTCGAGGTTCGAGCGCACCGTGATGCGGGCTTTGACGTTGAGCTGGATGCCGTTTTGCGCGACGCCTTGGAAGATCGGCGTCTCGATGACCTTCGGGTTGACCGACGTCTGGAGCGCCTCGAGCACGTCGCGGCCGGCCAAGTCTATTGCGGCCGCGCGCTGCCATTCCAGCGGAATCTGCGCGCGCTGCGCCGCGATCATCGCCAGCGTCACCTTCTCGACGTTGCCGCCGGCCAGCACGTGCGATTGCAGCTGGTCGACGGTGAGGTTCAGCCCCGCCTTGCGCGCCCGCACCAAGTTCGCGACGATCAGCCCCGCCGGCACGCCGATCACCCGCATCCGAATCAGCGACCCGATCGAGAGCGGCACCCCGGCGGCGATCGTGCGAATCCACAGCGCCAGCGGGAAGTAGTACAGGAACAGCACGATCCCGGCGAAGATCGCGACGATGATGACGACCGAGAAGACCGCGACCATGGAGACTCCGTTCTAAACGGCTTTGACGAAAATCCGTGCGCCCTCGACGCGGGTGACTTGGACGGGCGTGCCGGCCGGGACGAAGTCGCCGTCGGTCAAGACGTCGACGCGGGTCTGGTCGAAGGTCGCGACGCCGGCGGGGCGCAGGAACGAGTTGGCGACGCCGGTCTTGCCCAGCAAGGCACGGTGATCCTCGCTCGCGACGTAGTCCGGGCCTTGCAGCGCGCCGAACGTCAGCCGCTTCACGAACGCGTTCTCCGGCAGCACGCGCTGCAAGAGGACGAAGGCCACCACGCTCAAGACGACCGCGACGGCCAGCGCCTGCACCGCTCCGAAGAAGAACGGCAACCCGAAGGCGAGCAAGATCGCCGCGACGAGCGCGAGCGCGCCCGCCGACCCCGCCAAGCCGTGGCCCGGCAAGACGTGCAGCTCGAAGAGGATCAGCAGGATGCCGACCAGCGCCAACCCCAGCACCAGCGAGTTCGAGAACCCGGCGTAGACGTGCGTGCCGAAAAACAGCGCCAACGCGGCGACGCCCACCGCTCCGGCGATCCCGTGCAGCGTCTGCAGCTCGACGAGCAGCCCCAGGAAACCGATCGCGAGCAGGATGCCGCTGACGTCGGGGTTGGTGGCGATGCGCGCGACCTCTTCACCGAACGAATAGTGCGCGTCGACCCGCGGCGCGCCGGCGAGCCCGAAGCGCGTCAGGGCGCTGGCGAGCGTCGGCAGCGTCGCCTCCGAGTAGCCTGCGCCGCGCGCCTCGTCGGCCGTCAACGTCAAGATCGCATCGGGCTGCTTGTACATCGGTTCGGCGACCTGCGCGTCGACCATCGCCGCCGCGAGCTTGGGATCGCGGTGCCAGCGCGCCGCGGTCGACTCGAACTCGGCGCGCAGCGCCGAGACGGTCTTGACCGTCTTGGGGATCGGCTGCGCCGCGCCGATCGACGAGCCCGGCGCCATCGTGATGCGCGAAGCCGACAAGGTGATCAATGCGCCGGCCGACCAGGCGCGTTCGACGTACGCGTCGACCGGCACCCGGCTCGACAGGAGCGCGTCGCGTATCTCGGTCGCCGCGGCGACCAGACCGCCGAAGGTGTTCACGTCGAGCACGATCGCGCTGGCGCCCTCGTCCTGGGCCTGCGCGACGGCGCGCTGCACCAGATGCGCCATCCCCTCGTCGATCGTCCCCTCGACGGGGACGACCACGACCTCACCCCGCGGCGCGGCCAAGGCGGCCGGCACCCAAGCGGCCAGCGCTCCGGCGAGCAGGCAGGTCAGGGCGAACAACCGCCGCAGTAGCACGCTCGCTTCTACCGCCGCGCCCGCGCCGAGTTACGCGGAGGCCAGCTCCTCGCCGGCGATCCGGCGCACCTCGTTGCCGTCCGCGACGCCCTTGAGCTGCGGCATGACGACCTTCATCAGCGCGCCCTGGTTGCGAGCGTCGGCCGGCAAATCGGCGAGCGCCGCGCGCACGACCGCCCGAATCTCGTCGGCCGACTTCTGCGCCGGCAGGTACTGCGCCAAGATGTCGCGCTCGCGCGTCTCCTTCTCGACCAGCTCGGTGCGGCCGCCTTTGGCGAACTGGTCGATCGAGTCGTTGCGCTGCTTGACGAGCTTCTGCACCACGCCCAACTGATCGTCCGCGGAGAGCTCCGCGCCGGCTTCGATCCGGCGGTAGTTGAACGCCGAGAGGACGCTGCGCAGCGTGTCCAGGCGCAGCTGATCGCGCGCCTTCATCGCCTCCTTCAGGTCGGCGGTGATCCGGTCTTTGATGCTCACAGGGAAAGGTACGGGCCCAGGCGCGTACGCACCTGGGCCCGCCTCGCTTGCGCCCGTGACGGGCGGTCAGTTCCCGGTGTGGAGCTTGACCGAGAGCCGGATGATCCGCGGCAGCGCCGGGATCGCGGTCGGAACGAAGCTGGTCTGGATCTCCTGACCCGCGGCGTTGACCGACCCGGCGACGAGCGGCGTACCGACGTTCGGCATCGCCAGGTACGTCAGGTAGTTGTTGGTGTTGAGCAGGTTCTCGACGCTGAGCTGGATCGTCGCGGTCTTGGTGATCGGCCGCGACGCGGAGAAGTCGACCAGCGCGAAGGGCGGCTGGAAGTACGCGTTGTTCTTCCCTTCGTAGTCGACGCCGATATGGAAGTACGTCTTGTCGAGGAATCGGTAGTTGATGTCGGCGTAGCCTTTGAGGTACGGGACGCACGTCTCGATGCCGGGCGCCGCGACGCCGTTGCCGCAGACCTGCACGCCGTTGACCGGGAAGCTGGCCACGCCTTCGGAGTAGATCGACGCAGGGACGCCGTTGAGGACCGAGCGCTCCGCGGCCGCGGAAATGCTGTAGCCCAAGCCGACGGTCGGCGCGTGCGTGTACTTCAGCGTCACCAGCTGCAAGTCCAGGCGCGCGACGTTGATCGGCGAGAAGATGCCTTCGCAGCACTCGCCGTTGTAGAGAATGTTGGTGGTCGACTGCTCGAAGACGTTGTGCACGACCGATTGCTGAATGTCCAGGCTGAGCAGCGAGCGGTTCGGCAGCCGTTTGTCGACGCCGAAGTCGTAGCCCGTGCTGACCTCCGGCTCGAGGTTGGGGTTCTTCTCGGTGAGCGTGCCGCCGACTTCGTACGGCGGGCCCAGCGACGCGGCCGGCTGCTCGTAGGTCGCTAGACCGCTGAGCTGGCCGATGAACGGGAACGTCGTCGAGGTTCCCCACGAGCCGCGGTACGAGATGTCGCCGGCGGGCCGGAACGTCAACGCGACGTGGGGATCGAAACGCGTGATCGTGCGGTCGAGGCCGACCAGCGTCGCGTCGGTGGTCGAGAACGGTTGGACGCCGATGACCGTGTAGCGCGTGTCGTAGAGCCCGACATCCAGGCCCAGGTTGCGCACGAAGTTCAAGTTGCCCGTCAGCGAGAGCGTCGAATAGCGGTCCGACGAGAACGGGACCGAGACGCCGGCCGGGTTGTTGATGTATGCGTACGTGCTCTGGCCGTGGAAGTCGTAGGTCAAGTTGAGCAGGCTGTCGCCGAACGGGTGAAGGTACGAGAACGTCGTGCCGTAGAGCTTGTCGATCTCGTACGTCGAGTATTCGCTGCCGTAGCATGCCGTCTGGCCGTTGACGACCGTCGTCCCGCCGGCGGGGTTCGTCGTGCTGCCGTATGCGTTGCCGCAGGCCGTCAGGAAGCCGGCGCTCGCGCCGCCGCCGGGCGTCGAGTACATGATCGGGTACTGCGTCTCGCCGAGCCCGTTGATGATCTCCGGCGCTAGGTTCCCTATGTACGGGCGGACCAGCAGCGTGTCGTTGCTCCCGATCTGCGTGCGCAGCTCGGCGTCGAACAGCGTCTGGTTGTTCCACACGTCCGAGCCCGGGTACCATGCCAGCGCGTTGATCGTCTGACCGAAGTACTGCGAGAAGTTGGGGTTGCTGCAGACCGCGCCGATGCACGGCTGGATCGTCGTCGGACCGAGGTCGGTTCCCCAGACGGTGCCCTGCGGATGATAGCCGGCCCATGCGCCGATGAAGCCCACCTCGAACGAGGTCGCCGGCGAGAAGTTGTATTTGAGCTTGAGCAACTCGCCCTTCTGGTAGAACGAGCCGCTGGCGTCGCCGCAGAACTGGATGGTGCCGGTGTTGCCGGACATGTTGTCGCCGGCGCCCCCGTTGGCGGGCGTCACGTCGCACTGCTGGGTGTGGAAGTACGGCCCGTTGTATCCGTCGACGCCGACGCCGACGACGTATTGCAGCTTGTCGAACGAACCGCTGGCGAGCAGGTGCGTGAACAGCGCGCCGTAGTTGTCGATGCCTTGTTCGAGCGAGGCCGTCGTCTTCTGCGTGAAGCCGGTCGTCAGCAAGTTCGCCGTGCCGCCCACCGCGAGGTTCGCGAAGGGGGTGGTGTTGCCGGGACCGGACTGCACTTCGACGCCGCCGAGGAGCCACGACGGGAAATATTGGCTGCCGAACACGCCGTACTGACCGAGCGCCAGCGGGTGGCCGTCGATCAGCACCTGCGTCTCGTAGGGCTGCACGCCGCCGACGATGATCGTCGTGTCGGGCTGGCTGCCCATGTGCTGAATCGTCACGTCGGGCGATTGCTGCAGCGCGTCGTTGATCTGCGGGTTGCCCAGATTCTCGAACTGCTGCGCCGAGACGAACTCTTGCTGCGCCGCCGTCGTGTTGAGCGCGATCCCGCTGCCGCGACTGATGGTCGAGGTCGACCCGATGGTGCGCAGCGATTGCAGTGATACCTGACCCAGGCTCACCGTGAGCGCGGCGTTCGGGCCCGGCGCGAGCGGCAGACTGTCGGTCGACGAGGGGACATAGCCCGGCTTGCTGACGTCGATCCGGTAGAGTCCCGGCGGAACCGTTAGCGAGAACGAACCCGTCGCGTCGGTTTCCGTCGACGCGGTCGCCGGGCCGCTCAGGCGGACCGTGACGCCCGGAATCGGGTCCCCGCCCGAGGAGCGGACGGTCCCGGTGAGCGTCGCGGTCGTGGGCTGCGCGAGCGCCGTCTGCGTTACCAGACCGACGGCAATGGCGCACGCCGCGACAAAAGCGAGGCAGCGGTGTAGCACGAAGATTCTCCCGGAAATAGCGAGCCCGACACCGAGGTGGACCCTCGACGCCTATGTTAAGAAATCGATAATGGTGCGGAAACGTACCGAATGCCTGCTACGGGGTCAACGCGTGTCCCGTGCCACCGGCGGTCAATTCGTCGAAAGGAGTCCCCGCACCGGAAACGCCGCGTTCCGCTGAATCCAATTCTGTGACGAATACCGCGCTGCGCCGTCGACGACGTGCAGGGTGTAGGCGTGGCGCGAGACCGACGAGCGGTTGGGCGCGCTGTAGTGCGGCAACAGGCCGTGGAAGACGACCAGCGTCCCCGCCTCGACCTCGACCGGCTCGGCCTCGTCCTGCGTGGGCCACGGCGTCTGGTCGAGCTGCAGCATCCGGCTGCCGTTCGCGTCGACGACGAACTGCTCGCGCAGCGGGGTGTGGTGGCCGCCGCGCTGGACCCACAAGCAGCCGTTGCCGCGATCGGCGCGTTCCAGCGCGAACCACAGCGTCGTCACCGTGATCGGCTCGCTGGCGAAGTACGTCGCGTCTTGGTGCCAGCGCACTTCGCCGCCGATGTGCGGCTGCTTGAAGATGTACATCGACTGATAGACCTGCGGCTGCGTGACGCCCAGCTCGCGCACCAGCGCGTCGAGCCGCGGCCCGTGCGAGAACGCCGCGAAGACCGGATCGAGGTCGTGCATCGCGTGCCCGATCTTGTTGATCGAGAGCGACTTGGGCTGGCGCAGCTCGCCGTCCGCGCCGAACGCTTCTTCTTCGAAGAAGCAGCGCACGGTCGTCCCCGAGGTCAGGAAGTACTCGTCCTGTTTGGTCTTGCTCTCGTCGCGCGTGGTGAAGATCGCGCGCGTCCCGGCCGCGTCGAAGCCTTCGACGATCTCCTCGGCCCGCGCGCGCAGCGCCGCGACCTCGCCGGGCGACTTGAAGTTCGGGATGACCAGGAAGCCGTCGGCTTCGAACCGGTCACGCAAAACAGAAGAGCGGGCCTGCATGACCCGCTCTTCGCTATCGTGCCCGCGAACTCTCGCCGGCGCTGCGGATCGGGCGAAGCCCGAACGCGTGAGCTTCGGCCCAAGGCCGAAGCCACTCAGCTGCGGCGCTTGCGCGCGGCGGCACTCTTCTTCTTGCGGCGGACGCTCGGCTTCTCGTAGTGCTCGTGCTTCCGCGCCTCGGCAAGGACGCCGGCCTTCTGGGTCGCCTTCTTGAAGCGACGCAGAGCGCTCTCGATCGTCTCGCCCGGTGCGACTCGAATCTCCATACTACGTGAACACCTCCTTCCGCCCGGCACATGCCGGTTCGTGGCCCGTCTAGCGGGCCCGACGACGAAGAATACCACGGCGGGCGGTCCGGCGTCCACCGCTTCAGCCGGGCGGCCACCCCAGTGGGCGCCCCGCCAGGACGTGCGCGTGCAGGTGAAAGACCGACTGTCCCGCGTCCGGCCCCTCGTTGATCACGACCCGGTAACCGCCGGGGCCGAGCCGCCGGCCGATCTCGGAGGCGGTGTAGAGCAAACGAGCGGCCGTGCCGTCAGCCGCCGCTCCGGTGAAGGCGCTCAGGTGCTCGGCGTGGTCGGTCGGGACCACTAGGACGTGAACCGGCGCTTGCGGGTTCACGTCGTGGAACGCGACGACGTGCTCGTCGCGGTACTCCTCGCGCGCCGGGATCTCTTTGCGCACGATCTTGCAGAACAGGCAGTTCTCGGCGGTCGGCATGGTCCTCGGTGCTACTTGGTGTTGGTGTGGACGGTGAAGGTCCAGGTGCGGCTGCTGACGTTGCCGGCATTGTCGGCGACGGAGACCTTCACGTTGACGGTCCCGTTGAGTGCGACGCTCGGGCTGTAGATGATGAACTGGTCGGTACGGGTCGACGAGGGCGTCACGTCGAGGCCGTTGATCTCGATGCGCGCGCTCGACGGGTTGATGCCGACGTCCGTCGGCGAACGGTACGTCGCGTAGATCGATGGATGGTCGTTGTTGACCGTTTGGCCGAACGTCGGCGCGATGTCGATGATCTGCGGCGGCGTCCCCGTCACCGACACCAGCGTCGCCGCCTCGGCGCGCGGCGCCGCCACCCCGTCGACCGTCAGATGGCCGTACACCGAGGTACGACCGAAGTTCGCACCGGGCGGCAGCGTGTACGTCGTCGTGTAGAGCCCGGGCGAGGTCTCGGGGAGCGCGATCCCGGTCAAGTACGAGCCGACGTCGAACGTCGCCCTGCCGCCGGGCGTGCCGTGCATCGTCACGCCGAAGCTCTCGCCGGCGCGCAGCGGCCCGGGGGCGTCGACGTCGAACGAGGCGATCTGCGCGGCTCCGGCCGGCCCCGGCGTCGAGGGGATCGCGCGCGCGACCAAGATCTCGCGCTTCTCCTGCGTGTCGGGGTTCAACCGGACCGTCACGCTGTCGCCGACCTTGAGCGCCGCCAGCGTCGCCGGCTGCCCGTTGAGGGTGATCACCGTCGAGGTATCGGGGGTGACGACGTACCCGCTCTGCAGCACGAACGCGCTGGGCGAGACGGCGGCGATCACGCCCTGCCGCGAGGCGTACCGCACCACGACTTGCGCGACGCGGCCGTCCTTGCGCACGATGACGCTGGCGGCGTCGCCGACGTGCACGTCGGCCAGCGTGCCCGGCATCGCGGTGCGCGCCGAGACGTCCTGGATCGCGATCTGCGCGTCGGAGGTGACCGCGATCGTGCGTTCGCTCGGGCCGCGCGTGAGCGTGATCGACTCCGGCGCGGAGTTCAAGTCGACGGCGCTGACGGTACCGACCACCTGCGTCGAACCGCCCGCGACGTGCTGCTCGAGTCCCGGCGTGCGGCCGACGATCGACGAGACGACCTCGACCCGCTCGGCTTTGGGATCGTAGGACACCTGCGCGCCCAGCGAGTCGGCGACGAACCGCAGCGGGACGTAGGTCGTGCCGTCGATCTCGAGTGCCGGCGAATCCATCGTGATCGTCTGCGCGTCGATGCTCGCGACGCGCGATCCGCTGCGCAGCGTGATGCGCTTTCCCGGTGCCGAGGCGATCAGCGTGCGTCCGTCGCGCGAGACGGTGATGCCGAGCGCGCCGTAGATGCGCACCACCGGAACGAGCAGCCGGCCGTTGACGATGCGCGGGGCGGGATCGGTCGAGAGATCCTCACCGTTGACCGCGATCGCGATCACGCGAACGGGGACTTCTTCGTTCTTCGGCGGCGGCGCGGGCGCGGCGAAGGCGGCAACCGGCCCGCTTGCCAAGACGGCGGCGAGCAGGCCGGCGACCGGAACCGTGCAAACGCGCATGGCCCGGTGTTCGCGCGACCCGCGGCGCCGTCCCTGGGTCAGAACCGCCGCTCGAAGCGCGCGAAGGCGACTTCTTCGCGCCACTCGAGCCGCGCTTTCTCGCTCGAAGCCAGCAGCGCGCGGCAACGGGGCGCCGGCGGGACGTCGAGCAGCGGCGTGCCCGCGCACGCGGGGTTCATCGCGGTGAACCGCTCCGGCGCCGCCCACAGATCCGTGCCGGGGACGAAGGCGTGTTCGAGGCTGTCGCGCACGAGCGTCTTGAGCGTGCGGTAGTCGAGTCCGTAGCCCTTGACGGCCCGCTCGAAGCTCTGGGTGAGATCGGAGCGGATCACGCCTTCGTCGTCGGTCGCGAGCGCGACCGGAACGTGCGCGTGCAGGTAGATGAGGATCACGTCCGAGCCCGGCCGGCCGGGCTTGACCAGCTCGTGGCTGTAGAGCGGATCCTCGACCAGGATGTGCCGGCGCGCCATCTCGGCGAGCAGCCGGCGCGGATTGCGTTCGTGCAGCACGTCCAGCCCGTGACCGATCCGCTCGGCATGACCGATCTCGATCGAGTCGCGGATGTGCGAGGGATCGAGCATCGACTCCGGCGGCACCAGCCCCGGGACGAGCTCGCCGGCGTGCATCGAGAGGTGCACCTGCGGATAGAGCGCGTGCAGGTACGCGAACATCCGCAGCTGTGGTTCGAAGTCGCTCATCGCGCGCGCGTCGTCCTGCGACTGCACCGGGTTGAGCGCGACGACGCGCGGGTCGACGGCGGCGAGCTCGAACCCCGCCAGCATCTGCGCGAACACGTCGCGCCGCGGCATCGCCCGCAGGACCTGGTTCTGGTAGCGCAGGGTCACGCCGCAGCCCGGATCGGGATGCGCGGTGCCGCAGCGCAGCACCGCGCGCATCGTTCGTTCGGCGTCGTCGAGGTGGCGCCGCGCGTCGGCGACGACGTGCGCCATCCCGGCCGCGTCGAGCCGCGCGCGCATGGTCGGCAGGTCGTCGGTCCACGCGACGCTGCGGCCCAGCGCGTCGGCCTCGCCCTGATCGGGCGTGAGCATCGTCTCGAGGTAGATGACGTGCTGGATCGCGGCGCGATGCACCACCTCGGCCAGCATCTCACCCCAGTGGCCGTTCGTCACGCGGTCGAATTTGTAGAACGTATCGAAGAAATGGCCTAGGATGCTCGGGTCGCTCGGACTGGGCACGTAGTTGCGCACCGAGAGCGCGTCGATGACGCGGATGCGAAAGTCGTAGTCGGTCAGCGCGCGCGAGGCGGGCGAGAGGCCCGTGGCCGGATCGCACGGCGGCGCGACGATCGCGTAGCCGGCATCGAAGCAGTCGCCGTCGTGGACCGCGTAGCGGATGTAGCTTTCGGCATACACGGCGCCGGTCAGATGGTGGTGCAGGTCGCCGCCCTTGGGCATCTGGGCGATGAACGTCTCGAAGCGCGTCGGGTCCGGGTCCTTCGCGGCGGCGGTGAAGTAGGCCGCGGCGCGGTCCGTCGGCGAGAGCGGGGGACTCGCGGCCAGGCCGAGCGCCACCAGCGCGGCCAACGCGAACGCTCGGATCGTCGTCACCGTCACGCGAACTCCCGATACACGGCTGCCGTCTCGCATGCGAATCGATCCCAGGTGAACGCTCGCAAGACCTGTGCGCCGGCGGCGGCACGCGCGCGCGCAGCCTCGGGATCGCGCGCGAGCGCGGTCAGTCGGGCCGTCAGCGCGGCGACGTCGCCCGCGGCGAACCGCTGCGCGTAGGGCGCGACCGGGGCGGGGACGGCGGCCGTCGACGCGACGACCGGCGTGCCGAGCACCGCCGCCTCGAGCATCGGGATCCCGAAGCCTTCGCCGAGCGAGGGCTGCACGTAGGCCAGCGCGCCGCGGTAGCGCTGTGCCAGCGTCCCCTCGTCGAGATCGCCGACGAACGCGATCCCTCCCCGCGCGCGATGGAAGCGTGCGCGCACGGTGGGCTCGTCCGGCCCGGTCAGCACGAGATCGAGCGCGACGTCGTCGGGCAGCGCCGCCCAGGCGGCGTAGAGCGTCGCCAGATCCTTGTGCGGCCGGTGGTTGCCGGCGTAGAAGAGATACGGCCGGGCCGCCGGCCACGGGGGCGCGGCGAGGATGGCCGGGTCGTAGCCGAGCGGGACGACGCGAATGCGCTCGCGCGCGACGCCCAGCAGCCGGACGCAGTCGTCGGCGACGCGCGGGTCGCTCACCAACAGGCGTGCGGCGCCGCGATACATCGGAATGGCGACGGTGCGCCAATACAGCGCGGTCGCCGCCGAGAAGAGCGCCGGAAAGCGCAGGTGCAAGAGATCGTGGACCATCGCGACGTACGGCCGCGGGAGGAACGGCGCCGCTTCCAAATACGGCAGGTGCGCCAGCCGCGCGTGCGCGGCGCGCAAGGCGAACGGCAGCGCGGCCGGCGGTGCGCCGACCGGGACCAGCGTGACGTCGGGCGCGACGGCGGGGATGCGTTCGAGGAGCGCGCGCGCGTACGCGCGCATCCCGGCCGACGTGCGTGGCGTCGCGCGCGTCGCGACCGCGACGCGGATCATCGCAGCAGCTCGCGATACAGGGCGGCCGTCGCTTCGACCGTGCGCGTCCAGGTCAGGTGCGCGGTGCGCGCGCGCGCCGCGGACGCCTGCGCCCGTGCCGCCGACGAGGCGAGGGTGCGCCGCAGCAGGGCCGTCAACGCGTCGACGTCGCCGGCCGGGAACGTCGCGACCTCACCGGCCAGCACCCGCGGGACCGCGGCGTCGGCGGCGATCACCGGCGTACCGACCCGCAACGCCTCGAGCAGCGGCAACCCGAAGCCCTCACGCAGCGCCGGGTGCACGTAGGCGGCCGCGCCGCGATGGTGTGCCCACAATGCGCCGGCGTCGAGCTCGCCGGCGAACACCAGCTCGCCGGGTCCGTGCGCGAGCGCCCGCAGGGCCGCGTTCTCGGGACCGGTGACGACGAGGTCGACCGCGAACGCGGGCGGCAGCGCGCTCCACGCGCGCACCAGCGTCGGCAAGTCCTTGTGCGGGCGCTGATTGCCGGCGTAGAACACGTACCGCCGCGCGCGCAGCGCCGGTCCCGGCAGCGGCTCGGGCTCGTCGACGCCGAGCGGGATGACGCGCACGCGCGCCGCGTCGACGCCGGTGTAGCGCACCAGCGGGCCGACGGTCCGCTCGTCGTCGACGATGACGGCGCGCGCGCCGCGCAGCACCGGCGCGACCAGGTGCCGCCAGTACGGGCCGACTTTCTTCTTGCCGTACTGCGGGAACTCGAGGTCGATCACGTCGTGGACGGTGACCAGGTACGGCACCGGAATCCAACGCGGAACGAACGGCGCGGGAAAGTGGGCCAGCCGCGGCCGCAGCCGTGCCAGCGCGAGCGGGAGCCCGACTTGCTCGGCCAGGTCGAAGTTGTCGCCGCGCCCCACGAACGCGGTGCGCAGGTCGGGCGCGACGCGCGGCAGCAGCCCGCGCAGCGCACGCACGTAGGCGAGCACGCCGACCGAGAGATGCGAGGTCTCCCGGGTATCGAGTGCGACGTCCGCGCGCGCGGTCACGCCGCGCGACGCAGCGCCTTGGCGCGCACGACGACGCGATAGCGCGCGCTCTGCCAAGCGACGAATGCCCCCCGCCAGCCGTCGCGCCAGCCCCCCTCGCGCAGGAGCAGCCACAGGAACCGCAGCGGGAACGTCACCAGCGCGCGCAGGTACGCCCCGCGCGAGGGCGTCAGCGCGCCGGCTTCGAGGCTGGTGTAGCGGTCGAACTTCGCGCGATACGAGTCGAGCGTCGGGTACGAGTCGTGCACGATCGTGCCGGGCAGGTCCCCGATCGAACCGTCGACGACCCAGCGCTCGTGCACGTCGCCGCCGCTCTCGTGCGGCACCAGCCGCGCGCGGTCGGTGCGAAACAGGCGCACCAGCCGTTCGTTCGACCAGCCCGCGGCGCGGATCGGCGCGCCGCACAGCAGCGTCACCCGTTGCAGCCGATAGCCGGCCACGTGCGTACCGTCGGCGGCCAGGATCGCGTCGCGCAGCGTCGCGTCGAGCCGCTCATCGGCGTCGAGCATCAGCGTCCAGGGCGTCATGACGCGGCCCAGCGCGTACCGGCGCGCCTCGACGAAGCCCGACCACGGCCGCCGCTCGACGTACGCGCCGCACGCGCCGGCCAACTGCACCGTCTGGTCCGACGAGCCCGCGTCGAGCACGAAGACGCGCACGCCCGCGGGCAACGCGTCCAGGGTTCCCGGCAGCCGCGCCGCCTCGTCCTGCGTGAGCAGAACGACGGTCAGGTCGGCGGGGTTCAGCGGCGCACGAGCGCGCCGTTCGCGCTCGCGCGCTCCCTCGCGTGGACGAGCGCGGCGCCGATCCACTCGCGGTACAGCGGCGAGGGGCGGTTGGGCCGGCTCTTGTACTCGGGATGCGCTTGGGTGCCCACGAACCACGGGTGCACGTTCGGCGGCAGCTCGACCAGCTCGACCAGCGAGGTCCGCCCGAGCGGATGGTGTCCGCTGAACGTCATCCCGTGCTCCTCGAAGAGCGCCTTGTACTTGTTGTTGAACTCGTACCGGTGGCGGTGGCGCTCGCTGATCTGCGTCGCGTCGTAGGCCTGCGCCGCCAGCGAACCCGGCTCGAGCTCGCAGGCGTAGGCGCCCAGCCGCATCGTGCCGCCCTTGAGATCGAGGTTGCGCTGCTCGGGGATGAAGTCGATGACCGGATCGGGCGTCGTCTCCTCGACCTCGGTCGTCATCGCTTCCGACAAACCGCAGACGTTGCGCGCGAACTCGACGCATGCCAGCTGCATCCCGAAGCAGATCCCCAAGAACGGGATCTTCTGCTCGCGCACGCGCTGGATCGCCAGCAGCTTGCCCTTGACGCCGCGCGCACCGAAGCCCGGCGCGACCAGCACGCCGTCGACGTCGTCGAGCGCGCCCAGACCTTCGGACTCGATCCGCTCGGAATCGACCCGCACGACGTCGACCACCGCGTCGTGATAGATGCCGGCGTGCGCGATCGCCTCGGAGATCGAGATGTAGGCGTCCTTGAGCTCGACGTATTTGCCGACCAGCGCGACGCGCACGCGGCTGGCCGGGTTCTGGATGCGCTCGACGATCGCGCTCCACGACTCGAGCTCCGGGGGCTTGGTCTGCAGGCGTAGCTTGCGGATCGCGATGTCAGCCAGGCCTTCGGCCTCGAGGTTGAGCGGGACCTGATAGATCGTCGAGGCGTCGCCGTTCTGGACCACGCTCTCGGGCTGCACGTCGCAGAACAGCGCGATCTTTTCCTTGAGGTCCATCCCGACCGGCGCCGACGAGCCCGTCCGCAACACGATCGCGTCGGGCGTGATCCCGATCGCGCGCAGCTCGCGCACCGAGTGCTGCGTCGGCTTGGTCTTGAGCTCGTCGGCGGCGCCCAGGTGCGGCAGCAGCGTGAGGTGGACGAACATGACGTTCTCCTCGCCCACCATCTGCTTGACCTGACGGATCGCTTCGAGGAACGGCAGCGACTCGATGTCGCCGACGGTACCGCCGACCTCGACGATGCAGACTTCCGCGCCGCTGCGCTCGGCGACGCGGGTGACGTGCGCCTTGATCTCGTTGGTGATGTGCGGGATCACCTGCACGGTCGCGCCGAGATAGTCGCCGCGCCGCTCTTTTTCGATCACCGACTTGTAGATCTGCCCGGTCGTGACGTTGTTGTCGCGCGTGAGCGCCTCGTCGATGAAGCGCTCGTAATGACCGAGGTCGAGA